>NZ_JBVHLW010000025.1:0-102880 GCF_055558795.1 Streptomyces sp. NPDC025618 | reverse complement strand
CATCAGGCACGAGATCAGCAGACACCCAACAGAGCCTGCCGAAACAACACCCAACCGCCAAGCCCCTACACCGAACTCATTCTGAAACCATCAGTGAGTGCCGTAACGACGCACCGCGTTCCAGAACCCCACCCTCCAGCCCCACCCCCTCCCACCGGAGAGCAACAGCAGGTTTCGGGGCACGCCCGTCTTTTCTTTTCAGCCCGTCCGGCGATTGAGGACAACGCGCGAAGCGCGTTGCGGGGTCTGGGGCGCAGCCCCCCACGCGGCGGAGCCGCACATCTGACGCAGCCGGGAAGGGGCGGGGGGAGGGAAAAGCGCGCCGCAGGCGACACCGCCCGGCAGATCAAAGATCACGCCAGCAAAATGCTCGTCACCTGCCCCGGCAGGAAATCCAGCGGATCGTCCGCCGTCCCCACCACCCTCCCGTCCTGGAAACGACCAGGCGTACACCCGATCATCACCCGGAACGTATGGGAGAAATGCGCCTGGTCATGAAACCCCGCCCCCGTGGCCGCGGAAGTCCAGGACATCCCGGCCCGCTTCAGGCGGAGCGCCGCCTGGAGCCGCAGCACCTGCGCCGCCCCCTTCGGCGTCGGGCCGAGCTGTTGGCGGAAGCGGCGTTCCAGGTGCCGGCGGCTCCAGCCCGTACCCGCGGCGACGTCGGCGATGGGCAGCCGGCCGTCCGTACGGCGCAATTCGCGCCAGGCCCAGGCGACTTCGGGATCGCAGCGCGGGCCCGTGCGCAGCCGGGTGGTCAGGGCCCGGTCGAGGAGGGCGAAGCGGGAAGGCCAGTCGGGGCACTCGGCGAGCCGTTCCGTGAGCCGGCCGAGGCGGGCGCCGAGGAGGTCGCCGGGGTCGAGCGTGAGGTGGGCCCACTCGGCCGCGGGGACGCCGAAGAGGCGGTAGGCCGCCGGAGGGGAGAGCAGGACGGTGACGCCGTGCAGCAGCCCGCGGTGCAGGCCGATGGCCGCGGTGGTGCGCAGGCCGTTGACGAGGGAGGCGGCCGTGGTCACCGTGCGCGGTTCCACCGCGTCGACCATGTCGAGCGGGCCGCCGAAGCCGAGCATCACCTTCACCACGCCGTCGGGCACCACCAGCCGGCGGCGCGGGCCGCCGGCCGCGAAGCGGAAGCCGCGGTAGCCCAGCACGGCTCCGCGCAGCTCCGCCGCCGGGGTGCTGCGGACCAACTGCCGGGAAGCGGTGCCGGTTTCTGACATCCGCTTCACCGTACGTCCGTACGGGTGGGGGCCAAGGCGGGTTTCCGGACGATCCGGGGCGGCCGGCCGGGCAGGTCGCATTCCTACAATCCAGGCCGCCGCCCGGCCGCCAGACTCGCACGCGGGCATGAACATGCCCTGATGTCACCGGCTCCGCCGCCCCGGCAGGGCGGCGATGGGGAGGGAATCACCGTGACCACACATCGCACCGGCGGGATCTCCGGGTCGAGAGGGGCGAGCGGGGCAAGCGGGGCAAGCGGGTCGAGACGCCTGCTCGCCGTCCCCGCGTGCATGGCGCTGGCGCTCGTCGCGGGGCTCGGGGCGACGCACGCCACCGCGGCCGCTTCCGGCCGCTACGCGGCGCAGGCCGAGCACGCGGGGCTGACGGCCGCGCAGTCCGCCGCGCTCCAGAAGGACGTGGACCGCTATGTCTCCCAGACGGGCGGCAAGCAGGTCTCCGCCAACAGGGTCGATGTGCCGGGCGGCTTCCTGCTGGTCGCCGTGCCGGGCGAGAAGTACGCCCGTGACCTGCGCACCACCACGCACCCGAAGAACGCGGCCGACTGCGACTACCTCAACTTCTGCGGCTGGCCGAAGGCCAATTACGAGGGCACCGTCTGGCAGCACTCCAAGTGCAACGTCTACTGGGAGATCCCGGACGGCTGGAACAGCGGCGGCTCGTGGTGGAACAACCAGTCGAGCGGCACCGTGGCCCGGATGTACAACAAGAGCCACAAACTCGTCTACTCGACGCCACCGGCTCAGGTGAACGGCGGGTCGTACGACGCCCACGCCGACTGGCACCCGGTCTGGTACGTGAAGGTCTGCTGACCGGACGGCGCGGGGAAACCGGTGCGGCCCCTGTCACGACGGCAGGGGCCGCACCGGTGCCGCTCGGGCTATGCCGCCATCACCACCTGCGAGGACGCCGGCTGGAGGGCGAGTTCCAGGACCTGGCGGACGTCCGCGACCGGGTGGACGTCGAGCGCGGAGAGGATCTCCTCCGGCACGTCGTCCAGGTCGGGCTCGTTCCGCTTGGGGATGACGACCGTGGTCACCCCGGCCCGGTGCGCCGCGAGCAGCTTCTGCTTCACGCCGCCGACGGGCAGCACACGGCCGGTCAGCGAGACCTCGCCGGTCATCGCCACGTCGGGGCGCACCTGGCGGCCGGAGAGCAGGGAGGCGAGCGCCGTCGTCATCGTCACGCCCGCGCTCGGGCCGTCCTTGGGGACCGCGCCCGCGGGGACGTGGAGGTGGACGCCGCGCTCCTTGAAGTCGCCCACGGGGAGCTCCAGTTCGGCGCCGTGGGAGCGGAGGAAGGACAGCGCGATCTGCGCGGACTCCTTCATCACGTCGCCCAGCTGGCCGGTCAGGGTCAGGCCCGCGCCGCCCGTCTCGGGGTCGGCCAGCGACGCCTCCACGAAGAGGACGTCGCCGCCCGCCCCCGTGACCGCGAGGCCGGTCGCCACTCCCGGTACGGCCGTACGCCGCTCGGCCGGGTCCTGCGCGGATTCCGGCGTGTGGTGCGGGCGGCCGATCAGGGTGCGCAGATCGTCGGCGCCCAGGGTCACGGGCAGCTCGCGCTCGCCCAGTTCGTGCTGGGCGGCCACCTTGCGCAGCAGCCGGGCGAGGGCGCGCTCCAGGGTGCGCACGCCCGCCTCGCGGGTGTACTCGCCGGCCAGCTTGCGCAGCGCCTCGTCCTCCAGCCGCACCTCCTCGGCCGCCAGGCCGGCGCGCTCCAGCTGCCGGGGCAGCAGGTGGTCGCGGGCGATGACGACCTTCTCGTCCTCGGTGTAGCCGTCGAGGCGGACGAGCTCCATGCGGTCGAGGAGGGCCTCGGGGATGGAGTCGAGGACGTTGGCCGTGGCCAGGAAGACGACGTCCGAGAGGTCGAGCTCGACCTCGAGGTAGTGGTCGCGGAAGGTGTGGTTCTGCGCCGGGTCCAGGACTTCGAGGAGGGCCGCCGCCGGGTCGCCGCGGAAGTCGGAGCCGACCTTGTCGATCTCGTCCAGGAGGACGACCGGGTTCATCGAGCCCGCCTCCTTGACGGCGCGGACGATACGGCCGGGGAGCGCGCCGACGTACGTGCGCCGGTGACCGCGGATCTCCGCCTCGTCGCGCACGCCGCCGAGGGCGACCCGGACGAACTTGCGGCCCATGGCGCGGGCCACGCTCTCCCCCAGCGAGGTCTTCCCGACGCCGGGCGGACCGACGAGCGCGAGCACCGCGCCCCCGCGCCGCCCGCCGATCACGCCCAGCCCCCGGTCGGCGCGCCGCTTGCGCACCGCCAGGTATTCGGTGATCCGTTCCTTGACGTCCGCGAGGCCGGCGTGGTCCGCGTCGAGCACGGCCTTGGCTCCGGGGATGTCGTACGCGTCCTCGGTGCGCTCGTTCCAGGGCAGCTCCAGGACGGTGTCGAGCCAGGTGCGGATCCAGCCGCCCTCGGGGCTCTGGTCGGAGGCGCGCTCCAGCTTCTCGACCTCCTTGAGCGCGGCCTCGCGGACCTTCTCCGGCAGGTCGGCGGCCTCGACGCGGGCGCGGTAGTCGTCCGGCTCGCTCTCCGGGTCGCCGTTGAGGTCGGCGAGCTCCTTGCGAACGGCCTCCAGCTGGCGGCGGAGCAGGAACTCGCGCTGCTGCTTGTCGACCCCCTCCTGCACGTCCTTGGCGATCGACTCGGCGACGTCCTGCTCGGCGAGGTGCTCGCTCAGCCAGGTGACGGCGGACCGCAGCCGGGCCACCGGGTCGGCGGTCTCCAGCAGCTCGACGCGCTGGGCGACGGTGAGGAACGGGAGGTAACCGGAATTGTCGGCGAGCTGGGCCACGTCGTCGAGCTGCTGGACGCGGTCCACGACCTGCCAGGCACCGCGCTTGCGGAGCCAGCTGGTGGCGAGCGCCTTGTACTCCTTCATCAGCTCGGCGACCGCGCCGGGCAGCGGGTCGGGGGCGGCCTCCTCGATCCGGGTGCCCTCGACCCACAGCGCGGCCCCGGGCCCGGTCGTACCCGCCCCGATCCGGACGCGCCCCAGCCCTCGGATGAGCGCCCCGGGGTCCCCGTCGGAGAGCCGGCCGACCTGCTCCACGCGGCCGAGGGTGCCGGTGCCGACGTACGAACCGTCTACGCGTGGCACGAGCAGCACGAGCGGCTTGCCGGCCCCGTCACCCTCCCCGGCCTTGGCCCCAGCCTTGGCCCCCTTCCCGGTCCCGTCCCCGGCAGCGGCTGCGGCTGCGGCCTGCGCGGCCTCGATGGCGGCTCGCACCTCGCTGTCGGAGAGGTCGAGAGGCACGACCATGCCGGGCAGTACGACCTCGTCGTCGAGGGGCAGCACGGGCAGGGTGAGCGGTGTGGACGTGAAAGCCATGATCTCCCCTTCGGCAGGCAAGTTGAGCTATGCCGACTCAATGCGTGAGGGGGTGGCGAATGTTCCCTGTGTTCGCTCTGAGCGATCGAAATGCGGGTGGGCTTGCCGGGTGCGGGTCGTTGGTGCTTGCGGTCCGGGTGGCCTCAAGCGCCGGCCGGGCTGGGTTGTGGGGTTCGCCGTTGTCTGGTGCGGCTTGTGTGCGCCTGCGGCGGGCGGCCTCAAACGCCGGCCGGGCTTGGGTGGTGGTGGGTGCCGGGGGCGGGTCTTCCGGGCTGGGGACCTGGAACGCGGTGCGGTGCGGGTCTCCCGCATTGAGTGCCGTAACGACGCACCGCGTTCCAGAACCCCACCCTCCAGCCCCACCCCCTCCCACCGGAGAGCACGTGCGGGACGTGTCCGCCTCAGGGTTCCCAATCAGCCCGTTGGGGGCACCTCTGGGGGCACCCCCGGACGGAGTCTGGGGGAGGTAGCTGGGGGAGTTTGAGGACGCGGCCGCAGGCCGCTCCCGCCGCAGGCGGCAACGCACCCGCAGTCGGGGCCTGGGGCCCGCGCCCCAGCGCGGCTAGGCGGGAAGCTGGGCCAAAGCCCCCCTCAACCCCCCGCCACCCCACCCCGGTCCCGGATGAAAGGCCCGCAAGCCATCCCCGTCAGCAGCGCTATCGGATGGCCCCAACTGGCCAGCGGATCCGCGAATTCGATCAAGTCCTGCGCGCAGAGGAGGACCGCGAAGCCGAGCAGCGCCCACCCCACCGGCCGGCGGAGGAGGACGGACAGGGCGCCCACGGAGGCCATCACGCCGAAGCTGATGCCGTAGTCGAGCCGGTGCAGCGACGCCTCCGGCAGGCGGCCCGCCGCGACCGCCCCGGCGACCGGGAGCTCCGTGGCGAGGGTGGCCAGGACGTGGCCGAGGAGGAAGACGCCCGCCGTGCGGGCGGGGCCTATGCGGCGTTCGAGCGAGCTGAGGACGACGGCGAAGAACAGGCCGTAGAGCGAATAGAGGCCGCCCGCCACCCACAGGGCACTGGCGACGAGGACCACGAGGGGCTGGTCGGCGAGGTGGGCGGCGTCGGTGCTGGAGTCGCGCAGGAGCTGGTTGACGGTCGCCTCGTCGCCGAGTTCGGCGAAGAGCGCGGTGCCGAGCAGCACAAGGCCGTAGACGAAGGTGAACGGCGTGCCGGTGGGGGTCGGCAGGACCCGCCGCGGCCAGCCCGGCCGGCGGAACCAGGACCTGATGGCCGCGGGAGCGACCGGGCCGCGTGGCGACGGGAGGCATACGGGCCCGGTGGCGGCCGGCGCGGCGGCCGGCTCGGTCTCCGGCCCGGACGCGTGGCCGCCGCCAGGCGACATCGCGGGGTCAACCACAGTCACTCGGCCAGGCCCCTTTCCTGCTGCGCGATGGATCACGGGCGGCCCTGCCCCGGGCCTCACTCTCCGCCCTCACTGTGAACATTAAGGTCCCCAGTGGCCCGGCAAATCAACCTCTGGCCGTGACTCCGGTCACGACCCTCAACCGAAGATCCGTCCGCTGCGTCCGCCGGGCCCCCGACCTACGGAAGGCTCTGCCATGACCGATCAGGATGTCCGTCACGCGTCACCCGTCACCGTGGACCGCCGCGAGGGGCCGCACGGCGAGGTCGTGCTGCGCAGGAGAGGCGAGGTCTACGAGATCATCGCCAACGGCTGCTTCCTGATGGACACCTCCGACGGGCGCTCCGAGCGCCTCCTGGTCGACGCGGCCCTGGCCGCCCTGCCCGCCGGGCGGCGGGATCCGGCGGTGCTGATCGGCGGCCTGGGCGTCGGCTTCTCGCTGGCGCGGGCGGCCGAGGAGCCGCGCTGGGGGCGGATCTCCGTGGTGGAGCGCGAGTCGGCGGTGATCGACTGGCACCGGAGCGGCCCGCTGGCCGCGTTCTCGGCTCGGGCGCTGGCGGACGCCCGTACGGAGATCGTGCACACGGACCTCGTGCGGTACGTACGGACCGCCGCCGTCACCTACGACACCCTGTGCCTGGACATCGACAACGGCCCCGGCTGGACCGTGACCGAGGACAACGGCGGGCTCTACTCCCCCGCCGGACTGCTGGCCTGCCGCGACCGGCTGGCGCCCGGCGGGGTGCTCGCCGTGTGGTCGGCGCGGCCGTCGGAGGCGTTCGAGGACGCGCTCCGGAATGCCGGGTTCGAAGGGGTAAGAACCGAAGAGATCGCCGTTGCCCGGGGCGTACCGGACGTAGTCCACCTCGCGCTTCGTGCCGCGTAGCCGTCCCCAGCCGCCTGCCCGTACTCTGCTTGCCACAGCCGCAGGACTGTGTGGAGATGCAGGCCACGGAAGACGCTAGGGGCGGGGCGCATGGAGCAGACACACATCGGCCCGAACGGTGCCGCGGCCTCCCCCGGGGCGCAGCGCCGGGTGCTCGTCGTCGAGGACGACCGGACGATCGTCGACGCCATCGCGGCCCGGCTGCGGGCCGAGGGCTTCCAGGTGCGGACCGCCGGCGACGGCCCGGCGGCCGTGGACGCCGCCGAGGCGTGGCAGCCGGATCTGCTGGTCCTGGACGTGATGCTGCCGGGCTTCGACGGCCTGGAGGTGTGCCGCCGGGTGCAGGCGCAGCGGCCGGTGCCCGTGCTGATGCTCACCGCGCGCGACGACGAGACCGACATGCTGGTCGGCCTGGGCGTGGGCGCGGACGACTACATGACCAAGCCGTTCTCGATGCGGGAGCTGGCGGCGCGGGTGCACGTGCTGCTGCGGCGGGTGGAGCGGGCGGCGCTCGCCGCGCACACGCCGCGCACCGGCATCCTGCGGCTGGGCGAGCTGGAGATCGACCACGCGCAGCGCAGAGTCCGGGTGCGCGGCACCGACGTGCACCTCACTCCGACCGAGTTCGACCTGCTGGTCTGCCTGGCGAACACCCCGCGCGCCGTCCTCTCCCGCGAGCAGCTGCTCGCGGAGGTGTGGGACTGGGCGGACGCCTCCGGGACGCGGACCGTGGACAGTCACATCAAGGCGCTCCGCCGGAAGATCGGCGCGGAGCGGATCCGTACGGTCCACGGGGTCGGCTACGCGCTGGAGACCCCGGCGGCATGAGCGGCGGGACGGGCGGCGGGCCGGAGCGGGCCGCCGGCGCGGGGGGTGCCGTCCGGAGCCGGGCGGAGGGCCCGCAGGACCGGCATCCGTCGCCCGGGGGGCTGGGCGGCCGGGTCTGGGAGGCGCTGCGGCCCCTGGATCCCTACCGCTCGGTGAAGGCGGCGCTGGGCGCGCTGGTGATCGGGTCGGTGGTGATAACGACCTTCCTGGTCTTCGTGGCGCTCCACTCGGCGACCGAGCTCCGGGTGATCACCGTCTTCTCGATCATCGCCTCGCTGCTGATAACGCAGTTCGTGGCGCACGGGCTCACCGCGCCGCTGGACGAGATGACCGCCGTCACCCGGGCGATGGCGCAGGGCGACTACACCCGGCGGGTGGGTGCCGGGCGGCGGGACGAGTTCGGGGACCTGGCCACGGCCTTCAACCGGATGGCGGCCGACCTGGAGGCGGTGGACACCCACCGCAAGGAGCTGGTCGCGAACGTCTCGCACGAGCTGCGCACCCCGATCGCGGGGCTGCGGGCGGTGCTGGAGAACGTGGTGGACGGGGTCTCGGCCGCCGACCCGGAGACCATGCGCACCGCGCTGCGGCAGACCGAGCGGCTGGGCCGGCTGGTGGAGCAGCTGTTGGACCTGTCGCGGCTGGACAACGGGGTCGTGCCGCTGCACGCCCGGCGCTTCGAGGTGTGGCCGTATCTGGCGGGGGTGCTGAAGGAGGCGGGGATGGCCAATGGCTCGGGCTCCTCGCCGCACGCCCGCAAGGACGTCCATCTGCATCTGGACGTGTCGCCGCCGGAGCTCACGGCGCACGCCGACGCGGAGCGGCTGCACCAGGTGGTGGCCAATCTGGTGGACAACGCCGTCAAGCACAGCCCCCCGCACGGCCGGGTGACGGTGCGGGCGCGCCGGGGCGAGGGCGCCCAGTCGCTGGATCTGGAGGTGCTGGACGAGGGGCCGGGCATCCCGGAGGCCGAGCGGCACCGCGTCTTCGAGCGTTTCAACCGGGGCGGCTCGGGCCAGCAGGGGCCGGGCAGCGACGGCGGCACGGGGCTGGGGCTGGCGATCGCGCGCTGGGCGGTGGACCTGCACGGGGGAAGCATCGGCGTGGCCGAATCCCCTCAGGGGTGCCGCATACAGGTCACCCTTCCGGGCGGCCCCCGAGATCAAGGTTGACGTAGGGTCGGTGGCGGAGGCACACATTCGAGGGAGTGTGGGGCACGCTCAAGCGAACCCAGAATCCCCCGGGACCTGCGGAACCCCGTGTGTTTCCCGCCAAGTCATGCCTCGAAACCCCCTGACGAATGTGACTTGCGCGACGACTGGCCCGGGTGGCCTGCATCATCGGTACAGACAGGCGTAGCCTTTATTTCCGCTGTCCATCACCTTGTGAAGCGGAAGAGGGCGGTTGCCGCCGTGTCGCCACAGTCCCCCAACACCTCGAGCGTCTCGACCGACCAGGACGGGCAGGGCAAGAGCCCTGCCGACGTCTTCGGTCCCAATGAGTGGCTCGTCGACGAGATCTACCAGCAGTACCTCCAGGACCCGAACTCGGTCGACCGAGCCTGGTGGGACTTCTTCGCCGACTACAAGCCGGGTCAGACGGCGGCCGCGCCGCCACCGGGCCTGACCGGTAGTGCCCCGGCCGCCGCGCCCGCGGCTCCGGCCGCGCCGGCTCCCGTGAGCGCCCCCGCCGCGCAGCAGGCGGCTCCGGCCGCCGCTCCCGCGGCCGCGCCCGCGGCGCCGAAGGCCGCCGCCCCCGCCGCGGCGAAGCCCGCGGCCGCGGCGCCCGCCAAGCCGGTGGCCGCGAAGGCCACCGCCGAGCCCGCCAAGGGCCCGGAGTACGTCCCGCTGCGCGGCCCCGCCGCCGCGGTGGCGAAGAACATGAACGCCTCGCTGGAGCTGCCGACGGCCACGTCCGTCCGCGCGGTCCCGGTGAAGCTGCTGTTCGACAACCGCATCGTCATCAACAACCACCTCAAGCGCGCCCGCGGTGGCAAGGTCTCCTTCACGCACCTCATCGGCTTCGCCATGGTGCAGGCGCTGAAGCTGATGCCGTCGATGAACTACTCCTTCGCGGAGAAGGACGGCAAGCCGACCCTCGTCAAGCCCGAGCACGTCAACCTCGGCCTGGCGATCGACCTGGTGAAGCCGAACGGCGACCGCCAGCTCGTGGTCGCGGCCATCAAGAAGGCCGAGACGCTCAACTTCTTCGAGTTCTGGCAGGCGTACGAGGACATCGTCCGCCGCGCCCGCGTCGGCAAGCTGACGATGGACGACTTCACCGGGGTCACCGCCTCGCTGACGAACCCCGGCGGCATCGGCACCGTGCACTCCGTGCCGCGCCTGATGCCCGGCCAGGGCCTCATCATCGGCGTGGGCGCCATGGACTACCCGGCCGAGTTCCAGGGCACCTCGCAGGACGCCCTGAACAAGCTGGGCATCTCCAAGGTCATGACCCTGACGTCGACCTACGACCACCGCGTGATCCAGGGCGCCGCCTCCGGCGAGTTCCTGCGGATCATGAACCAGCTGCTGCTGGGCGAGAACGGCTTCTTCGACGACATCTTCGAGGCGCTGCGCATCCCCTACGAGCCCATCCGCTGGCTCAAGGACATCGACGCCTCGCACGACGACGACGTCACCAAGGCCGCCCGGGTCTTCGAGCTGATCCACTCCTACCGGGTCCGCGGCCACGTCATGGCCGACACCGACCCGCTGGAGTACCGCCAGCGCAAGCACCCCGACCTCGACATCACCGAGCACGGCCTCACCCTGTGGGACCTGGAGCGGGCGTTCGCGGTCGGCGGCTTCGCGGGCAAGTCGCTGATGAAGCTGCGCGACATCCTCGGCGTGCTGCGCGACTCGTACTGCCGCACCACCGGCATCGAGTTCATGCACATCCAGGACCCCAAGCAGCGCAAGTGGATCCAGGACCGGGTCGAGCGCGGGCACTCCAAGCCGGAGCGCGAGGAGCAGCTGCGCATCCTGCGTCGGCTGAACGCCGCCGAGGCGTTCGAGACCTTCCTCCAGACGAAGTACGTCGGCCAGAAGCGGTTCTCCCTGGAGGGCGGCGAGTCCGTCATCCCGCTGCTGGACGCGGTGCTGGACGCGGCCGCCGAGTCGCGCCTGGACGAGGTCGTCATCGGCATGGCCCACCGTGGCCGGCTGAACGTGCTGGCGAACATCGTCGGCAAGTCGTACGCGCAGATCTTCCGCGAGTTCGAGGGCAACCTCGACCCGAAGTCGATGCACGGCTCCGGCGACGTGAAGTACCACCTGGGCGCGGAGGGCACCTTCACGGGCCTGGACGGCGAGCAGATCAAGGTCTCGCTGGCCGCCAACCCCTCGCACCTGGAGACCGTCGACCCGGTCGTCGAGGGCATCGCGCGGGCCAAGCAGGACATCATCGGCAAGGCGGGCACGGACTTCACCGTCCTCCCCGTCCAGCTGCACGGCGACGCGGCCTTCGCGGGCCAGGGCGTCGTGGCCGAGACGCTGAACATGTCGCAGCTGCGCGGCTACCGCACCGGCGGCACCGTGCACATCGTCATCAACAACCAGGTCGGCTTCACCGCGCCGCCGGAGTCCTCGCGCTCGTCGATGTACTGCACCGACGTCGCCCGGATGATCGAGGCGCCGATCTTCCATGTGAACGGTGACGACCCGGAGGCCGTGGTCCGCGTCGCGCGGCTCGCCTTCGAGTTCCGCCAGGCGTTCAACAAGGACGTCGTCATCGACCTGATCTGCTACCGCCGCCGGGGCCACAACGAGTCGGACAACCCCTCGTTCACCCAGCCGCTGATGTACGACCTGATCGACAAGAAGCGCTCGGTGCGCAAGCTCTACACCGAGTCGCTGATCGGCCGTGGTGACATCACCCTGGAAGAGGCCGAGCAGGCCCTGCAGGACTACCAGGGCCAGCTGGAGAAGGTCTTCGTCGAGGTCCGGGACGCCGACGCGGCCCCCGCGGCCTACGAGCCGGTGACCGAGCTGCCGCAGTTCCCGGCCCCGGTGAACACCGCGATCTCCCAGGAGGTCGTCAAGCGGATCGCCGAGACGCAGGTCAACGTGCCGGAGAACGTCACGGTGCACCCGCGCCTGGTGCCGCAGCTCCAGCGCCGCGCCGCCAGCATCGAGGACGGCACGATCGACTGGGGCATGGGCGAGACCCTCGCCTTCGGCTCGCTGCTGATGGAGGGTGTCCCCGTCCGGCTCGCCGGCCAGGACTCCCGCCGCGGCACCTTCGGCCAGCGCCACGCGGTGCTCGTCGACCGCGAGACCGGCGAGGACTACACCCCGCTGCTCTACCTGTCCGAGGACCAGGCCCGCTTCAACGTCTACGACTCGCTGCTCAGCGAGTACGCGGCGATGGGCTTCGAGTACGGCTACTCCCTGGCCCGCCCGGACGCGCTGGTGCTGTGGGAGGCCCAGTTCGGTGACTTCGTCAACGGTGCCCAGAGCATCACCGACGAGTTCATCTCCTCCTCCGAGCAGAAGTGGGGCCAGACCTCCGGCGTCACGCTGCTGCTGCCGCACGGCTACGAGGGCCAGGGCCCGGACCACTCCTCGGCCCGGATCGAGCGCTTCCTCCAGCTCTGCGCGCAGAACAACATGACGGTCGCCATGCCGACGCTGCCGTCGAACTACTTCCACCTGCTGCGCTGGCAGGTCCACAACCCGCACCACAAGCCGCTCATCGTCTTCACCCCGAAGTCGATGCTGCGCCTGAAGGCGGCGGCGTCGAAGGTGGAGGAGTTCACCAGCGGTTCCTTCCGTCCGCTGATCGGCGACGACACCGTGGTCACCGAGGACGTCCGCAAGGTCGTCTTCTGCGCGGGCAAGGTCTACTACGACCTGGTCGCGGAGCGGGCCAAGCGGGGCGCCAACGACACGGCGATCGTCCGTATCGAGCGGCTCTACCCGCTGCCCGGCGAGGAGCTCCAGGCCGAGTTCGCGAAGTACTCGGCGGCGGAGAAGTTCGTCTGGGCCCAGGAGGAGCCGGCGAACCAGGGTGCGTGGCCGTTCATCGCGCTGAACCTGATCGACCACCTGGACCTGGCCGTCGGTGCCGACATCCCGGCCCGGGAGCGGCTGCGCCGGATCTCCCGGCCGCACTCCTCCTCCCCGGCGGTCGGCTCGGCCAAGCGCCACCAGGCGGAGCAGCAGGCACTGGTCGCCGAGGTCTTCGACATCTGATCCCGGCGCACTCGCGCGAAGCAGTACAAGCAGTACAAGCAGTAAAGGTCAGGGCCCCCACCGCGGAAGCGGCGGGGGCCCTGACCCGTGTGTGCGGCGCGGCTCAGCCGAGGTAGGGCTCGAAGTCCCAGTACGGGCGGGTGCGCTGGCGGGCGGAGAGGGCGTGCGGGTGCTGGGCGCCCAGGGTGCGGGTGAGCCGCTGGAGGGCGTCCCGCTCGACCTTGGACGCCTCCTCGTGCTCGCGCAGGGCCCGCAGGTCGGCGGCGAGGGCGACCTCGCAGGACAGGGTCAGCGGGTGGTCCTCGCCGAGGGCGTGCCGGGCCCGGCGGAGGGTCTCGCGGCTGAGCTCCAGCGCGGCGTCGAGGCGGCCGTTGAAGTTGCGCCCGGCGGCGGCGTTGAGGGCGCAGCCCAGCACCCAGGGGTGCTCGGGGCCGAGGGTCGCGGACAGCCCGGCGTGGGCGGCCTCGAACATGGTGAGCGCCTCGGCCCGCTCCCCGGCGGCCTGGAGGACGAGGCCGGTGTTGGTGAGCATGCCCGTGGTGACGGGGTGGGCGGGGCCGAGGAGGGCGCGGAAGCCGGCCTCGCCCTCGGTGATGAGGTCGCGGGCGTGGCCGAGGTCGCCGTGCTCGCGGGCGTGGTTGCCGTGGTCGACGACGAGGCCGAGGGTGGCGTAGTGGCCGCGGCCGTGGACCTTCTCCATCTGTTCGAGGAGGCTGGCCATGGCGGCGCCCACGTCCTGGAAGCCGCCCGCGCGCCGCTCGCACAGGACGAGGTTGTGGTGGGCGCGCAGGGTCTGCGGGTGCTGGGGGCCGAGCACTTGGAGGTGCAGCCGCATGCCGAGCTCCTGGCGGGCCAGCGCGTCGCGGTAGCGGCCCATGAGCCGCAGGTCGCGGGCGCAGGAGATGCCGGAGACGAGGGTGGCGGCGTGCCGGGCGCGCAGCAGGGACTCCCGCTTGCGCAGGGTCTCCAGGTCGGTGTCGTACGCCTCGGCGTAGCGGCCCAGCAGTCTGAGGCCGACGCCGAGGTTGTGCTGGGCGTTGAGGGTGAAGTAGTCGTCGGGGCCGAGGAGTTCCCGGGCGGTGTGCAGGACCTCGCGCTGGAGCTGGAGGGCCTCGGTGTACTGGCCGAGGTAGCGCTGGTCGGCGGCGAGGCAGCTGGTGGCGGTCATCAGGGCGGTGCCGCTGCCGGGGCGGGGGCCCGTGGGGGCGCAGGCGCGCAGCCGCTCCAGCAGCTCCCGGTCGAGCTCATAGGCGGAGCGGAAGACGCCGTACGCCCGGAGGATGTTGCCCTGGCGGACGGTGAGGTCGAGCATGCGGGGGTGCTCGGGCGGGAAGAGCTCGCTCCAGCGGGCGCGGACCTGCTCGGCGAGCTCGATGCCGGTGCGGAACTCGCCGCTGCGGTGGCAGTAGTGCAGGCAGTTGAGGACGGTCTCCTGGACGCGCGCGTCGTGGCTGCCGAGGGCGCCGGAGGGCTCCAGGTGCGGGAGGAGCTCGGCGTAGCGCGGCCAGAGCCGGGTGTCCTGGGGGTTGCCGGGGTCGGCGGCGGCGAGCATCCGGCGGACGATGCGCTGGTGCGCCTGCCGCTCCTGGGGTGAGGTGAGGCGGGCGACGATGTCGTGGACGAGCCGGTGCATGTGCACGGACTCCTGCTCGGGGCCCGGCTCGCCGGGGACGGTGCCGCGGGTGTCGCGGGTGAGGACCGAGTAGTTGACGAGGGTGTCCAGCGCCCTGGTCCAGCTGGGCAGGTCGGTGGCGAGCCAGCCGAGGCTCTCCACCAGCTCGGCGGGCGGGAGGTGGCGGACGAGGCCGATGGGGATCCGGCCGGGGGCGAAGGAGGTGCACAGGGTGAGGAGTTCCACCGCGTGCGGCTGGGTCTCGCGCAGCCGGTTGATCAGTATCGACCAGGAGGTGAGGGAGGAGCGCGGCACGCCGTCGAAGTCGCCCTGTTCGGCGAGGCCGGAGAGCTCGCCCTCCCGGACCAGGCGCAGATAGTCGCCGACGGCCATGTCGGACTCGCCGAGCCAGGCGGCGGCCTGGACGAGGGCGAGGGGGATGTCGCCGAGCTCGGTGGCGACCTCGGTGGCCTCCTCGGCGGTGATGCGGGGCGCGCGGCGCATCAGATAGCCGGTGGACTCGTGCCGCTGGAAGCCGGGGACCTCGACCGGGGTGGCGCCCTGGGCGGTCCAGCTGCGGTTGCGGGAGGTGATCAGCACATGCCCGGGGCCCTCGGGGAGCAGCTCGTGGGCGCCGTCGATGTCGTCCCAGCCGTCGAAGATCAGCAGCCAGCGGCCGTACGGCTCGCCGCGGCGCAGGGCCTCGCGGACGGCGCGGATGCGCTCGCCGGGCTCGGAGCCGCTGGGCAGGCCCAGTTCGGCGGCGAGCTCGCCGAGGCGCTCGCGCTGGGTGCCGCGCATGTCGGAGTTGACCCACCAGATGACGTCGTAGTCGGCGCTGAAGCGGTGGGCGTACTCGGCGGCGAGCTGGGTCTTGCCGATCCCGGACATGCCGAGCAGCGCGCAGACGGCGGTGCCCTGCTCGGCGTCGGTCAGCTGCTCCTGGAGCTGGTTGAGGAGGTCGTCGCGGCCGGTGAACCGGGGGTCGCGGCGCGGCACCTCGCCCCAGACGGCCGGCGGGTCGCCCGGATAGCGGGAGCCGGGGCCCTCGGGGATGCCGCGGCGCGGCGGGCCGGGCGGCAGGCCGAGCCGGGCGAGGAGGCGGCGCTCGGCCTCCTGGGCGCCGATGCCGTAGAGGTCGGCGGGCTCCAGGACGGCGGTGGCGGGCGGCAGGGCGCGGTTGGTGAGGCTGACGGCGGCGAACCGCTCGGCGTGGGCGGCGACGACGCCGCGCAGGACCTCGTCCCACTCGCCGTCGCGGCGCGGGCCCAGCTGGAAGAACCAGTCGCTGAGGACGAGCAGCAGCCGCCCGGAGGCCAGCAGCAGGTCGCCCAGGGCGCTTTCGAGGGGGACCTCCCGGCGGGGGTCCCAGCGCTGCAGGGCCACCCGGTGTCCGTGGCTCTCCAGCCGGTGGCGGATCCAGGTGGCCCAGGGCCGGTGGAAGCCGGCGAACACGACGACGAAGCGCTCGCCCTCGGGCCCCGGCCGGCTCTGCGCGGCACCGGTTCGGTCACTCATGCGCACGTCCCCTCACTGCTCCGCGCCGCGGCGGCCGGGTGGACCGGCACGACGCCAAGATTACCGTACGTCACCGAACGGTGACGTTCCGCCGAGTGCCGTCGCGGGCCCGGCGGTCCGCCCCAGGCCCGCGTGGTGCGCTCGCATTCCTGTGGCGAACTCGACGCCCGCGGGGGTGAGTTCATTGGATTCAAGCAGGAGGGGCAGGGCTTCCGCGACCTGTCGGCGGTAGGAATCGTGCCGGGCCCGCGCGGTTGCCCGGGTGCCCGCCGGGAGCCCGGCGCGCGCCGCGACGCGGCCCCAGAAGTCGGCCAGCGCCAGGTGGGCGTAGGTGCCCTGGAGCACGCCCGCGAGCGGGCGCGGATCGGTGCGCCAGGCGACCCGGTAGGCGGCGTACGGCCCCGCGTGGTGCAGCGGCAGCAGGTCGTGCAGCACCGCCAGCTTGCTGTGCTGCGTCTCGTGGACGAGCACGGCGGCGAGTTCGGCGGCGGTGTCCGGCAGGGTGGCGAGCACCGCGCCGGGGGCCGCCCGGAAGGTCGCGCTCACCCCGCGCCCGCCCTGCCCGTGCGGCCCGGCGCGGGCGAGCGGGACCAGGCAGCGCAGCAGGGCCGTGGTCTCCGCGGCGCGCGGCGGATCGGTGGCGCGCAGCAGGGCGAGCGCGGACCGCCACAGCCGGAGCCAGGGTTCGCCGGCGGTCGCGGAGCGGAGCGCGGGCGGCAGCGCGGCGCGGCCGATGCCCCCGGGCGGGGCGCGGTAGGGGTCGAGGTCGTCCAGGAGGGCGGTGGTGCCGGGCAGTCGGCGCAGGCCGTGCCAGCCGGGGCCGGTGCCGTGGATCCGCCCGCCGGTGCGCAGCAGGACGGCGCCCGCGCCCCGCCCCTCGGGCCGCAGGTGCGCGGTGTGCGCGCGGGCGGTGAGCCGGACGGCCGGGGCGGAGGTGGCGAGGACGCCGATGCCGGGCAGGGCGAGCAGGCCGCCCCGGGGGGCGAGGGTGAGGGCGCAGGGGGTGCCGGCGCGGAGCGCGGCCGCGGCGGCGACGGCCCCGAAGTGGCCGAGGCGGCAGGCCGGTCCGGGCGCGGCGGGGGCGAGGGCGCGGGCGAGCCAGGTGCCGACGGCCGGGTAGTCGAGGGTCTCGCGGACGGCGGCCGGGTCCCGTGCCTCGGCGCGCTCCAGCAGCCGCCAGTGCTCCTCGAAGCGCGCGCGGACGGCGGCGGGCACGGCGTACGCGCCCCGGTCCAGCCCGGTCAGCAGGGACTTGAGCAGGATCAGGCGGCGGCTGTGCAGGCCGCGGAGGAGGAGGTCGAGGTCGGCGGGCGCGGAGCGGGTGCGGGCGAGGCGCGCCAGGGCCGCGGGGGCCGGCGCCCCGTTCGCCTCGACGCGCCGCACGGTCATCCCGGCTTCCCCCGCTCCCCCATGTCGTCCGGATCCGGCTCCGCTTCAGTCCCTGTCGGGCGCCTTCCCTCCGGTCGCGTCGTCGCCGCTCGAATACCAGGTCTCCTCGAATTCACCCGGGTCGAGCAGGACTTCCTCGACGGCGGCGCCGAGGGCGGGGTCTTCGGTGTGCCGCAGGGTCCGCAGGTCGACGCCGGTGAGGTCGGGCACCGGCGGCACCCGTTCCGCCGTGTGCGCCTGGTGGGCCGTCGCGGTGCGCTTGAGCTTCGGCACTCTGTGCTCCTCCCTGCCGCCCTCCACCGGCCCGTGGCCCCCGCGGCTGCACGGTTCTTCCCGGGGGCCGTCGGGCGGAAACCCGTTCGGGCGGCGTTCCGGTCACGACTCGCTCAGGCGGGTCGCGCACTCCCGTGTCGCCTGGACCTCGGCCCAGGGGACGTCGGCGTGCCGGGCCGTGAGCTCGCTCCACTCGCGCGCCGCCTCGCGGTAGGCGGCGAGGGCCGCGCGCGGCCGCGCCATGCGTTCGAGCACCTCGCCGTGGCGGTGGGCGGCGCGCGCGGCGAGCACCGAACCGGGCGCCCCGCCGGAGGCGTCACGGGCCTCCCTCAGCGCCGAGGTGAAGGCGGTGACCACGCTGTCGAGGGCCACGGGGCCGCGCGCGTCGTGGAGCGTGAGCCGGGCCGTGCCCAGCTCCAGCCAGGATTCGGCGCGGGTGCCGGCGTCGGGGGCGTGGCGGGCGGCCTGTTCGAGCAGGTGGACGCTCTCGTAGAGGTCGGGCGGGAAGCCCTGCCGCTCGAAGCGCAGGACGAGCGCGCGGCCGAGGAGCAGTTGGACGCGGGGCCGTCCGGGGTCCTTGCCGGGGCTGACCGCGAAGGCTTCCCGGAGCACGGACTCGGCCCGCGCGAGCGTCTCGGAGGCGGGGCCGAGCCGCGCGCGGCGCAGCAGCGACTCGCCCCATTCGGCGAGGAGCGCGCAACGGCAGGGGCTGTAGGGGCCGGTGAGGTCGATCGCCCCGGTGTAGGCGTCGTCCGCCCCGGTCCACGCCTGTGCCGCCGTGCGCGCCCGGGCCAGTTCGGTGAGGCGGCGCAGCCGGAGCGGGTCGTCGGCGGCGAGGCGGCCGGCGCGGTCGAGTACGGCGAGGGTGTCGCCGGTGGGCGCGGCGGCCAGCCGCAGCGCCGTAGCGAGGTCGAGGAGGGCCGCGCACAGCTGGGGTTCGGGGGCGTCGCCGGCCTCCAGGAGGCCGCAGGCGGCGCGGAGTTCGGCGGCGGCGTCGAAGGCGTACGCCCGGGGGTCGGGCGCCGCCTGGGCGAGGGCGAGGAGGATACGGCCCAGGCGCAGGGTGCCGGTGGGGTCGTCGGCGGGGAGGGCGCGCAGGACGCGTTCGGCGGCGAGCAGGTGGGCGGTGTCGCCGTCGTCCTGCCAGCGGGCGTGGTGGGCCGAGGCGAGTTCGAGCGCGGCGTCGGTGTGGGCGGTGCCGCCGGGTTCGGCGTGGTCGTGGGCTTCGGTGAGCAGGGCGACGGCCTCCGTCAGGGTGGCGGTGCGGGCGGTGGCGTCCCGGCGTACGGCTTCGGTGCCGGCGAGGGCCCGGAGGATGCCGCCGAGCACGAGGCGGCCGCGGATGCCCTCGGGGGTGTCCGCGGGCTGCCGCGCGCCGGGGGTGGCGCGCTCGCGGGCGTCGTGCAGGAGGGTGGGATCGGCCTGGAGGTGCCAGAGCCGCAGCAGGCGTTCCGCCTCGCCGAGTCCGCCGTGCTCGCCCGTGCCCGCGGGCAGCGGCTGGTACCAGCGCACCACGCGGGCGGGGACCTCGGCGAACAGCTCGGGCTCGGTGCCGCCGCCGTCCTCGTCGGTCTCCGGGGGCGCCACGTCGTCCGCTTCGGCGGACGGGCCCGCGAGGCGGGCGACGGCGAGCGCGGAGAAGTTGCGGGCGCTCTTGCCGAAGTGCCGCTCGACGTATTCGGAGCAGTGCTTGAGGACGAGCGCGGCCGCGCCCTGGTCGAGGGATTGCAGCAGCATCTCCCGTACGCCGTCGACGAATTCGTACCAGTGGCCGGGGCCCTGGTCCGGGTCCGGGTCGGGCAGCTGCCACAGCAGCCCGCTGAGCAGCACCTCGGCCAGCTCCATGGGCCCGGTGTCGGGCAGCATGGCGCGCTGCACCACCTGCATCACGGGCAGGGCCAGCGGCACGGCGGCCAGGTGCACGGCGAGCCGCAGGGCCCCCGGGGAGGCGGAGGCGCGGAACGCCCGGAGCAGTTCCTCGGCGGTCGGCGCCGGGCCCGTGGCCGGGGCGGGGGGCCGGAGGGCGGGGTGGGCGGGCAGCACCCAGCCCGCCGCCCCGCGGACGGTGGTGCGGCCGGGTCCGGAGAGGAGGCGGGCCCAGGTGCCCAGCGCCTCGCGGGTGGGCAGCAGGACGGGGACGGGCAGGGCGCCGGGCGGTGGCGGGGGCCCGTAGCCCCGGGGGTCGAAGCCGAGCCTGCCGCCGGGGCCGGGGTCGCGGGTGAGCAGCCCGGCGTCGGCGGGCAGGGCGGTGCGCGGCCACAGGCGGGGCGGCAGCGGCTGCACGACGGCGAGCGGCGCGGTCAGCGACCAGTGGTGCAGGAGGCGTTGGGCGCGGCCCTCCTGCCACAGCGGCCCCACGCAGTCGCTGATCACGAGCGTGAGGCGGCGGCCGGTGGGGTCGCGGAACTGGTCGGCGGGGCGCGGGTGGAGGGCGCTGCCGGGCGCCCGGCCGGGGACGGCGGAGGTGCCGACCAGCGGGGTGCCGTCGGCGGCCCGGTGCAGATAGCGCACCTGCACGTCGCTGAAGACGCCCAGCTGGGCGCAGGTCTGCCGCAGCTCCTCCAGCATCCGTTCCCACACGACCATGGACGGGGAGACGTCCATGAGCAACTGCATGGCGGCGGCGCGGCGTTCGCCCCGGCGGTAGAGCGGGTCGAGGACGCCGGTGCGGGCCGCGCGGTCGGCGGTGGCCTCCTCGTCGAGGGGGCCGCGCGGGGGCTCGGCGAGCGGGCGGTAGCCGCGCAGGGGGCGCAGGGCCCGCTGGAGGTCGAGCAGGCCGGGCAGGGACGCGGCCATCGGCACGCGTATGGGGAAGGCGTCCCGGGCCCGCGCCCGCCGCGGCTCCCCGGCGTACAGCGACACGGGGCCCGACCGCTCGGCGTGCCGTACGGGCCGGTCGTCCGCCGGCGCGGGCGGTGTGCCGGGCGCGGCCGCGGGGGCCGTGGTGTCCGCGGCGGGCGATGCGCCGGGGCCCGGCACGGAGGCGGGCTCAGGCCCTGGACCGGCGCCGGGGCAGGCGGCCGGGGTGACCCACTGGGCGAGCCAGACCGCGTCGGCGATCTCCTCGGGCGTGAGGTCCCAGGCCGAGGCCCGCAGGCGGGCGACCAGTTGCCCCAGCCGCGGGTCGGGGGGCGCCGTCATACCTCATCACCTCGGACGGTCCAGTGGCTGCATCAGCATGTCGGCGAGCCGGTCTCGCGTGACCCGTTCGGCACGGGGGGTGTGCTGGGTGAGGAAGAGGGCGTTGAGAAGCTGGTCGGCCGCGATGACCTCGCCGGGCTCCCGGTCGAGGAACCGCTGGATGAGCTCGTCGCCGTCGCTGACCGCCTCGTCGCCGAGGTGGGCTCTGACCATCGCGGTCAGCTGCTCCTCGCCGGGCGGTTCGAGGTCGAGCTGGATGCAGCGGCGCAACAGGGCGGCGGGGAAGTCGCGTTCGCCGTTGGACGTCAGCACGATCAGCGGGAAGGTGGTGCAGCGCACCCGGCCGCCGCTGATCACGGCCCGCCCGCCGTCGTCGGTGAGCACCTCCACCTCGGGCTCGCGGTCGGCGATGCGCTCCAGCTCCGGCAGCGTGAACTCGCCTTCCTCCAGGGCGTTGAGGAGGTCGTTGGGCAGGTCGAGGTCGCCCTTGTCGAGCTCGTCGACGAGCAGCACCCGCGGCCGGCCGGCGGGCAGCAGCGCGGTGCCGAGCGGCCCGAGGCGCACGTACGACCCGATGGACGGGCGCTCGCCGTCCGCCGCGCCGTCGGCGGCCCCGGCGCGCTCCAGCTGGACGTCCTGGAGGCGGGCGATCGCGTCGTAGCGGTAGAGGCCGTCGCGGAGGGCGGAGCGGCTCACGATGGGCCAGCGGAGCACCCGGCCGAGGCCGAGCTCATGGGCGACGGCGTGGGCGAGGGTGGACTTGCCGGTGCCGGGGTTGCCGGTGACCAGGAGCGGGCGGCGGAGGTAGAGGGCGGCGTTGACGGCCTCGACCTCGTCGGGGCGCGGGTGGTGGTTCTCCACCAGCCGGCGCAGCACGCCGAGCCTGCGGGCGGCGCTCGGGTCGGTGTCCGCGCCCGTGTCGGGGCCGGAGGCGGCGAAGTCCCGCCAGGGCGGGGGCGGCGGGAGGCGCCGTATCCCGTCGTGCGGCAGGCCCGCTCCCCGGTAGATGCGCCAGTCGTTCACGCCGGTCTCCTCACAGCTGGTGTCGTCGCCCCGGGGCCTGCTGTGCCGGGTACCCCGTCGGTCCCGGGTCCCCGCTCGAAGGTACCGTCACGGCCACGGGCCGCCGGTTCCCCGCACAGTCTCCTGTCACGTGCTTGACGGTGCGTCATCATGGCGGTCCGGGGCGGAGTACGGGGGCGTACAGCGGGAGGTCCGGCGGGGGCGGGCGGTCCGGCGCGTCGAAGAGCAGGGCAATCGACCGCGCCCAGAGGACCTCGGGGTCGGGGTATTCGGGATCGGCGCAGCGGATGCGGAGGCTGCGGATGCGCCGGTGGAGCCCCGCCGCCGTCTTCGCCTCGCACACGAGTGCCGAGACGTGGCGATGGAATTCGGCGCAATCCGTATGCCCGGTGGCGCATCTGCGCCAGATCACGACGGCGTGCCCGGCGGCCAGCGCGGCGTCCATCGCGGCGGCGCCGGGGCCCGCCGCGACCGGCCCGCAGTAGACGGGCACGGCGGCGTCCTCGGCGCCGGACAGCCGGTCGTAGGCGACCTGGACGCTCTCCCGGCCCGGTCCGTCGTGGCCCCGCGGCAGGGCGTCGCCGCGCAGTGGCACGGCGGACAGCGGGCCGCGCGCGGTGCCGCCCCAGCGGCGCCGCCACTCGGGGCTCGCGGGGTGGTCGCGCCGCCGCCGGTCGCGCAGTACGACGACCCGGCGCTGGCCGAGGGGCAGGGTGTCCGGGTCCATGAAGGAGGGGGCCGAGGTGCCGCCCGCGGCGGGCAGGGCGAGCTGCCAGGAGTCCACGGGTACGTCGAGGAGTTCGCGCGGCACGACGACCTCGACGGCGGCGAGGTGCTCACCCACGTCGCCCTGGCGCACGGCCTGGGCGATCGGCTCGCGCAGCGTCTCCTCCAGCTTCGCGCGGGGCACGCCGCGTTCGCAGCCGCGCAGGGTGACGACGTCGTCCTCGCGGAGCAGTTTGACGCGCCAGGGGTAGCGGTCGTCGTAGAGGAGCTGGTCTATCTCCACGAGCACGTCGGCGCGGGCCCGGGCGTCGGGCACGTCCGGCTCGACCTTCCGGCGCTCGGGCTTGCGCAGCTCGACGGTGCCGGGCGCCGGCTCCCGGCGCGGCTCCTCCGGGCCGGTGGCGCCGCCGTGCAGGATCTGGTGGATCTCGTCGCGGATGACGGGCTCGATGGGCTCCTCGCGCCCGGTCAGCCAGCCGCTCAGCTCGCGCAGCGGCGCCTCGTCGGCGGGGTTCCCGGCGCGGCTGACGGCGGCGGCGACGCGCGCCGCGTAGAGCAGCACGGCCTCCAGCTCCAGATCCCGCTCGGGGGCGCGCGCCTCCTCGTCCCTGAGGTCGTAGAGCAGGCCGACGCCCTCCCGCCAGGTGCGCGGGTCGTGCTCGGTGCCCGGCTGGTACGGCGCCTGGAGCATCCGGCGCTTGACCTCGTCGACCAGCGACATGACCTCGCCGGGCGTGCCGGGCGGCGACAACTCGGCGAGCCGGGCGAAGAGATGTGTGCGCAGGACGGGCGTGAAGCCGCCCGCCCCGGCGGCCCGCAGCGCGTGCTGGAAGCCGGTCCAGCTGCCGCCGGTGCCGACGGTGCGGTAGCGCCGCAGGTGGTGCAGGTCGTGGGCGCGGACGAGCGCGTGCAGCCGGTCCCGGCCGGGTCGTTCGTTGGCTATCCGGCGCAGCGCGGTGACGGGGACGGCGAGCCCGGCGGTGTCCTGGCCGCGCCCTTTGCACACCCCGACGACCGCGCCGCGCGCGACGTCCACGACGGGCCCGCCGGAGCACCCGGCGACGGGTATCTCGCCGCGCAGCAGCATGGCGCTGCCCTCCGGGCCGTCGGTGCCGCTGGCCGTGCCGGTGCCGGAACGCAGGGAGGGCTCGCCGAACTCCGTCGACCAGCCGTGCAGGCTGATCCTGGCGGGCACGACGGCCGAACGGTCGCTGAGCCACAGGCACTCGGCATCGTCGGCGCCCTCGACCTCGACCAGGGCCAGGTCGGGCAGCTTCCAGCTGCGGGGCGGGCGGCCGGGGTCGTCGGGCGGCGGCAGCACCAGGGCGACGCGGCCCTCGGTGGCGCGCTCGCGCCAGTCGGTGATGGCGATGGCCCTGCCTCCGCCGAGCACGTCACCACCCCCCATCCCCACCACATGGGCGCAGGTCAGCACCCATCCCGGGGCGACGAAGAAGCCGCTGCCCCAGAAGTGGGCACCGCTCGGGTCATACCCGCTGCCCGGCGCGGAAATGCGCACGACGGACCGGCGTACGGTCCCGTCCAGGGCGCTCAAGGAGCGCTGGGGGTAGCGGGCGGCTCCGCGGTCGCGGGCCGTGGCTCCCCGCGCTCCGACCAGGTGAGCGAGACGCGGATCGACGCCTTGCCCTCCCCGTCGGCGAGGAGGCTGATGACGTGGCCGGCCTTGGCGGACAGCTCGATGCCGAACTCGACCGTGACCTCCTGCGGCGCGACGGCGGCGAGCGCCGGGCGCAGGGAGCCGACGACGCCGCGCACGACGTCGGTCAGTCCGCCCGCGAGGCCCGCGACGCGCCGGACGGCGTCCCCGGTGCCGCTGTCCACGTATCCTCCGGAGCCCTCTCCGGGCCCCGCCAGCTCCTGTGCCTCGCTGATCCGCGCCCAGACGACCGTGCCGTCGTCCAGGCGCACCTCAGTGATCCCGTCGGCCACGCCGCCACCCCCGATCCCCGCGTCGTGTTGCAGCAGGCTAGTCCTCGGGCGGGACGGGCGCGAGAGGCCGCGGCCGACGCCCCGCATATCCTGGACAGGAATGCAGTTATGCCCCTGGCAGGCGCCGGGCACTCCTGCTGCCGACCCCGACTATCCCTGACGGAGAGCACGTTGTACTTCACCGACCGAGGCATCGAGGAGCTGGAGAACCGGCGCGGCGAGGAAGAGGTCTCCCTCGGCTGGGTCGCCGAGCGGCTGCGCGAGTTCGTCGACCTCAACCCGGACTTCGAGGTCCCGGTGGAGCGCCTGGCGACGTGGCTGGCCCGGCTGGACGACGAGGACGACGACGACCTGTAGGCCCTACGGCGGTGGCCGGGAGCGGGCGCTCAGACCCGCTCGCGCCACCAGTCGTAGGCGAGGGTGAGCGCCCCGTCCAGGGCCAGCACCCCGCCCGCCGCCGCCCAGCCGCGCCGCCCGGAGCGGCGGCCCCAGCAGGCCAGCGACACCCCGGCCACCAGCTCCGCGGCGCCCAGCGCCCGGGCCCGGGGCCCTCGCGTCCACCTCCCGAGGAAGCCGAGCTCCGCCGCGTCGAGACCCGCCCGTACGGCCTCGCGCCAGCCGGGCCAGTCCACCGCCTCCGCGACGGGCAGCGCGGCCGCGCGCAGGCGGGCGGCGCCCGTCCCCGGGGTGAGGCCGGAGGGCAGCGTGAGGCCCGTGCGGGAGAGCACCGCGATCACCCCGAGCACCCGCGCGGCGGCGTCCGCGTCGGGGTCGTGCCGGGTGAGCCCGTCGAGCGCGGCACCGTCGAGCACCGGGTCGAGGCCGACCCTGGCGCGCAGGGCGGTCATGGCGCTCTCCTCGCCGATCGGGGTGCCGTCGGCGGCCCAGGTGTAGCCGGCCGTACGGCGGAAGCCCGCCGCCACCACGAAACCCGCGCCGGTCGCGTCCCACCACAGCCCGACGACGGGCCAGCTCTCGGCCACGGCCAGCGCGTGCGCCCAGCCCGCCGCCGCGGCGGCCGGGTCGGTGCCCTCGGTGCGCCAGGAGTCCTCGCCGGGGATCAGCGCGCTCCACCCGTCGCCCGCGGGGACGAGGAGCAGGGGTTCGTTCAGGAGCTGCGCGGAGGGACGTACGCGGTCGGGCTCGGCCCGGCAGAGCAGCAGGACCCCGGCCGCGCGACTGTGATCAGTTGCGGACATGCGACAACGCTATGCCAAGCCGCGCCCTCGCGACGTCCCCGGCACTTGACGTGACCAGAGCGCGATATATCGTGTTTGAAGAGAGACGCGATAGGTTGCGTTCAGCCGGGCTCCCGTGCCCGCCTCGCGCCATGTCGCGACCGATGTTCCCAGGATCGCCGTATCCAGCCCGTCAAGGAGGCCCGGCATGCCGGCCCAGTCGAAGTGGTCACTGTCCACGCCACAGAAAATCACCTTCGAGGAGCCGGTCACGGCCCTTGCCGTGCGGATCGTCGGCGGCACGGTCAACGTCGTCGGCGACGCCACCGGGCCCGCCCGGCTGGAGCTCTCCGGGATCGACGGGCCGCCGCTGACCGTCACCCTCGAAGCGGGCACACTCACCGTGGCCTACGACGACCTCCCCTGGAAGAACCTCACCAAGTGGTTCTCCCGCAAGAGCTGGGAGCGCACGGTCACCGTCACCCTCACCGTGCCGACCGGCACCGACGTCGAGACCGGCATCGTCGGGGCGAGCGCCGTCGTCTCCAGCATCTCCGGGCGCACGGCCGTCCGCGGTGTCAGCGGCGACGTCACCCTCGTGGGCCTGACCGGCCCGGTCCGGGCCGAGACCGTCTCCGGGCGGCTGGAGGCCCAAGGGCTGGGCGGCGACCTGCACTTCACGTCCGTCTCCGGCGACCTGACCCTCGTCGAGAGCTCGGGCGGCACGGTCAAGGCCGACTCCGTCAGCGGCGACATCGTCGTCGACCTCGCCCCCACGGCCCCCGGGCCGGACCTCACGCTCGGCACCGTCTCCGGCGAGATAGCCATCCGCCTCCCGCGCACCGCGGACACCGAGGTGGACGCCAACACCACCAGCGGGCCGCTCTCCTGCGGCTTCGAGGAGCTGCGCGTCGACGGCCAGTTCGGCGCCAAGAAGATCACCGGTCGGCTCGGCGCGGGCCGCGGCAGGCTCAAGGCCACCAGCGTCTCCGGCGCACTCGCCCTGCTGCGCCGCCCGGAGTCCACCGAGTGGGCCGACAGCACCACCCAGGGAAAGGTCCTCTGATGCCCCCCGTCTTCGCCCACGGCCGGCTGCGGCTCTATCTGCTCAAACTGCTCGACGAGTCGCCCCGCCACGGCTACGAGATCATCCGGCTGCTGGAGGAGCGCTTCCAGGGGCTGTACGCGCCCTCCGCCGGCACCGTCTACCCCCGCCTCGCCAAGCTGGAGGCCGAGGGACTGGTCACCCACTCCACCGAGGGCGGCCGCAAGGTCTACTCCCTCACCCCCGCCGGCCGGGCCGAACTCGCCGACCGCCAGGGGGAGCTGGCCGAGCTGGAGCTCGACATCCGCGAGTCCGTCTCCGCGCTCGCCGCCGACATCCGCGAGGACGTCCGCGGCGCCGCGGGCGACCTCCGGCGCGAGATCCGCGAGGCGGCCCGCCAGAACCGCGCCACGCACAGCGGCTTCGGCGACAGCGAGGCGTGGCGGCAGGCCAAGGAGGAGTTCCGGCACGCGAAGGAGGAGTGGAAGGAGCAGGCCCGCCGGGCGAAGGAGGAGAGCCGCCGGGCCCGCCAGGACGCCCAGCAGGCCCGCCGCCAGGCGAAGCAGGCCCAGGACCACGCGCGCGAGGAGGTCCGCCGCATTTCCCAGCGCGTGCAGGAAGAGGTCCAGGAGCACGTCCGCCACGGCGACTGGCCCAAGGGCATCGTCGAGGGCATCACCGCCCTCACCCAGGAACTGGGCGGCCTGGCCGGGGGCCGCGCCGCTCCCCCTGCCCCCGCTCCGGGATGGGCGTCCGCTCCCGACTCCCTCTCCAAGGATCCGGGGCGCGATCTGGACCGCCTTCTCGACCGCTTCCGCGACGAGATCCGCGACGCGGCGCGGGATGGCGGGGTGACGGTGGATCAACTCTCCGCCGTGCGGGCCGTTCTGGCGGAGGCGGCGGGGCGGATCGCGTCCGAGCTTGCGCCGCCGCGGGCTTGAGCGGAGGTATGCGCCTCGGCCCCCGACTGCGGATCCGTTGCCGCCTGCGGCGGGCTTCTTCCCCAGCCCCGCCCCTTCCCGGCTACCTCGACGATGCGATTCCTCCGCGGGGGGGGTTTGCCCCCAAGACCCCACAACACGGCTCCACCGCTTTTTCCCCACGCGCCGGACGGGCTGGATATCCAGCCCGTCCGGCGCTTGAGGCCGCGCCCGCAGGGCGCTCCCGCCGCAGGCGGCAACGAACCCGCACCCGGAAGGCCGACGCACCCGCCGTCAGGCGCCCCGCACCGTCACCACCACCCGCCCCCCACCCCACGCCCGAACGAAAAGCCGCCGCCCCACCCGATCCGCGGAAGCCCCCACCACAGACACCCGCCACCCCCACGAAGCAGCCGGCAAGGACACCACGGAAACCCCCGCCCCCACCCCCTCGTACGCGAGCCGGTACACACCCGCCCCGTAGGACTCCCCCGACACCCGCCCCGCCACCGCCTCCGCGTACGGCCGCACCAGGCGCCCCTTGCTCGCGGGGAAGCGGCCGGCCTCGTCGACGGCGCAGTATCCGCCCCCGTAGCACCACACATAGGCCGCCCACCCGGACGCGTAGCGCGAGAGGGAGGCCAGCGCGTCGTCGTAGAAACGCGGCATGTTGGGGAGGGCGGAGTCGAGCGGCCCCCACTCTCCGATCACGACGGGGACGTGCTGCTCGCGCGGGTAGCGGGTCACGGCGGACTCGTACGCCTCGATCCAGTGGGCGGCCGGGTCGTAGTCCCGGCCGGACTCCATCGCGGTGTTGTAGAAGTGCGGGGCGTAGACGACCTTCGGGTCGTGGACGCGGCCGAGGCCGGTGGGGACGGCCTCACCGACCACGGGGGTCGGTTCCACGAAGAGGTGGTGGCGCCGGTCGGCGCGGCGGACCGCCGCCGCGAGGCGGTTGTACATCGGGGTCAGCTGGTCCCGTTCGATGCGGCGGGCCGCGGCCGGCAGGTCCTCGCCGGAACGCGGCTTGCCCATCGGCTCGTTGATCAGGTCGTAGCCGAACACGGCGGGGTGGCGGCCGAGTCGGCCGGCGAGCAGCCGCCACATCCGGGCCTGGGCGAGGCGCAGGTCGGCGTCCTCGTAGAGGTGCTCGAAGGCGGCCTGCACGGCGGGCTCGTAGTATTCGCCGAACCAGTCGCCGGGGTGCGGGACGTACGGCAGACCGTCGGTGCGCGTGGCCCACTCGGGGATGCCCCGGTGGCCGCCGAAGGCGGGCCCGAAGACGTCCTGGTGGGCGTCGATCACGACCCGGACGCGGTAGCGGTGCGCCCAGTCCAGGATCCGTTCGATCCGGCGGAGGTAGCGCTCGCTGTACTGCCCGGGCCGTGGCTCCAGGTCGTCCCAGAAGACCAGCAGCCGCGCCAGGCCGAACCCGGCGGCGGCCATGTCGCGGAAGTGCCGTTCGGTGATGCCGGTGAGGGCGTCGGCGCCGCGGTGGGTCTTGTCCTCGACGTTCCAGCCGCGCAGGTCGAGGACCCGCCCGCGCTCGTCGGTCAGCCGCGGGACCGCGTCCGCGTCCGCCGCACGGGCCACGGCGCTGCCCGGGGCGAGGAGGCCCAGCACCGCGGCGAGCGCGGTCACCGTCGCTCGCAGCCTGCGCACGGGCCTCCCCCATGGGGCTAGACGGTCAGGACCACCTTGCCGAACAGATCGCCGCCGGCCATCTTCTCGAAGCCCTCCCGCGCCCGGTCAAGGGGCAGGACGGAGTCGATCACCGGCCGTACGCCGGTGGCCGCGCAGAAGCTCAGCAGGCCGGCCAGCTCCTCCTTGCTGCCCATGGTGGAGCCGACGACCTTCAGTTCGAGGAAGAAGATGCGGTTGAGCTCGGCCGACGCGGGGCTCTGGCCGCTGGTGGCACCGGAGATGACGAGCGTCCCGCCGGGCTTGAGCGACTTGACGGAGTGCGACCAGGTGGCGGCGCCCACCGTCTCGATGACGGCGTCGACGCGGTGCGGCAGCCGGGCCCCCGGCTCGAACGCGCCCTCCGCGCCCAGTTCCACGGCGCGCCGCCGCTTGGCCTCGTCACGGCTGGTGGCGAACACCCGCAGCCCGGCCGCGGCCCCGAGCGCGATCGCCGCGGTGGCCACGCCACCGCCCGCGCCCTGGACGAGGACGCTGTCGCCGGGGCGTACGTCCGCGTTGGTGAACAGCATGCGGTACGCGGTCAGCCACGCGGTCGGCAGGCAGGCGGCCTCCTCGAAGGAGAGCTCCTTCGGCTTCGGCAGGACGTTCCAGGCGGGGACGGCCACGCGCTCGGCGAACGTGCCCTGATAGCGCTCGGTGAGGATCGTGCGCGGCTCGCGCGGGCCCACGCCGTGCCCGGTCTGGCCGATGACGGAGTGGACGACGACCTCGTTGCCGTCCGCGTCCAGACCGGCGGCGTCGCAGCCGAGGATCATCGGCAGCGCTTCCTCACCGAGCCCGACGCCGCGCAGCGACCACAGGTCGTGATGGTTGAGCGAGGCGGCCTTGACGTTGACCACGGTCCACCCCGGGGGTGCCGCGGGCTCGGGGCGCTCGCCCAACTGCAGGCCGTTGAGGGGGGCGTCGCGGTCGATGCGGGTGGCGTAGGCGGCGAACATGATCCGAACCTAGCGTCGGGGGTGGGGCCGGTGGAACCACGCGACGCTGTGACGCGCGCCCCAGCGGACGTTGCCGCGTGCGGGTCGGTTGTGCGGGTGAGCCCCCAGACCCCGCAACACGCTTCGCGCGTTGTCCTCAAACGCCGGACGGGCTGAATGCGCCGGCTACGGTCCACACATCCAGCCCGTCCGGCGATTGAGGACGCGTCCGAAGGACGCTCCCGCCGCAGGCGGCAACGAAACCCGCGGCCGGGGGCCTGGGGCACGCGCCCCCCACGCGGCGGAGCCGCACATCAGATGCAGCCGGGAAGGGGCGGGGTGGGGAAAGGCCCGCCGCAGGCGCAGCCGAGCCGCAGCCACACGGCGGGCCCCACCCCACAGATCAGCCCCGAGCCACACCCTCCGCCCGAGCCGCCGCCGCGACAGCCGCGGTCACAGCGGGAGCGACCCGCTCGTCGAACGGCGAAGGAATGACGCACTCGGCACTGAGCTCATCCGCCACCACCGCGGCCAGCGCCTCCGCCGCGGCGAGCTTCATGCCCTCGGTGATCCGCGAGGCCCGCACCTGGAGCGCACCCGCGAAGATCCCGGGGAAGGCGAGGACGTTGTTGATCTGGTTGGGATAGTCGCTGCGGCCCGTGGCGACGACGGCCGCGTACTTGCGCGCGACATCCGGGTGGATCTCCGGCGTCGGGTTGGCCATGGCGAAGATCAGCGCGTTCTCGGCCATGGTGGCGACGGCCGGCTCCGGGACCGTACCGCCGGAGACGCCGATGAAGACGTCCGCGCCCGCGAGCGCCGTCTCCAGGGAGCCGGAGAGCCCGGCCTTGTTGGTGAAGCCGGCGAGTTCGCGCTTGACCGGGTTGAGGTCCTCGCGGTCCGTGGAGACGATGCCCTTGCGGTCGCACACCGCGACGTCGCCGATGCCCGCCTCCACGAGGATCTTGGCGATGGCCACACCGGCCGCGCCGGCGCCGGAGATGACGGCGCGCAGGCGGCCGAGCGGACGCTCGGTGAGCGTGGCCGCGTTGCGCAGCGCGGCGAGGGTGACGACGGCGGTGCCGTGCTGGTCGTCGTGGAAGACCGGGATGTCCACCCGCTCCTGGAGCTTGCGCTCGATCTCGAAGCAGCGCGGCGCGGAGATGTCCTCCAGGTTGACGCCGCCGAAGGAGGGCGCGAGCCGGGCGACGGTCTCGACGATCTCGTCGACCTCCCGGCAGTCGAGCGCGATCGGCACCGCGTCGACGCCGCCGAACTGCTTGAAGAGGATCGCCTTGCCCTCCATCACGGGCAACGACGCCTCCGGCCCGATGTCACCGAGCCCGAGCACCGCGCTGCCGTCCGTGACGACCGCGACGACCTTGGACTTCCAGGTGTAGTCGTGGACGAGCTCCGGCTGTTCGGCGATGGCGCTGCAGACCTTGGCCACGCCTGGCGTGTAGGCGAGGGACAGATCGTCCCGGTCGCGCACGGGCACGGTCGCCTGGATGGCCATCTTGCCACCACGGTGCAGCGCGAAGGCCGGATCGAAGAGCTCGTCCTGAGCTTCGTCCGCACCGTGGGCGCCGCGAGGATTCACAATCTCCGCTGCCACTTTTATTGACCCCTTTGTCGAATAAGTGTCGAGGGTAGCCGCCCGAGGTAGCGGACCGCCGGGCGCGCCGCACATGCGCCCTGGAGCCCCGGGTCCGGGGGTATGGCTGATCTTTCTACCTGATGAGCGCCGCGGCCGCCGTGTGAGTTCCCGGACTCCGTCGGGTCGCGGCACCGCACAAGCACGTCGAAAGCGTGTCGACTGGTGCCGGAAGTCCATGGGGTGAGACAAGAGGTGCGTGATATGGGTCTCGCACCGCGGCCGCGGGCCGAAGCCCGGTAGTACGAACCGGCCTGGTAGCGCACGGGGATCGCCCGTTATCCGATTTTGACATAGCAGGCCCCCCGAACGGTGCAGTCCAGATGGCAAGATGCCCAAATCACACGAGGTCGCGAACACCCGATGGTGTGTGCTTGCGCCCCCGTATGTCTCCCCGTGTGAAACCTGTGTGACCAGCAGTGTGACCAGTCGGCTATCCCCTCACCAGCAGGAGGAACCAGCAATGACCGCAAGCACCACCCCCCGCCCGGCTGCCGCCAGGAGTCGTTTGGCCGCCGCCGGCGCGATCGCGGTCGTCGGCGCCCTGCTGCTGACCGGCTGTGGCGACCAGCGGAACAAGCACGGCGGGTCCGGGCAGGGCGCCGCGGGCTCCACGGCCCCGCTCTTCGCCAAACTGCCCGAGGAGATCCAGGCGACGAAGGTCATCAAGGTCGGGTCCGACATCGCCTATCCGCCGGTGGAGTTCAAGAAGGACGGCAAGACCGTCGGGATCGACCCGGATATCGCCGACGCCCTGGGCAAGGAACTCGGCGTGCGGTTCGAGTTCGACAACGGCACCTTCGACGCACTGCTGACCGGTCTGCGCTCCAAGCGTTACAACATCGCGATGTCGGCGATGACGGACTCCAAGGACCGCCAGAACGGCATGGACCCGAAGACGGGCAAGAAGGTGACCGAAGGCGTCGATTTCGTCGACTACTTCACCGCCGGCGTCTCCATCTACACCAAGAAGGGCGACACCAAGGGGATCTCGTCCTGGGACGACCTCTGCGGCAAGAAGATCGCCGTGCAGCGCGGCACCGTCTCCAACGACCTGGCGAAGTCCGAGTCCGACAAGTGCGACAAGGCGGGCAAGGGTGGCATCAGCATCGAGGCGTTCGACACCGACGTGGAGGCGCAGACCCGCCTGAAGGCCGGCGGCGTCGACGCGGTCTCCAGCGACTTCCCCGTCGCGGCCTACGCGGTGAAGACCGCGGGCGGCGGCAACGACTTCGAGACGGTCGGCGACCAGGTGCAGGCGGCGCCTTACGGCATCGCCGTGCCCAAGGAGGCCGCCCAGCTGCGGGACGCCCTCAAGGCCGCCCTTGACGCGATCATCAAGAACGGTACGTACGAAAAGGTCCTCAAGACCTGGGGCGTCGAGGCCGGCGCGGTCAAGGAAGCCAAGATCAACGGCGGTTCCTGACCCGGCCGCCCCGGGCCGTCGCCGCCGCGCCGCCGCCCCTCCCCCTGGGCGGACGGTCTCCCCCGCCGCACGCGCGGCGGACGGCCCGCCCGGCGCCCCCCTTTCCTCCCCCGATACGGACCGCTGAAAGGCCATACCGTGACTGCTGCACCCGAAAAGACGGGGCCCGCCGACGCCCCGCCCCCCGGTCGTGAGCCGGAGACCATCAAGGCCATTCCGGTGCGGCACTACGGGCGGTGGATCTCCGCCGTCGTGGTGCTCGCGCTGCTGGGTCTGCTGGTCAACGCCTTCGCCGGCGCGAAGGTGAACTACCACGCGATCCCGGACTACTTGTTCGACTCCTCGGTCCTCACCGGCCTCGGCAAGACCGTCCTGATCTCGGTGCTCGCCATGCTGCTGGGCCTGGTGCTCGGCATCGTGCTCGCGGTGATGCGGCTGTCGAAGAACCCGGTGACCTCGTCGGTCTCCTGGGCCTACATCTGGTTCTTCCGCGGCACCCCGGTCTACGTCCAGCTGCTGCTCTGGTTCAACCTCGCGCTGATCTTCCCGGAGATCAACCTCGGCTTCATCTACCGCGACTACACGAGTTCCTTCATGACGCCCTTCATGGCCGCGCTGCTCGGCCTCGGGCTCAACGAGGCCGCGTACATGTCGGAGATCGTCCGGGCCGGCATCCAGTCCGTCGACGAGGGGCAGACCGAGGCGTCGCACGCGCTCGGCATGAGCCAGGGCAAGACGCTGCGCCGGGTCGTGCTGCCGCAGGCGATGCGCGTCATCGTGCCGCCGACCGGCAACGAGTTCATCAACATGCTCAAGACCTCGTCGCTGGCGGCGAGCGCGGCGCAGTATCTGGAACTGCTGCGCTCCACCTCCGACATCGGGCAGACCACGGGTGCCACGGTGGAGATGCTCTTCCTCGCCGCGACCTGGTACCTGATCCTGACCAGCGTGTTCAGCGTCGGCCAGTTCTATCTGGAGCGGTACTACGCGCGCGGCTCGCTGCGCAGCCTGCCGCTCACCCCCTGGCAGAAGGTCCGGGCCAATCTGGCGGCGGTCGGCCAGCGCTCCAAGGAAGGCGTCAGCGCATGAACGCGATGGTGAAGGCCGAGGGCGTGCACAAGTCCTTCGGCGCAGCGCACATCCTCAAGGGGATCGACCTGGAGGTCGCCCAGGGTGAGGTGTTCTGCCTGATCGGCCCGTCGGGCTCGGGCAAGTCCACCTTCCTGCGGTGCATCAACCACCTGGAGAAGATCAACGCCGGGCGGCTGTACGTCGACGGCGAGCTGGTCGGCTACCGGCAGAAGGGCGACAAGCTCTACGAGCTCAAGGACAGCGAGGTGGCCCGCAACCGCCGGGACATCGGCATGGTCTTCCAGCGCTTCAACCTCTTCCCGCACATGACGGCGCTGGCCAATGTGATGGAGGCGCCGATCCAGGTGAAGGGCGAGTCCAAGGCGGCGGCCAAGGAGCGGGCCGTGAAGCTGCTGGACCGGGTGGGCCTGGCCGACAAGGCCGGGAACTACCCCTCCCAGCTCTCCGGCGGCCAGCAGCAGCGGGTGGCGATCGCCCGCGCGCTGGCCATGGAGCCGAAGCTGATGCTCTTCGACGAGCCGACCTCGGCCCTCGACCCGGAGCTGGTGGGTGATGTCCTGGACGTCATGCGCGGGCTCGCCGAGGACGGCATGACGATGATCGTCGTCACCCACGAGATGGGCTTCGCCCGGGAGGTGGGCGACGCGCTGGTCTTCATGGACGACGGCGTGGTGGTGGAATCCGGCCACCCGCGCGACGTGCTCACCAATCCCCAGCACGACCGCACGAAGTCGTTCCTGTCGAAGGTGCTGTAGGGGCTGCGGGGGTCCTGGAGGCGGTGGTGCGGGCGGCCCGTCACCACCGCCTCGGCTTTTGCCCCGAGCTTTGTAATACCCTCGATGGAGAGACGGCTATTACGTTTGCCGGGCGCCCGGAAAAAGCCCGTCGGACCGCCGCCCGCACCACCCATAAGGACCAAAAGTGGAACTGGCCTATTACTCGGACTATGCCGTGCGGCTGGTCAACACCGAGGAGCCCGCGCGCGGCACCGACACCCTCACCTCCGTCGAGGCGGTGCGCGAACTCTTCGGCGCCGGGGCCCAGGCCGCGCGCCGCGCGTCCGACAGCGACGTCACCCGGCTGCGGTCCGTACGGGCCCGGCTGCGCGCGGTCTTCGAGGCCGCCGACGCGGGCGAGGAGGTGCGGGCCGTGGACCTGCTCAACGCCCTGCTGATGGAGTTCCCCGTCAGCCCGCAGATCTCCGGCCACGAGTATCGCGACGCGGACGGCCGCCCCAAGTGGCACATGCACATCGCCGACCACGCGGCCAACGCCAGCGCCTCCTACACCGCGACCGCCTGCATGGGCCTGGCCGTCCACCTCACCGAGCTCGGCGTCGACCGGCTGGGCATCTGTCAGGCCGCCCCCTGCCGCAACGTCTACCTCGACACCTCGACCAACCGCTCGCGCCGCTACTGCTCCGACCGCTGCGCGACCCGCGCCAACGTCGCCGCCTACCGCGCCCGCAAGCGCCTGGAGAGCCGGGAGGCCGAGGCCGCGACGGGCACCGCCCGCACCGGCCGCAGCGCGGACGCCAGCCACGACAGCAGCGCCCCCACCGAGCGCTGACCCGCCCCCGGCGGGCGCCGCAGCCGCACCCAGGCACGGGCCACCACGAACTCCTCGGGCACCGTGCCGAACTCGCGGCTGTCGTTCTCCACCAGCGGGTTGTCCCCCATCACCCACCAGCCGCCCTCGCGCCGCTCGACGGCCCGCTTGACGATCAGCAGGTCCTGCCGGAACGGATGCCGCAGCACCACCACGTCCCCCGGCCGGACGGCCGCCCCGTACTGCACGACGAGCTGGTCGCCGGGGTTCAGCGTCGGCACCATCGACGGGTTGTAGACCTCGGCCAGCCCGATCCGCAGCAGTCCGCGACGCTCGCGGTCCTGCTCCTGCCCGCGCTCGTCCACTTGCTCCTGCACCTCGGCACCTCCCGGTCCGTTTTTCCTCCACCTGTCACGGCGGCAGTTCCAGACTGACACCGGACTTTTGTCCTAAGCCCCCCGGGGCACCCGAGAAAAGCCTTCCCACACCGAGTAATCTCGCACCTGAGAAGACGATCACGAGGAAGGACAGTTTTATGCTCTCCCGCCTGTTCGCCCCCAAGGTGCAGGTCAGCGCGCACTGCGACCTGCCGTGCGGCGTTTATGACCCCGCCCAGGCCCGTATCGAGGCCGAGTCGGTCAAGGCAGTCCAGGAGAAGTACCAGGCCAACCAGGACCAGGACTTCCGCACCCGCGCGCTCATCATCAAGGAGCAGCGCGCCGAGCTGGCCAAGCACCACGTCTCGGTGCTGTGGAGCGACTACTTCAAGCCGCCGCACTTCGAGAAGTTCCCCCAGCTGCACCAGCTGGTCAACGACACCCTCAAGGCCCTGAGCGCGGCCAAGGCGTCCAACGACCCGAAGACGGGCGAGAAGGCGCTGGAGCTCATCGCGGAGATCGACCGCATCTTCTGGGAGACCAAGAAGGCCTGACCCGGTCTCCTCACGCGCCTCCGCGCCCGGCCCGCCGCTCCCGTCAGGGAGGCCGCGGGCCGGGCGCGAGTGTTTTTCCGGGAAAGGGTCAGGACGAGGGAAGGGTCAGGACGAGGGCCGGAAGGCCAGGACCTCGTTGTGGCCGCCGAAGCCGAACGCGTTGCTCACCGCGAGGGTGACCTCCTGCTCGCGCGCGGTCTTGTGGACCAGGTCCAGCTCGAAGGCCGGGTCGGCCGTCTCCAGGTTGGCCGTCGGCGGGACGAGGCGGTGCTGGAGCGTCAGCACGGTCAGGGCCGCCTCGACCGCGCCGCCCGCGCCGAGGCAGTGGCCGAGCGCGCCCTTGGCCGAGGTGACGCTGGGGGCGTGCGGGAGGACGCGGGTGAGCAGGGCCGCCTCGGTGGAGTCGTTGATGCGGGTGGAGGTGCCGTGCGCGTTGACGTGGTCCACCTCCCGGGGGGCGGCGCCCGCGTCGGCCAGCGCGGCGCGCAACGCGGCCTCGGCGCCGCGGTGTTCGGGGTGCGGGGCGGTGACGTGGTAGGCGTCGCTGGTGGAGCCGCAGCCGGCCAGGACCGCGCGTGGCACCGCGCCGCGCCGCCGGGCGGCGTCCGCGCGCTCCAGCACCAGCACGGCCGCGGCCTCGCCGAGCACGAAGCCGTCGCGCGTGGCGTCGAAGGGGCGGGCGGCCGCCGCCGGGTCGTCGCGGCGCCCCGAGAGGGCCCCTATGCGCTGGAACCCCACGGCGATCAGGGGGGTGACGGCCGCGTCCGCGCCACCGGCGACCACGACGTCGCAGGCGCCCGACAGCAGCAGATCCCGGCCCAGGGCGATGGCGCCGGCCCCCGAGGCGCACGCCGTGGACACGCTCAGGCTCGCCCCGCGGGCCCCCAGGTCCATGGAGACCTCCGCCGCGGGCATGTTGGGGATCATCTTCGGCACGAGCGTCGGAGAGACTCCCTCGTACCCGTCCCGGAGCAGGTCGCGGTGGCCGTCCTCGCACGCCCGCTGACCGCCGAAGCAGGTGCCGACGACCACGGCCACCCGGGTGCCGTCCCAGCTGCCGGGGTCGAGTCCGGCGTCGCGTACCCCCTCCCGGGCGGCGGCGACCGCCAGTTGGGAGCACCGGTCCGTACGCCACAGGGCCCGGCGCCCGAGGTACGCCGCGGGGTCGAAGCCGGGGACGCGGCAGGAGAAGTCGACGGGCAGGCCCGTGAGCCCGGGGTCGGGCGACGCCGTCGCCCGGCCGTCGCGCACGCCCTCCCAGGTGGCCTCCGCCCCGACCCCGGCCGGGGTGACCATGCCGAGGCCGGTCACGGCGACCGCGGGACGGGTCACGGCATCACCCCCAGGGCCGCCCGTTGCGCGCGCTTGTCCTCCAGCAGGGTCACCAACTGCGGGAGGGTGTGGTGCGAAGTCACCTCGTCCTCGCCGATCTTGACGTCCAGTTCCCTCCCCAGGGTGTAGAGCAGCTCGATCACCGCGAGCGAGTCCAGGTCCATGGACGCCAGCGTCCCGTCGGCCGCCATCTCTTCGGGAAGCACCTGGAACTTGCTCGCCAGAATCGCTTCCACGGTCTCCCTCACTGGGATCATGCAGTCTCTCCTGTGGCACTCGATGGGTCGGCGAAGACGTAGTCACCTGTCTTCGCCACGCTGTGGAGCACGTACCGCACACGGTCGACGAAACAGGCGACATTGGTTCCGGCGAGCTCGGTGTCGGGGTGGCGTACGGCGCATCGCACACCGTCATGGGTGCGGTTCACCCAGATGTTGGCCTTGTTTCCACGGGTCATCCGGAACAGCGCCCGGGCGTTCCATTCGGTCCACCGCCGCGAACCGGGGACCACCCGCATGTCGGTGAAGGAGACGAACGGGAAGAACTCCGGCATCGCGCGCTCCACGTCCCCTTCCAGACCGAGGAGTTCCATGACCCGGAGGAACGGCACCCGGGTGAGGCGCATCGCCGTCCTGGCGGCCCGGTGCGCGACGGGCACGACCTCCTGGAACGTCTTCGCCGTGCCGAGGCCGATCTCGACCGGGCCCAGCCCGATGTACCAGCCCATCGAGCGCACCCACTCCGGCCGCGAGCGGGTGTGCATCGGCATCACGGTCCGGTAGACCCGCGCGCCCGTGAGCTGGTGAGTGGCGATGGCGCAGGCCGCGAGCAGTCCGGCGAGGAAGCCGCCGTCCGCCGCGTGGCAGATCTCCTCGACCGCCTCGGCCTCGGCCGCGTCCACCAGCCAGGTGTCCAGCATGGTGTGCGGCACCCGTTCGCCCTCGGCGACCCCGAGGTCAAGGGGGAAGCGCGGCATCCGCCCCCCGGCGTTGTCGACGAAGCGGCTCCAGTCCGCGACGGCCGGATGGTCGGCGCCGACCTGCTCGGCGGTGGCACGCTCCACGGCGCTGTAGTCCGCGTAACCGCCGATGCCTTCATGCACGACCGTTTCTCCGGCGGTGATCGCGGCGTACAGGTCCTGGAGTTCCTGGACGGCCATCGCGACGGAGTAGCCGTCGGCGTGCGCGTGGTCCAGTCCCACGACGACGGTGGTGGAATCGGCGCGCTCCACGGTCTCCACCACGAAACTGGGCAGCTGGAAGGCCCCCGCGGCGCCGTCGACCCGCTCCTGGAGATAGCCGCAGATCTCCTCGCCGTCCGTGAAGTCGCCCTGGGGCGCGTCCCGTACGGCCACCGCGCGAGGGTCGACGGTGAACCGCTCGGGCCTCCCGCCCTCCAGCCGGAAACCGCTGCGCAGCGTCTCGTGCCGTTCGACCCAGGCGCGCACCGTCTCACGGAACACCTCGGCGTCGAAGGGGCCGGAGATCTCGAACCCGAAGCCCAGCCAGGCCGGTGTTCCGAGGTCACGCTCCTCGAGCTTCAAGGAGAACCTCAGATGCAATTCCTGGTTGTACGACAAGGGCGTCGCGTTCGCGGCCGCCCGTGCCGCCTCGTGGAAGGGCGCCGGGTCCAGCGTCCACTCCCTGAGCCGGCCGGGGGCCACGTGGTACCCGGCGAGCGTCGTCATCAGCATCCGCGGACCCCGTCCCCGGCGCGACGCCGATCCCAGGGGCCGGTTCCGACAACCCTCACCACACCCACGTGAAGCTCCCAGACCTCGACATCCGCCATATCTCCGCGTTCAGTGCCCAGCGGTGGTCCTGCTCATGGCGCGCGGACCGCCCGCGTACACGGAATGGCGAACCGGCCCCGAAGCGGTGGCGGGGTTCATCACAGTGCCGTATGAGACGCGGCGGTCCGCCGGATTTCACGTCGTTCGCACAGAAGGGCCCCCACCCGCTTGGATACGGGAACACTCATCCGTTCAGTGGGGGATTCATGTTCGACGCGTTCGTCCTGGCCGTGCCGGGGCTGATGGCGGCCATCGGCATCGTGGGAATGGTGTGGGCGGTGCTGCGCGTGCGCCGGCTGCGGGCCGCGTGGCGCGGTGGCATCGAGGTGCGGGGGCGCTGCCTGCGGCTGTACGCGACCACGACGACGCGTCGGCAGGGCACGCACGTCTCCTCCTCGACGACGCTGAACCACGTCTACGAGTTCACGACGCCCGAGGGCCGGGTGACACGGTTCGAGGAGGCGGGCGGGCGCGCCACGGTCGTCGAGGGGGACACGGTGACCGTCCGCTATCCGCCGGGGCGGCCGGACCGGGCGACGGCGCTGCCGCCCGGGGACTCCCGCACGCTGGTGGGCACGGTCGTCCTGCTGGCGTTCCTCGCGGCGTTCGTGTCGGGGTGCGTGGGCTTCGGCGTCTTCTATCTGTCGGTGTTCAAGCCGGCGAAGGACAAGGTCGTGGAGAAGGTCGAGCACGTCGACGGCGGCGCGGACGGGGTCCCGCACATGACGCCGCCGCCGCTGCCCCCGCTGCCGACGGGCCCGCCCGACGGCTTCCCGACCGCGCTGCCGTAGGGCTCCGCCGCAGGACTTCTCGGCAGGCCGGACGCCCGCACAACGGACCCGCACTTTTCGGTCATGAGTCGGCGATCCATGGGTAGACGCCCAGCGAAGAGATGAGGAGCCGCACAGATGGTCGTGATCGAATTCCCTGACGGGGATGCCGCCGGGGCCCGCCACGCGACGGCGGAGTTCCTGGCCAGGAACTGCCCGTGGGCGGATCTCGACGCCGTGGTGCTCGTGGTGTCCGAGCTGGTGGCCAACGCGATCCGGCACACCGGTGGCTGGTGGCGGCTGTGCGTGCGGGCCGTGCAGGGGCGGCTCGTGGTGGAGATCGCCGACGCCAGCCCCCGCCCGCCCGAGCCGCGCACCCCGGACCTGGCCGGGGGCGGCGGGCTGGGCTGGCACATGGTGGAGCGGCTGGCCACCCGGCTTGAGGTGGTGGACCGCCGGCCGGAGGGCAAGACCGTACGGGCCACCTGGCTGCGACCGGCTCCGCTGCCGATCGGCATCTGATCCGGATCCGGTCCTCCGATCCGGAGCAGGTGATCCGAAGCGGGCCGGTCGCGGGCGCGGGGCTACCTCAGCCCACGTCGTCGCGGGGCTACCTCAGCCGTCGCGGGGCTACCTCAGCCCGAGCAGGCCGAGCCGCAGCCGGCCGAGGATGCGGGAGAGCAGCCGCGACACATGCATCTGCGAGATGCCCAGCTCGGCGCCGATCTCCGACTGCGTCATCTCCGCGCCGAAGCGCATGCGCAGGATCTGCCGTTCGCGGTCGCTCAGCTCGGCGACCAGCGGCTTGAGGGCGTGGAGGTTCTCCACGCCCTCCAGGGCCGGGTCGATGTCGCCGAGCCGGTCGGCGTAGCTGGTGCCCGCCTGGTCGGAGCCCTCGTCCACGGGCACGTCGATGGACCCGGCGGTGTAGCCGTTGCTGGCGACGATGCCCTCGACGACCTCCTCGCGGGTGATGCCGAGGTGCTCGGCGAGCTCGGCGGGGGTCGGCGCGTGGTCCAGCTCCTGGGAGAGCTCGCTGGTGGCCTTGGCCAGCTCGACGCGCAGCTCCTGGAGGCGGCGCGGCACATGCACCGACCAGCTGGTGTCCCGGAAGTGCCGCTTGATCTCACCGACGATGTACGGCACGGCGAAGGTGGTGAACTCCACCTCGCGCGAGAGGTCGAAGCGGTCGATGGCCTTGATCAGTCCGATGGTGCCGACCTGGATGATGTCCTCCATCTGGTCACCACGGCTACGGAAGCGGGACGCGGCGAAGCGCACGAGCGAGAGGTTGATCTCGATCAGCGTGTTGCGCGCGTACTGGTATTCGTGGGTGCCTTCCTCGAGTTCGGCGAGGCGGTCGAAGAAGAGCTTGGACAGCGCCCGGGCGTCCCGCGGCGCCACCGTCGTCGCGTCCTCGATGTACGGCAGCCCCCCGACCGACTCTTCGAACCGCTGCGCAACAGCCGCCGAATGCTCTGTCGTAACCGTGGATGCCGTGATGGTCACGTCGTCCTCCCCAGATCCGTTGCTGACGTCCGCCGCCTACCCGGCGGCCCGGCGGGCATGCCTCCTCTTTTCGCCCAGGGCGAAGCCGCTCCCGGTGCGGGCGCGGGGAAGCACGGGGCAAGGGCGGGGCAAGAAGGGGCAAAGAAGGGCAAGGACGGACAAGGGCACGGCCGAAACGGGGCGAACGGACCGGCGGCGCATGTCCGCCCGTCCCGCCACCCGGCCCCGCCTAGACTGGTCGTGCCGGGCGCCGGATGCCCGACAGGGACGGGAGAGCGACAGTGGCCGCAGGAGCCGGAAGCGTCGGAGGCTTCGAAGGGAGCTTCGGTGAGGGCTTCGACGACCCCTCGGCGGAGGTGCTGTCGGAGGCGGCCGCGGCGTTCGGGCTGCTCGCCTCCTCCGCCCGGCTGCATCTCGTGTGGGCGCTGTCCCAGGGCGAGAGCGATGTGAGCGGGCTCGCCGAGCGGGTGGGCGGGGCACTCCCCGCGATCAGCCAGCACCTGGCGAAGCTGAAGCTCGCGGGCCTGGTGCGGTCCCGGCGGGAGGGTCGGCGCGTGGTCTATCTCGTGGACGACCCGAACGTCGTCACGATCGTACGGCTCATGGTCGGCCAGCTCGTCGACCGCAGGACCGGTGCGGAGGCCGTTCCCGGCGCGGCCGCCGGGTCGCGTGCCGGTTCCGGGCGCCTCCGTGGTCTGGGCGCCTGAGGACCCTGCCGCGGGCGGGGCAGCGGCTGAGGAGAACGCCCGGGAGCACGCGCGAGGGGAGCACGGCACCGCCCTCGAAGTCCTGCGCACGCTGCGGAGCGGCCCGCGCGGGCTCGTGGAGGCGGAGGCCGAGGAACGCCTCGCGCGGCACGGCGAGAACACCTTCGCCGGGCGCCGCCCGGCTTCCTGGCCGCGCCGCTTCGCCCGCAGCCCGCGCGACCCCTTCACCGCCGTCCTGATCTGCCTCGGGCTGGTCTCGGCGGTCATGTCCGCCTGGGGCACGGCCTGCGTGATCGCGGTCCTGGTCACGGTCAGCTGCGTCCTGCGGTCGACGGGCGAGCACCGCGCGGACCGCTCGGCCGCCGCCCTGCGCGACATGCTCGCGACCACCGCGACGGTCCGCCGCCGGCCGACGGCCGACGCGCCCGCCCTGACCCGCGAGCTCCCCGTCGACCAGCTCGTCCCGGGCGACGTCGTGCTGCTCGCGCCGGGCGACCTGGTCCCGGCGGACCTGCGGCTGCTGCGGGCCACGGGGCTGACGGTCCATGAGGCGGCGCTGACGGGCGAATCGACGCCCGTGGTGAAGCACGGCCTCGACGTACCGCGGGCCGACGAACACGCGCACGGCCGTACCCACAGCTGCTTCCAGGGGAGCAGCGTCGTCTCCGGCACGGGTACGGGCGTCGTGGTGGCGACCGGCGCGGACACCATGCTCTCGGGCGCGCTGCCCGACGGGGGCCGTGAGGCGTACGGACGGGGGCGCCGCCCGTCCACGGCGGCCAGCCCGTTCGACCGGTCGGTGAACGGCATCGCCTGGACGCTCGTACGGTTCATGCTGCTCACCGCCCCGCTGGTGCTGATCGCGGGCGCGCTGCTGCGCGGGCGCGGCCTGGAGACCCTGCCGTTCGCGGTGGCCGTCGCGGTGGGGCTCACCCCCGAGATGCTGCCGGTCGTGGTGACGACCGCGCTGGCCCGCGGCGCCGCGCTGCTCGCCCGGGGCGGCGAGGTCATCGTCCGGCGGCTGCCCGCGCTGCACGACCTCGGCGCGGTCGACGTGCTGTGCGTGGACAAGACCGGCACGCTCACCCAGGACGTGCCCGTCGTGACCTGCGCGGTCGACGGCGAGGGCCGGGAGGACCCGGCCGTCCTGCACTGGGCCGCGGTCAACGCGCTGTGGACGCTCCAGCTGGCGGAACTGCCCGCGCCCGACGCGCTGGACGAGGCGATCCTCGACGCGGACGAGGAGCGCGGCGGCGGGGTGCTCGGCGCGGACAGCGTGGAGGGGGTGGCCGCGCTGCCGTGCGGGCCGGGCCGCACCCTCGCCACAGCGGTCGTACGCGGCCCCGCCCACTACGCACCCGGCCTCCTCGGCACGCCCGGCAACGTCCGCACGCTGACCGGCGGTCCCGCGCCGGCGAAGGCGCACACGCTGGTGGTCAAGGGCGCGCCGGAGGACGTGCTCCGGCGCTGCGCCCGCGAGGGCCACGCCGGGCTCCCGCTCGGCGACGAGGAGCGGGAGCGGCTCGCCGGGCGGGCCGCCGCGCTGGCCGCCGACGGGCTGCGGGTGCTCGCCGTCGCGGTCGCGGAACGGCCCGCGCGCGGGCGGCCGTACACCCCGGCCGACGAGCGCGACCTGACCTTCCTCGGCTTCGTCGGGCTGCGTGACGCGCTCGCGCCCACCGCCGCCGAGGCGCTCGGCGCGCTCGCGGAGCGCGGCGTCACGGTGAAGGTGCTCACCGGCGACCACCCGGGCACCGCCGCCCGGATCTGCCGTGAGCTGGGCCTGGAGCCGGGCGAGGTCGTCACCGCCGACCGGATCGAGGGCCTCGGCCCGCTGGAGCTGGCCCGCCTCGCCACCCGTACGACGGTCTTCGCGCGGTGCGCGCCCGAGCACAAGGCCCGGATCGTGCGGGCCCTGCGCGAGGGCGGCGGCCACACGGTCGGTTTCCTGGGCGACGGGGTCAACGACCTGTCCGCGCTGCACGCCGCCGACGTGGGGATCTGCCCGCGCGACGGGGTGGACGTGGCGCGTGAGGCGTCCGACGTGGTGCTCGCCTCGAAGGACCTCACCGCCCTGGAGCGGGCGATCCTGGCCGGGCGCCGCAGCACGGGCAACATCGCCGCCTATCTGCGCATCACCCTCTCCTCCAACCTCGGCAACGTCATCGCGATGCTGGCGGCCGGGCTGCTGCTGCCGTTCCTGCCGATGCTGCCCGCGCAGGTGCTGGTGCAGAACCTCTGCTTCGACGCGGCCCAGCTGGCCCTGGCCTTCGACCGGCCCGGAGCGCACGCGCTCCGGCACCCGGCGGTGCTGCGGCCGCGCGCGCTGTTCCGCTTCATGACCGGCTTCGGCCTGCTGAACGCGGTGGCCGACCTGACGACCTTCGGGGTGCTGGCACTGGCCGTGCGCTCCTTCGACGGCGAGCGGGGGCAGGCGGCCTTCCACGCGGGCTGGTTCACGGAGAACCTCCTGACGCAGGCGCTCGTGATGCTGCTGCTCCGCTCGGGCCGCCGCCTGGCGGAGGGTGGCGCTCCGACTCCGATCCGGCTGGCGGCGACGGCGCTGGCGGTGGTGGGTCTGCTGCTTCCGCTGTCGCCGCTGGGGCCTGTGCTGGGGATGACGGCGTTGCCGCCGCTGTATTACGGGCTGATGGCGGGGGTGCTGGCGCTCTACGGTGTGGCGCTGGGGGTCGCCCGACGGCGGGTGTAGGCGGGCTTGTTCCCCCACCCCGCCCCTTCCCGGCTGCGTCTGATGTGCGGCTCCGCCGCGTGGGGGGCGAGCCCCCAGGCCCCCCAGCAACCCGCTTCGCGGGTTGTCCTCAAGCTCCCCCAGCTACCTCCCCCAGACTCCGTCCAGGGGTGCCCCCAGAGGTGCCCCCAACGGGCTGAATGCGAACCCTGAAGCGGACACGTCCCGCACTCGCCCGCCCCCGGGCCCACAGAGAATCAGGGGCGCACCCACCCGGCAGAGCCGCGCATCAGACGCGCGCCCTCACCAATCGCCACCCCCGAAGCCCCCGTCACCGCCGCCGCCGAAGCCGCCGCCATCTCCCCAGCCCCCACCCGAGAAATCGTCGGAGTTGAAGTCGGAGCCGGTGTAGTCCCCGCCGTCAGGCCCCGCGTCCGGCGAAGCCGCATACGCGGGACCGCTGAGGACACTCCCGAGCATCGTCCCGACGAGGAGGCCCGGCAGCAGGCCGCCACCGAAGTAGCCGCCGGCCCAGGGGGCGTACGCCGGCCCCGCGTTCCAGTACGGCTGGGGTCCGCTCGTCGTCTGGACCTCGCGGGACAGCGGCTCCTGGCCGTCCGCGATCCGGGCGGCGTCGGCGGCGCAGGCCGGCACCGTGCGTACGGCACCGCCGGGCGGGGCCCATGCGACGTCCTGGACGGAGGGCCCGTGGCGCGGGTCGAAGAAGCAGGGGACTCGGCGCTCGGGCAGCGGGGACTTCGTGCGGCGGGCGGCGAGGGTGGCCAGGGCGAAGCGGCCCTTGTCGAGGGTCTCGGTCACCGCCGTGACGTCCGTCGGCTTCGCGGCGGCGGCCATCTTCGACTTGGCCTCCTCGTAGGCGTCGAGGGCCTCCTCGTAGTCCTTGCGCATCGCGTCGTCCGCGCCGGGCTCGGACGGGGAGAAGTCGAGCCGGTCGAGCTCCTCGCCGAAGGCGGTGATGTCCTCGTCGACCACGACCCGCAGCGCGTCGAGCTCGGCGCGCTCGCGCTCCTCCCGCTTCTTGCGGTTGCGGCGGTAGAGGGCGTACGCCCCGGCGCCACCGGCGACGATCACCGCGCCGCCGGTGATCAGACCCGTCGCGCCGACCCCCTTGGAGGCCGAGCCGCCCCAGGAGCCGGGCTCCTGCCCCTTGGCCTGCCGGTCGGCCTGGTCGACGAAGCTGTTGAGCTGGGTCCTGGCGTCACCGCCGGACCGCTTGACGGAGCCGACCAGATTGCGGGTGGCGTTCTTGGACATCACGCGCGAGTCGGCGCCCGCGTTGATGGCGTCGCCCAGGTGGACCACGTAGACACCGGCGATGCCCACCTTGGAGCGGAGGTCCTGCAGGACGGTGGCCCTGGGGTATTCGGAGGCGGCGGGCAGCACGGCGACGAAGACCGGCTTGCCCGCGTCGCGGATCTTCTTCGCGAGCGCCTGGGCGTCGTCCGCGGGCAGCTGGTCGGCCGCCCGGGGGTCGACGTAGACCGGGCCCTTGGTCAGCACCGCCGCCGCGGCGTCCAGGCCGGTGGCGCTCGTGTCGGCGCGGGCGGACGGTGCGTACAGCGCGGCACCCACCAGCACGAACAGGGCGGCGATCAGGGCCGGCAGCGACCTGGGCAGCGCCCGGGGGAAGGCGGGCATGGCGTTGCTCCTCGGGGAAGGACTGCTCATGGAACTCTTCGGGCTCACGGGACTCACTCTGCGCTTACCACCAAAACGGAATATTCAGGCACGGGGTTCCCCTCGGCCGCTCTTCTTCCCCCTCCCTTTTCCGCCCTTCCCGCCCTGCCCGCCCCTCCCGCCCTGCCCGTCCCTCCCGCCTTTCCCGCGGCTCAGCCGTAGGAGAGGTTGGCGCAGGGGTCGTCGTCCGCCGACCGGGCCTTCTCGGCGACGTCGGGCGAGAGCGTGCCGCTGCCCGAGTGCGCCGGGGACGGCGGGCCGGCCGACGCCGACGGGGCGTCGGCCGGCCCGTCGGCGTAGTCGTGGCCGAGGACGATGGAGATGCCGGGCGCGGCCGCCCCCCGTACGTACGAGCCGGGGAAGAGCCGGGCCACGGTCCGGGCGTGGTCCACCTCGCCCGGCCCGAACTCGATCACGGTGGTGCCCTGGTCCCGCTCGGCGGCGGTCGCGGTGTCGGTGACGGTGTAGCCGTGCTCTTCGAGGGCACTGGTGGCCCGCGCGGCGAGGCCCTTGACGGTGGTGCCGTTGGCGACGGCGACGCGCACGCCCTTGCCGGAGACCGGCGCGTCCGCCTGCATGGCCTGCTGCGGCTGCTCCGACGACGCGGGGCTCGCGCCGCGCTTGCCCCCCGCGTCCTTGCCGTCGATCGTGCGGTCGGCCTTGAGGGAGGCCCACAGGGCGTCGGCGTCGGGCTGCACGATGTCGACGCGGTTGCCCGCGTAACGCCAGGGCACGGTGATGAACTTGATGTTGTGCAGGTCGATGTCCTTGAGCGACATCGCGAAGGACAGCAGCTTGTCGGCCGAGCCGAGGCCGGGGTCGACGGTCATCGACTTGGTGGCCGCGTCGGCGAGCGGGAGCAGGGTGGTGGGACTGAAGCCCTGCGAACGCACCTTCTTGATCATGCTGGAGACGAACGCCTGCTGCCGCTGTATGCGTCCTATGTCGGAGCCGTCGCCGATGCCGTGCCGCACCCGCACGTAGTCCAGCGCCTTCTGGCCCGAGACACTCTGCTGCCCCTTGTGGAAGAGGAGGTCGCCGCGCGAGCCGCGGTTCGGGTTGAGGTCGCCCTGATAGACGTCCTTCGGCACGCACACCTGGACGCCGCCCACGGCGGAGGTCATCGAGGAGAAGCCGGCGAAGTCGACGACGAGCGTATGGTCCACCCGCAGCCCCGTGAGCCTCTCCACCGTGTTCTGGGTGCAGGCGGGGTTGCCCTTGGCCGTATCACCCACGGAGAAGGCGGAGTTGAACATCACCCGGGTCTGCTCGGTGGTCCAACTGCCGTCGGGCATCTTGCACGGCGGGATGTCCACGAGGGAGTCCCGGGGTATGGAGACGCCGATGGCGTGCTTGCGGTCGCCGTAGACGTGCAGCAGGAAGGCGGTGTCCGAGCGGCCCACGTCGCCCTCGCCGCCGCCGAGGTCCTTGTTGCTCCCCGCGCGCGAGTCGGAGCCGATGACCAGGACGTTCTGCCCGCCGGCGCCCGCGGCCGGGCGGTTGTCGGAGAGGCCGTCCGCGCCGAAGGTGCTGATGTTGCCGTTGAGCTTCAGATAGACCCAGCCCATACCTCCGGCCAGCAGCACCACGAACCCCAGGGCCACCAGGCCGATGGTCCGCATCCGGTGATGCGTGTGCCTGCCTCGGGTGCCAGTCATATGCGAGCCCTCATCCACTCCCCCGCTCCGCGCGTCTCCCCATCGGAGTAGACGGACGAGCACGGCCTCAGGTTGTCCAGTTGCGCAATCTAGCAAGTATGGTGAAGGCGGCCGTCATGCAGAAGGCCGTGGAAGTCGGCTCGATGATCGACTCGGTAATCAACGCGGAAGAGAGGTGGATCCGTCATGCTGCGCAATGCCCTGGAGCCCTGGCACATCCTCGTCGTCGTACTCGTCGTGGTCGTTCTGTTCGGGTCCAAGAAGCTGCCCGACACCGCCCGCGCGCTCGGCAAGTCCATGCGCATCCTCAAGAGCGAGGCCAAGGCGATGAAGGACGAGGGCGGCGCCGAGGCCGGTCCCGTCGTGACCCCGGCCCCCGCGGCCACGGTGACCACGGCCAACAACGTGGCCCCCACCACCGCACACCCCGCCGACAGCCCCAGGTGACCCACGGGCCACTCGGCCGCCTCCTCCGGTACACCCGCCCCTGGTGAGCTTCCCCCGGGCCCGGCGACCCCGCCGGGACACCGAGGGAGGAAACACCATGGGTTCTCGTCCGTACGGACGCCGTCTCGTCTGGGGCGCCGCCGCCCTGCTCGTCGCCGGGGCCGCGGTGCCCGCGGCGGCCTCCGCGTCGCGGCCGGGCGGCGCCGCGGACGTCTCCGCGCTCAGCGCCGGCCACGGCGCGAAGAAGGCCAAGAACGTCATCCTGCTCATCGGTGACGGCATGGGCGACTCGGAGATCACCCTGGCCCGCGACTACACCGTGGGCGCGGCGGGCCGGCTCGACATGGACGCGTTCCCGCTGACCGGCGCGTACACCACGTACTCCGTCGACAAGAACGGCAAGCCGGACTACGTCACCGACTCCGCGGCCAGCGGCACCGGCTGGGCGACCGGCCACAAGACGGTCAACGGCCGGATATCCAAGTCGCCCGGCACGGACAAGCCGATGACGACGATCCTGGAGCTGGCCCAGCGGAACGGCCTCGCCACCGGCAGCGTCACCACCGCCGAACTCACCGACGCCACCCCCGCCGTGCTCGCCTCGCACGCCACCGACCGCAGCTGCCAGGGCCCGGCCGACATGAAGGCGTGCCCGGCCGACACCATCGCCAAGGGCGGCCCCGGCTCGATCGCCGAGCAGAGCGTGAACCACAAGGTGGACGTCCTCCTCGGCGGCGGCAGGGCCCGCTTCGACCAGAAGATCACCGAGGGCCCGTACCAGGGCATGACGGTCACCGAGCAGGCGCGAAAGCTCGGCTATCAGGTGGTGACCGACGGCAAGGCCCTCCAGGACGCCCGCCCCGGCAAGCCCGTGCTCGGCCTCTTCGCCCCCGGCAACGTCCCCGTCGAGTGGACCGGCAAGCCCGCCGCCCGGGGCGGCACGGACCCGCAGCGCTGTGTGACGGGCAACCCCGAGCGCGCGGCCGGCACCCCGAGCCTGGAGGCGCAGACCCGCAAGGCGCTCCAGTTGCTGGAGCGGAAGCAGAAGGGCGCCGGTGACCGGAAGAAGGGCTTCTTCCTCCAGGTCGAGGGCGCGTCGATCGACAAGCGCGACCACGCGGCCGACCCCTGCGGCCAGATCGGCGAGACCGCGGCGCTGGACCGCGCGGTGAAGGTCGCCCGCGCGTACGCCGCCGAGCACCCCGACACCCTCGTGGTCACCACCGCCGACCACGCCCACACCAGCCAGATCGTCCCGCTGGAGGCCAACCCGCCCGGCCTGTCCTCGACGCTGGTCACGAACGAGGGGCAGCCACTCAAGGTGAACTACTCGACCAACACACCCGGCGCCTCGCAGGAGCACACTGGTACGCAGGTGCGCATCGCCGCGCAGGGCCCGCAGGCGGAGCGCGTCCTCGGGGTCACCGACCAGACCCAGCTGTTCACCACGATCCGCACGGCGCTGTCGCTGCGGTGATTACCGCTCGGTAGGGAGGTGGGCCCGTTCGCCGCTGGCGGCCGGGCCCCTGCGGGTTGTGCCAGTTATACGGGCGGAACATTGGTGGATCACATACCCCCGAGCGGCCCCGGAGCGTCGAGACTGGCAATCCCGTACCACCACCGTCCGTCCGCCCCGCGCAGGAGGAACCGTCGATGACCGGGTCCCGCATCCTCGCCCTCGGCCACTACCAGCCCGCCAGGGTGCTGACCAACGACGAGCTGGCGACCATGGTCGACACCAGCGACGAGTGGATCCGCTCCCGCGTCGGGATCCGTACGCGCCGCGTCGCCGAACCCGGCGAGACCGTCGCGGCGATGGCCACCCAGGCGGCGGCCAAGGCCCTCGCGAACAGCGGGCTCGGCGCCGACGACATCGACCTCGTGCTCGTCGCCACCTGCACGGCCGTCGACCGCAGCCCCAACACGGCCGCCCGCGTGGCCGCCGCGCTCGGCCTGCCCTCCCCCGCCGTCATGGACGTCAATGTCGTCTGCGCCGGCTTCACCCACGCGCTCGCCAGCGCCGACCACGCGATCCGGGCCAAGGCCGCCACGAACGCGCTGGTCATCGGCGTGGAGAAGTTCACCGCCGTCGCGGACTGGACCGACCGCACGACCTGCGTCCTGGTCGGCGACGGCGCGGGCGCCGCGGTGGTCACGGCCTCGGCCACCCCGGAGATCGGCCCGGTCGTCTGGGGCTCGGTGCCGGACATGGGGCACGCCGTACGGATCGAGGGCACGCCCTCGCGCTTCGCCCAGGAGGGGCAGGCGGTCTACCGCTGGGCCACGACGCAGCTGCCGCCGATCGCGCGCGGCGTCTGCGAGCGGGCCGGGGTGGCGCCGGAGGATCTCGCCGCGGTCGTGCTCCACCAGGCGAATCTGCGGATCATCGAGCCGGTGGCGCGGAAGCTCGGCGCGGTCAACGCGGTGATCGCCACGGATGTCACCGAGTCCGGCAACACGTCCGCCGCGAGCATCCCGCTCGCCCTCTCCAAACTGGTCGCCCGAGGCGAGGTCGCCTCCGGCGAGCCGATCCTTCTCTTCGGCTTCGGTGGCAATCTCTCTTACGCGGGGCAAGTGGTGCGCTGCCCGTAGGGGTACGGGCCTGGGCGCGGCGCCGCCGCCGGGTACGCCTGCGGCGGGCCTTTCCCCTACCCGCCCCTTCCCGAAACTGGGGCTGCCGCCCCAGGCCCCGCAACACGCTTCGCGCGTTGTCCTCAAACGCCGGACGGGCTGAGTGTGCTGGCTACGGTCCGCACAATCAGCCCGTCCGGCGTTTGAGGACGCGCCCGCAGGGCGCTGGGGTCCGGGGTATCCCCGGTTTCGGGAAGGGGCGGGGCAGGGGAACAAACCCCGGCACCCTTACGGCGCTTCGCGCAAATACAGCGCCCCGCACGAATGACACAGCGCCACCCCCGGCGTCCCCCAGTCATCGGCAGACCGCACCTCCGCCCCGGGCAGAAGCTCGCGCCCGCACATCGCCGTCGCCGATTCCTCCCGCACGACGTGCCACGTCTTGACCGCCGCCCCGGGCGACCCGCCGTCCACGTACTCCGCACGCAACTCGTGCTCCATGAAGCACACCTCCTCGCCCCACGATGGGGCACCGCGGCGGCGTGCGCCACCGCGTCAGAAGACCGACCAGCCCGTGAGCGTCGTGAAGTGGTCGAGGGCCGCGACGCCCGCCACGGAGTTCCCCCGCGCGTCCAGCCCGGGGCTCCAGACGCACAGCGTGCAGCGTCCCGGTATGACGGCGACGATGCCGCCGCCCACGCCGCTCTTGCCCGGCAGGCCCACGCGGTAGGCGAAGTCGCCGGCGGCGTCGTACGTCCCGCAGGTGAGCATGACGGCGTTGACCTGCTTGGCCTCACGGCGCGGCAGCAGCCGTGTGCCGTCGGCGCGCAGGCCGTGGCGGGCGAGGAAGCCGCTCGCCAGGGCGAGGTCGCGGCAGCTCATCTCGATGGAGCACTGCCAGAAGTAGTGCTCCAGCACGGTGGGCACGGGGTTGTCGAGGTTGCCGTAGCTGGCCATGAAGTGCGCGAGGGCCGCGTTGCGGTCGCCGTGCTCGGTCTCGGAGGCGGCGACGGCCGGGTCGAAGGAGACGTCCGGGTTGCCGCTCTCCGCGCGCAGGAACTCCAGCATCGTGGTGCTGGCGTCGCCGGTCAGGGTCTGGAGCCGGTCGGTGACGACGAGGGCGCCCGCGTTGATGAAGGGGTTGCGGGGGATGCCGTTCTCGTATTCGAGTTGCACCAGGGAGTTGAAGGGGTTTCCGGACGGTTCCGTTCCGACGCGGTCCCAGATCCGGTCGCCGCCCTCGGCCAGCACGAGCGCGAGGCTGAACGCCTTGGAGATGGACTGCACGGAGAACGGCCGCTCCCAGTCGCCGACCCCGTAGACCCCGCCGTCGATGTCCACGACGGCCATCCCGAACCGGCCGATGTCGACGCCGGCGAGGGCCGGGATGTAGTCGGCCACCTGGCCACGGCCGACAAGCGGCCGCGCGAAGGCGGCGACCTCTTCGAGAACGGTCTGGTAGTCCACTGTCCCGGGTCTCGCGCTTCCGTGTCGACGATGAGATTTTCGGCCTGAGGCCGGATCGGCTCGCACGATATCCGAACGCCCGGCCCACCTGCGAACTTTTGGGTACAAGGGGGTCATTCGGCCTACGCGTCCGGCGTACGCCACCTGGTTTCCCAAGGAGGGCGGCGTGGCCCCACCCATGTCCGCGAACGAGTTCCTGGCCGCACTCAGACGCGAGGGCGCCACGGTCGTCGAGGTCGACGGCTGGCGCAACCACAACCGTGCCGGGCACGGGCCCTGGGGCCCGGTCAACGGCGTGATGATCCACCACACGGCCTCCTCGGGCACCGACAGCACCGTACGCCTCTGCTGGAACGGCTACGACCAGCTCCCCGGCCCGCTGTGCCACGGCGTCATCGCCAAGGACGGCCGGATCCACCTCGTCGGCTGCGGCCGCGCCAATCACGCGGGCGGCGGCGACGGCGAGGTGCTCCAGGCGGTGATCGCCGAGAAGCGGCTGCCGCCCGTCCGCTGGGCCGACACCGACGGCAATGTCCACTTCTACGGCTTCGAATGCGTCAACCTCGGTGACGGCAAGGACCCCTGGCCGGAGGAGCAGCTGCTGGCCGTCGAGCAGGTGGCGGCCGCGATCTGCCGCTTCCACGGCTGGACCGAGCGATCGGTGATCGGGCACCTCGAATGGCGGCCGGGCAAGCTCGACCCGACCGGCTTCTCCATGGAGCGGCTGCGCGAGCGCATCGGCGAGCGGCTCAAGTGACGACCACGCGCGCCACGGCGAGAATGGGGGCGTGACCAGCGACCTCCCCACCGCCTCCGCCGCCCTCGCCGCGCTGCGGCCACGGCTGCCGTCCCCGCTCGAAGAGCTGCGGGACGAGCGGTTCACCCGCCGGGGCGTACGGCTGCTGCTCAAGCGCGACGACCTGATACACCCCGAGCTCCCGGGCAACAAGTGGCGCAAGCTGGAGCCCAATCTGCGGGCCGCCGCCGAGGCCGGGCAGCGCACGCTGCTGACCTTCGGCGGCGCGTACTCCAACCACCTGCGGGCGACCGCCGCCGCGGGCCGGCTGCTGGGCTTCGCCACGGTCGGCGTCGTCCGGGGCGAGGAGCTCGCCGACCGGCCGCTCAACTGGTCGCTCACGGCCTGTGTGGCCGACGGCATGCGGCTGCGCTTCGTCGACCGCGCCACGTACCGTCGCAAGGCCGAGCCCGACGTCCTCGCCGAGCTGGCCGGCGGCGACTGCTTCGTCATCCCCGAGGGCGGCAGCAACGCGGCCGCCGCGCGCGGCTGCGCCGCCCTCGGCCGGGAGCTGCGCGGCACGGCGGACGTCGTCGGCATCGCCTGCGGCACCGGCGGCACCCTCGCCGGCCTCGCCGCGGGCCTCGCCGCTTCGCAGCGCGCGATCGGCTTCCCCGTCCTCAAGGGCGGCTTCCTGGGCGAGGAGATACGCGACCTGCAACGGGCGGCGTTCGGTGGCCCGCGAGGCGCCTGGACCCTCGACGAACGCTTCCACTGCGGCGGCTACGCCCGCCTCTCCCCGGAGCTTCTCGCTTTCGCCTCCGATTTCACTTCTCGGCACGGTCCGCGGGTGGAGCGGTTGTATGTGGCGAAGATGCTCTTCGGCCTGACGGCCTTGGCTTCGGAGGGGGCGTTCGCCCGGGGGACGACGGTGGCGGCGGTGATCACGGGCGCGGACCCGGGGCTCTGACGGCCGCTTGTCCCGATCTGCGGCCCCGCCGCGCGGGGGCGCCTGCGGCGGGCTTTTCCCCAGCCCCGCCCCTTCCCGAAACCGGGGGAGACCCCCGGACCCCCAGCGCCCTGCGGGCGCGTCCTCAATCGCCGGACGGGCTGAATTGTGCGGACCGTGACCAGCACACTCAGCCCGTCCGGCGCTTGAGGACAACGCGCGAAGCGTGTTGCGGGGGTCTGGGGGCTTGCCCCCACGCGGCGGAGCCGCACATCAGACGCAGCCGGGAAGGGGCGGGGCTGGGGAAAAAGCCCGCCGCAGGCACAAGCAACCCGCACCCGGCAACGCACCCGCACCCAGACGAAAGGGGCAGCAGCCTGCTACCCCGCCTCCTCCCGGTAAGCCGCCGCCTCCTCGAGATCCAGCCGCCGCAACAGCGTCCGAAGCATCTCGTCGTCGATACGCCGGGCGTCCCGCAAGGACACGAACACCTCCCGCTCCGCGCCGATCATCTCCCGGGCCAGCCGCCGGTACGTGTCGTCCGCCGATTCGCCCGTCACCTCGTCGACCGCGCCGAGGCGCTCCCAGACGGCGTTGCGGCGGCGCTCCATGACGGTGCGGAGGCGGTCGGCGAGGGGTTCGGGGAGGGTGTTGCGGTCGTCGGCGAGGAGTTCGTCGAGGCGGCGTTCGGCGGCGGCCGACGCCTCGCTCTGGGCCTGCGCCTCGGCGAGGGTCCCGGCGGTCGGGTGGGGCGCGGGCAGCCGCAGCCGGCGGATGAGCGGGGGCAGGGTGAGGCCCTGGACGACGAGCGTGCCGATGACGGTCGTGAAGGTCAGGAAGAGGACGAGGTTGCGGGCGGGGAACGGCTGCCCGTGGTGCGTGGTCACGGGGATCGAGAAGGCGATGGCGAGGGAGACCACGCCGCGCATCCCGGCCCAGCCGACGATGAGCGGCGCCTTCCACGTGGTGTCGGGCTCCCGTTCGCGGATGCGGGCGGAGAGGACCCTCGGCAGGAACGTCGCGGGGAAGACCCAGACGTAGCGGGCGGCCACGACGGCGGCGAAGACCGCGGAGGCGTACCAGAGGGCGGCCTGCCCCAGGTCGTACTCCCCCAGTCCGCGCATCACCACGGGCAGTTGGAGCCCGATGAGCGCGAAGACGGCGGACTCCAGCACGAAGGCGACCACGCGCCAGACGGCGGCCTCCTGGAGGCGGGTGGCGAAGTCGACCTGCCAGGAGTGGTGGCCGAGGTAAAGGGCGACGACCACGACGGCGAGCACCCCGGAGGCCCCGACCACCTCGGCGGCGGCGTAGGCGGCGAAGGGGATGAGGAGGGAGAGGGTGTTCTGCAGGAGCGGTTCGCGCAGCCGCTTGCGCAGCCAGTGCAGCGGCACCATGAGGATCAGCCCGGCCCCGATGCCGCCGAGCGACGCGACGGCGAATTCACGGAAGCCCTCGCCCCAGGTCGCGCCCTCGCCCACAGCGGCGGCGAGCGCCACCTTGTAGGCGGTGATCGCGGTGGCGTCGTTCACCAGGGACTCGCCCTGGAGGATCGTGGTGATGCGGGAGGGCAGCCCGAGGCGGCGCGCGATGGCGGTGGCCGCGACGGCGTCGGGCGGGGCGACGACCGCGCCGAGCACCAGCGCGGCGGTGAGCGGCAGTCCGGGCACGACCAGGTATGCCACATAGCCGACCGCGAAGGTCGCGAAGAGGACATATCCGACCGACAGCAGCGCCACCGGGCGGATGTTGGCGCGGATGTCGAGGTACGAGCTGTCGAGCGCGGCCGTGTGCAGGAGCGGCGGCAGGATCAGGGGGAGCACGATCGCGGGGTCGAGGGTGTACTCGGGCACGCCGGGCACGTAGGAGGCGAGCAGCCCGACGGCGACGAGCAGCAGGGGCGCGGGCACCGGGGTCCGCCGGGCGGCGCCCGCGACCGCGGCACTGGCCGCGATCAGCATGAGCAGTGGCATGACATCCATCGGTCCCGGCGCTCTCCGTTTCGAAGCCCTCGGCAGTGCGAACTAGTCTGGCAATCATGAGCGAGTGCCCGCATGTTCCCGAGCTGCCGCGCCCCGAGCCCGCGCCGCTGCACCCGACCTGCCCGGAGTGCGAGGCCGTCGGCAGCCACCCGGTGCAGCTGCGGTTGTGCCTGGTCTGCGGGCATGTCGGCTGCTGCGACTCCTCGCCGTACCGCCACGCGACGGGGCATTTCGAGGAGACCGGGCACGCGGTGATGCGCAGCTTCGAGCCGGGCCAGACCTGGCGCTGGTGCTATACGGACCGGCGGATCGTCTGAGGGAGCGCGGCGGGTGCCCGCGGTTGCCGCGGCGCGCTCACCCCCGACCGCTAGCATGCAGACATGATCCGACCCGCCACGCCCGACGACGTCCCCGCCATCCACACCATGATCCGCGAACTGGCGGAGTACGAAAGGGCGCTGGGGGACGCGAAGGCGACCGAGGAGCAGTTGCGCGAAGCCCTCTTCGGCACGGCCCCGGCGGTCTTCGCACTGATAGCGGAGAGTGACGGAAAAAGCGTCGAGGACGGGATACCGGCGGGCGAGGCGGTCGGCTTCGCGCTCTGGTTCCGCAACTTCTCCACCTGGACGGGTACGCACGGTATCTATCTGGAGGATCTCTACGTCCGCCCGCGGGCGCGCGGCGCGGGCCACGGCAAGGCCCTCCTCGCCACCCTCGCGCGGATCTGCGTGGACCGGGGCTACCAGCGTTTCGAATGGTCAGTGCTGGACTGGAACGCACCCTCGATCGCGTTCTACAAGTCGCTCGGCGCCGAGCCGATGGAGGAGTGGACGGTGCGACGGATGTCCGGAGAACCGCTCCACACTCTTGCGGCGCTCGCGCAGAGTGACGAAAATCCCAACAGGGCGACTGCTCTTTCGATTTGAGACCGCAAGGCTCTAGCCACTGTCCGTGCTCATGGGTTTACCATGAGTGACAGTCGCGGGGCTGCTCCACAGAACCCCAGATCGCGATAGCGTCGCAGCCGAACCACGTGCCGCACCGGGCCGTGCCAAAGTCCTTCACCCGAGGGGCGGTCAGCGCGGGGCCGGTGCTCGTAACAGCTCAAGAAGCTTGTGCCACCTTGGAGGTGAGGGTGTCCCAGATCGCAGGCGAGCCCGGGACCCAGGACTTCGTGGAAGTCCGGCTGCCCGCTGCGGGTGCCTACCTGTCGGTGCTGCGGACGGCTACGGCCGGTCTCGCGGCCCGCTTGGACTTCACCCTCGACGAGATCGAGGACTTGCGTATCGCCGTGGACGAGGCGTGCGCGATCCTTCTGCAACAAGCCGTGCCCGGCTCCGTTCTCAGCTGCGTCTTCCGCCTGGTGGGCGACGCGCTGCGGGTGACCGTCTCGGCACCCACGACGGACGGCCGCGCGCCCGAGCGCGACACCTTCGCCTGGACGGTGCTCTCCGCCCTGGCCGGCGAGGTCGACTCGACGGTCGCCGCCGACCGTACGGTCAGCATCAGCCTGCACAAGAAGCGCGGCGCCGGCCCCGGACAGCCGTGACGGAAGAGGGGGCTCCGTGAGTACTGCATCGTCGCGGGGAGTGCGTGCCCCGGCCATCCCGCAGCAGCCCGCCCGGCCGCTTCCGGCGGAACCGGGTGACCCGGTGACGCCGGCGCCGGGCGAGGCGAGCGACCCACCAGAGCGGGCGGACCACATGGAACAGCACCAGCATCAACAGTGGCACCAGCACCCCACCGCGCAGGACCGCAGTGGAGCCCGTGCCCTGTTCATCGAGCTGCGGGCGCTGCCGGACGGCTCGCTCGAGCGGGCTCAGCTGCGCAATCACCTGGTGCAGATGCACCTGCCCCTGGTGGAGCACCTGGCCCGGCGGTTCCGCAACCGCGGGGAGCCGCTCGACGACCTCACCCAGGTCGCCACGATCGGTCTGATCAAGTCGGTCGACCGCTTCGACCCCGACCGCGGGGTCGAGTTCTCCACGTATGCGACGCCCACGGTCGTCGGCGAGATCAAGCGGCACTTCCGCGACAAGGGCTGGGCGGTGCGGGTGCCGCGCCGCCTCCAGGAGCTGCGGCTGGCCCTGACCACGGCCACCGCCGAGCTCTCCCAGCGGCACGGCCGCGCCCCCACCGTCCACGAGCTGGCCGAGCAGCTGGGGATCTCCGAGGAGGAGGTGCTGGAGGGGCTGGAGTCCGCCAACGCCTACAGCACGCTCTCCCTGGACGTCCCCGACACGGACGACGAGTCACCGGCCGTCGCGGACACCCTGGGCGCGGAGGACGAGGCGCTGGAGGGCGTGGAGTACCGCGAGTCGCTCAAGCCGCTGCTGGAGGATCTGCCGCCGCGCGAGAAGAAGATCCTGCTGCTCCGCTTCTTCGGCAACATGACCCAGTCGCAGATCGCCCAGGAGGTCGGGATCTCGCAGATGCACGTCTCCCGGCTGCTGGCGCGCACCCTCGCCCAGCTGCGGGACCGCCTGCTCATCGAGGAGTAGCCGGCGGGGACCGCACCGGACGGACCGGGCCCTTCGGGGCCCGTGCGTCAGCTTTCGCGCGGGCCGATGCCGAGCGCCTCGGTCGCGGTGGGGTTCACCAGCAGCGCCAGGGTGGCCACGGCCACCAGCGCGAGCACCACGCCCGCGGCGATCAGCGCGCCCCCGGCGTGGGCGAGCGTCCAGGCGACCGGCAGCGCCATGAGCTGGGTGATCATCGCGGGGCCCCGGCTCCAGCGCTTGCGCTGCCACAGCCCCCGGGCCGCCGCCAGCGGCAGCGCGGCGAGGGCGAGCACGGTCACCGCGAGCATCTCCGCCTGCTGCGGGCTGTCCGGCTTCCCGGCGAAGCCCATGACCAGCAGATACACCCCGCCGACCAGCAGGGTGACGCCCTCCAGAGCGGTGAGCACGGCCGCCGCCGTCAGCCGCGCCGGCCGGGGGCCGGCGGGCTCGGGGGCGGCGGGGGTGTGACTCTTCTCGCCGCCGGCCCGGGCGTCACGGGTGCTCTTACGGGCGGACTTCTGCGCGGACTGCTTGCTGCTCACCCCGTCAGGGTAGCCCTGGCCCCTTCCGTACGGGGGTCCGGCGGGCGCTCGACGTGACCGACGGGACACCGGTGGACCGCGGGCCGGGGATGGGGCGTGTACCGACAGGTAGGTAGGCTGGCGCGCATGCGTGCGCTCCTTGTGGTCAACCCGTCGGCCACCACCACCAGTGCCCGTACCCGTGATGTCCTGGTGCACGCGCTCGCCAGCGACCTCAAGCTGGAGGTCGCCACCACGGAGTACCGGGGGCACGCCCGGGACCTCGCGCGGCGGGCCGCGGAGGACGGCAACACCGGCCTCGTGGTCGCCCTCGGCGGCGACGGCACGGTCAACGAGGTGGTCAACGGCCTCCTGCACGGCGGCCCCGACCCGGAGAGCCTTCCCCGCCTCGCGGTGGTGCCCGGCGGCTCGACGAATGTCTTCGCCCGCGCGCTGGGGCTGCCCAACGACGTGGTGGAGGCGACGGGCGCCCTGCTCGACGCGCTGCGCCAGGGCACCGAACGCACGGTCGGCCTGGGCCTCGCGGGGGGCACCCCGGGCACGGCGGACGAGGGTGTTCCCGCCCGCTGGTTCACTTTCTGTGCCGGATTCGGATTCGACGCCGGTGTGGTGGGCCGGGTGGAGCAGCAGCGCGAGCGCGGCAAGCGTTCGACACACGCTCTGTATGTGCGACAGGTGATGCGTCAATTCGTCGGCGAACCGAATCGGCGGCACGGCACGATCACCCTCGAACGACCGGGCGAGGACCCACTCGAGAATCTCGTCATGTCGATAATCTGCAACACCGCGCCGTGGTCGTACCTGGGCAACCGCCCGCTCTACGCCTCGCCGCAGGCGTCCTTCGACACCGCCCTTGACGTGCTGGGATTCACCAAGCTGTCGACGGCGGCGGCCGGTCGCCACCTCGCTCAGCTGATGCGGTCGACGCCCGAACGAGGACCGCACGGAAAGCACGCCGTATCCCTGCACGACCAGACCGCCTTCACCTTGCATTCGCAGGTCCCGCTGCCCTTCCAGATGGACGGTGACCACCTCGGGCTGCGTACGAGCGTGACGTTCACAGGCGTACGCCGTGCACTGCGTGTGATTGTGTGAGCGGTAGGGCCGAAAGTCCTTCCACTCGAACGTTTAGGCTGGGTTCCACCCCCTGGAAGTACGGCTGTGACCTAGCCGACACCGAGGAATCAAAAAAAACTTTCCAGAAGGGGTTGTATCCGCCGCCGAGGTTTGCGAGTCTCTTCATGGCGCTCGGGACGGCCGCTCAAACAAGGCTCCCCGACACAGCCCGAACCCCCTCCCTTTTTCCTGGACTGCCCCAGTTTCGACTGGGCGTCAGCCCTTCCCTTGCGGGGGGATTCGTGAAAGCGTTCACATTCACAAGCAACGTAGCCGCAATAACGAGGAGATGGAGCAGCCATGGACTGGCGTCACAACGCCGTTTGCCGCGAGGAAGACCCCGAGCTGTTCTTCCCCATCGGCAACACCGGTCCTGCGCTGCTGCAGATCGAGGAAGCCAAGGCCGTCTGCCGCCGCTGCCCCGTCATGGAGCAGTGCCTGCAGTGGGCGCTCGAGTCCGGCCAGGACTCCGGCGTCTGGGGTGGACTCAGCGAGGACGAGCGCCGCGCGATGAAGCGCCGTGCCGCTCGCAACCGGGCGCGTAACGCGACCGCCTGAGCCGACACCCCTTCGGCCACCCGAGCCGCAGCGCGCAGTACCCCCCGATGCGCATAGCTTTGAGCCCCGGACCTCATCTGGTCCGGGGCTCGTTGCGTTGGGGGCGGCATGGCCGCCCGCGGCGGGAGACGTCCTCGGGCGAGCTCGATGCGGCCCGTGCCGGCCCGCGGTCCCAAGGGCCACGGGCCGGAAGATCCGGCCCGCCCGGTGCCCGGGAGTGCGCCGGGCCGGAGGCGCTACGGCTTGTCGGCCCTGACCGGCAGGTCCAGGACCACCTTCGTGCCGCCGCCCGGTGCCGGCAGCATGCCGAACGTGCCGCCCATCTCGCCCTCCACCAGCGTCCGCACGATCTGGAGGCCGAGATTTCCCGCGCGCTGGGGGTCGAAGCCCTCCGGCAGGCCGCGCCCGTCGTCCTGGACGGAGATCAGCAGACGCGCCTCCTTGCGGGTGCCGCTGCGGACCGCGGTGACCTCGACCGTGCCCGTCTCCCCCGGCCCGAAGCCGTGCTCCATCGCGTTCTGGAGCAGCTCGGTCAGGACCATCGACAGCGGCGTCGCGACCTCGGCGTCGAGGATGCCGAAGCGCCCTGTGCGCCGCCCGGCGACCCGGCCCGGGGAGATCTCGGCGACCATGGCGAGGACGCGGTCGGCGATCTCGTCGAACTCCACACGCTCGTCGAGATTCTGCGACAGCGTCTCGTGGACGATCGCGATCGAGCCGACCCGGCGGACCGCCTCCTCCAGCGCCTCGCGCCCCTCGGCGGAGCCGATCCGGCGGGCCTGGAGGCGCAGCAGCGCGGCCACGGTCTGGAGGTTGTTCTTCACCCGGTGGTGGATCTCCCGGATGGTCGCGTCCTTGGTGATCAACTCACGCTCGCGGCGACGCAGTTCGGTGACGTCGCGCAGGAGTACGAGTGAACCGATGTGATTTCCCTTGGGTTTGAGGGGAATCGCCCGGAGCTGGATGACGCCGTCGCTGCCCTCGACCTCGAACTCGCGCGGCGCCCAGCCGCTGGCGAGCTTGGCGAGGGACTCGTCCACCGGTCCGCGCGAGGGCGCCAACTGAGCGGTGGTCTCGCCCAGATGATGCCCCACGAGGTCGGCGGCGAGGCCGAGCCGGTGATAGGCCGAGAGCGCGTTGGGGCTGGCGTACTGCACGATGCCGTCCGCGTCGAGCCTGATCAGACCGTCACCGGCGCGGGGCGAGGCATCCATGTCGACTTGTTGACCGGGGAACGGGAAGGTGCCGTTCGCGATCATCTGGGCGAGGTCCGAGGCGCTCTGGAGATAGGTGAGCTCCAGCCGGCTCGGCGTCCGCACGGTCAGCAGATTGGTGTTGCGCGCGATGACCCCGAGGACCCGCCCCTCCCGGCGTACGGGGATGGACTCGACCCGCACCGGGACCTCCTCGCGCCACTCCGGGTCGCCCTCGCGGACGATCCGGCCCTCGTCGAGCGCGGCGTCGAGCATGGGGCGGCGGCCGCGCGGGACCAGGTGGCCGACCATGTCGTCCTGGTAGGAGGTGGGTCCGGTGTTGGGCCGCATCTGGGCGACGGACACATAGCGGGTGCCGTCGAGGGTGGGGACCCACAGGACGAGGTCGGCGAAGGACAGGTCGGAGAGCAACTGCCACTCCGAGACCAGCAGGTGGAGCCACTCCAGGTCGGAGTCGCCCAGGGCGGTGTGCTGGCGTACGAGGTCGTTCATGGAGGGCACGGCTGTGAGCCTACCCGCGCCCGGCGGCCTCATTTTGTTCCACCTGGTGCCCGCACGGGCATGGACACCGGCGAATGGTCTAGTCCACAATGAGTAAGCAAAGTCTCCGCCTTCCCCGCACAGGAGGGTGGATCGAGGCCCGGCGTCTTCTGCCCTGATCGCGCCGCGGCCTCCGATCGGCCGCACCGCGCCCGGGGACCGCACACCCCGCGCCCGGTGGGCCGATGCCGGCTCCGGGCTGCGGTGCCGGCCGGGCCGAGGGTCCCGGCCAGGCGCCGCGGCCCGTAGTGGCGCGTCCCCCCTCGGCTCCCACCTCCGGCCGCCACCCCCGCCGATATCCCCGGCCTCGCTTCGTCCTCAAACTCCGCGGGCCCCGTCTTCACGGCTCGGTATCACGGCTCGCCGACCGCTCCCCCGGTACGCGGGCGGGCCGGGAGGGGAAGCGTCTTCCGGACGGCCCACTCTGTTAGATTGGTCTATACCACAACCCCACAGCCCACTCTCCAGATCGGCAGGCACAGCGTGGAAGTTGTCATCGTCCCGGACGCCAAGGCAGGCGGCGAGCTCATCGCGGAGGCCATGGCCGAGCTCCTGCGTCGCAAGCCGGACGCCCTGCTGGGCGTGGCCACCGGCTCCACCCCGCTGCCCATCTACGAAGCGCTGGCGGCCAAGGTCCGCGCGGGCGCGGTGGACGCCTCGCGCGCCCGCGTCTGCCAGCTCGACGAGTACGTCGGCCTGCCCGCCGACCACCCCGAGTCCTACCGCTCGGTGGTGCTGCGCGAGGTCGTCGAGCCGCTCGGGCTGACCGAGGACTCCTTCATGGGCCCCGACGGCACCGCCGAGGACGTCCAGGCCGCCTGCGAGGCGTACGACCGGGCGCTGCCCGAGGCCGGCGGCGTGGATCTCCAGCTGCTCGGCATCGGCACCGACGGGCACATCGGCTTCAACGAGCCGTGCTCCTCGCTCGCCTCCCGCACCCGGATCAAGACGCTCACCGAGCAGACCCGCGTCGACAACGCGCGGTTCTTCGAGGGCGACATCGACCAGGTGCCCCACCACGTCATCACCCAGGGCATCGGCACCATCCTGGAGGCCCGCCACCTGGTCCTGCTGGCCACGGGCGAGGGCAAGGCCGACGCGGTCGCGGCGACGGTCGAGGGACCGGTCTCCGCGCTGGTCCCGGCTTCCGCGCTGCAGCTCCACCCGCATGCGACGGTCGTCGTGGACGAGGGTGCGGCGTCGAAGCTGAAGCTCGCGGATTATTTCCGGCACACGTACGCGAACAAGCCGGGCTGGCAGGGGCTGTAGGCGCGCCCTGCCAGGGCCCCTTCCCGGCCTGGGGCTTCGCCCCAGACCCCGCGACACGCTTCGCGCGGTGTCCTCAATCTCCCCCAGCTACCGCTGAGAGGTGCCCCCACGGGCTGGATTTCGCGGACCCTAGCCGCATATCCAGCCCGTCCGGCGTTTGAGGACAACGCGGCGAAGCCGTGTTGCGGGGTCCGGGGCGCAGCCCCCCACGCGGCGGAGCCGCACATCAGACGCAGCCGGGAAGGGGCGGGGCTGGGGAACAAGCCCGCCGCAGGCGCAGCCGACCCGCACCCCGGCACACCCATCAGCCCCCCGCAACAACCTCCGCCGCAGCCACCCCGCACACCCGCCCCGCCCCATGCGTAGCCACATGCAGCGCCCCCGCCGGAGGCGCCACGTTCAGGCCCATTTCCACGACCACCGCATCCGGCCGCGCGGCGAGCAGCGCGTCGAGCGCCTTCGCCATCCACGGATGGCGGTGGACGTCCCGGACCACGGCCACGATCCGCCGGGGGCCGGCGTCCCGGAGCACCCGGTCGGCACCGGCCTCGCCGGAGGCGTACGTGCCGGTCGTCGTCCCGGGCAGCAACCGGGTCAGCTCGGCGGCGACGCCCCATGGGGTCTCGTCGCCGACGGCTATGTTCGCGACGGGGGTGAAGGCGGCGACGTGCGCGGGGCCGGTGAGCGGCTCGTGGTCCGCCGAGCGGGTCACCCGCAGCGCGCGCCGCGCGGCCGCCAGGCCGATGCCGGGGTCGGGCGCGCCCGGCTCCGGCCGGCGGGCCACGTCGCGCGCGAGCGCCCGTACCCGCGCGGCCGCGTCGGCGAGCCGCTCCTCCGGCAGCGCCCCGGAGCGCACCGCGCCGACCAGCGCGTCGCGCAGCCGCAGCACCGTCTCCTCGTCGGCCAGGCCGCCGCCGACGCAGATCGCGTCGGCGCCCGCGGCGACGGCCATGACGCTGCCGCGTTCGATGCCGTAGGTCGCCGCGATGGCCCGCATCTCCATGCCGTCGGTGACGATCAGGCCGTCGAAGCCGAGGCCACCCTCGGTGGCGGGGGCGCGCAGCAGGCCGTGCAGCGCTGCCGGGCTGAGGGTCGCGGGGAAGGCGGGGTCGAGCGCGGGCAGCAGGATGTGCGCGCTCATCACGGCCTTGGTGCCCGCGGCCACGGCCGCCCGGAAGGGCACCAGTTCCCGGGTGTGCAGCGTGGCGAGGCCGGCGTCGATGCGCGGCATGTCGTGGTGGGAGTCGACGGCCGTGTCGCCGTGGCCGGGGAAGTGCTTGGTGCACGCGGCCACGCCCGCCGCCTGCATCCCCTCGACGTAGGCGGCGGTGTGCCGGGCGACCAGCGCCGGGTCGGCGCCGAAGGACCGTACGCCGATGACCGGGTTGTCCGGGTCGGAGTTGACGTCCGCGGAGGGCGCCCAGTTGAGGTTGACGCCGCAGGCGGCGAGGCGGCGGCCGAGTTCCCGGGCGACGGCCCGGGTCAGCGCGGTGTCGTCGACGGCGCCGAGCGCGAGGTTGCCGGGGAAGGAGGAGCCCGTACGGGCCTCCAGGCGGGTGACGTCGCCGCCCTCCTCGTCGATCGCCACGAGCACGTCGGCGCGTTCCGCCCGCAGTTCGCCGGTGAGGGCGGCGAGCTGTTCCGGCGAGGTGATGTTGCGGCCGAACAGGCCGACGGCGGCCAGCCCTTCGCCGAGTCTGCGCAGCAGCCAGCCGGGGGCGGTGGTGCCGGTGAATCCCGGCTGGAGGACCGTGAGGGCGTCCCGGGTGAGCGTGTCCATGGAAGTAAGTGCTAGCCCTTCACTGCGCCGGACGTAAGGCCACCGACCGCCTTGCGCTGGAGGATGACGAAGAGGATGAGGATCGGCAGGGCGAAGAGCGAAGAGGCGGCCATCGTGGCGCCCCAGTCGTCGCCGAAGGTGGAGCGGAAGCTGGTGAGCCAGAGCGGGAGCGTCTGCGCGCCGGGATCCTTGCTGAGGATCAGGACCATCGGGAACTCGTTCCAGACGGTGATGAAGCCGAAGAGCGAGGTGGCCATCACGCCGGGGGCGAGCAGCGGGAAGATCACCTTGATGAACGCCTGGGTGCGGGTGCACCCGTCGACCATCGCGGACTCCTCCAGCTCCTTGGGCACGGCGGCCACGTAGCCGCGCAGGGTGAGCACGGTGAAGGGCAGCACCATGACCGTGTAGATGGCGATCAGCGGCGGGAGGGTGTTCAGCATCTCGGCGTCGCGCACGATCATGTAGTACGCGATGACCATGACCTCCCAGGGGGCCATCTGGGCCATCATCATCACGAGGATGAAGCTCTTGCGGCCCTTGAAGCGCATCCGTGCCACGGCGAACGACGCGAGCAGCGCGATCACCAGGGACAGCGCGACGGCGACCAGCGTCACCGTGAGGGAGTTGCCGACGAGCGTCCAGAAGCCGTCCGCGTCCACCGCCTTGGTGAAGTGCTCGAAGGTGGGGCTCGTGGGGAACCACTGGGGGGTGTCGCCGACGATGTCCTTGTTGGCCTTGAAGGCCGTGGAGAACATCCAGTAGACGGGAAAGGCGAAGACCGCGAAGAGGACGACGGCGGCCGCCCCGGGCCAGGCGCGGCCGAGAAGCGAGCGGTTCACAGCTCGTCCCCCTCTTGCTTGAGGACAAGGCGCAGGTAGTACGCCGTCAGTGCCAGCAGGATGACGATGGTGAGGATGGAGATCGCGGCCCCGGCGCCGAAGTGCTGGTTGCCCATGCCCTCGACGAACGCGTAGACCGGCAGGGTCTCGGTGAGCCGGTCGGGCCCGCCCTCGTTGATCGCGAAGATCTGGGTGAACGACTTGAAGACCCAGATGACTTCGAGGAACGTCGTGGCGAGGAAGAACGGCTTGAGGAAGGGGAAGGTCACCGAGGTGAACTGCTTCCAGCTGCCCGCGCCGTCCAGCGAGGCGGCCTCGTAGAGCTCCTTGGGGATCGTGGTGGTCGCCGCGTAGAGGTTGATCGCCACGAAGGGGATCGACTGCCACACGATGAGCACGGTGACCACGAAGAAGGTGGAGAACTGCGTGCTGGTCCAGTTGTACTCCGCCATCGAGTGCCAGCCGAGGTTGTCCAGCACGTAGTTGACGACACCGAACCGCTGGGCGAACAGCCACTGGAAGACGGTGGTCGCGGCCACGACGGGCATGGCCCAGGCGAGGACGAGGCCGAGCGAGAGCAGCAGCCGCAGCTTGGTGCCCAGGCGCGCGAGCAGCAGTCCGACGAGGCAGCCGAGCACCATGATCAGGACGACGTTGGCGGCGGTGAAGACCACCGAGCGCCCGGTGACCTTCCAGAAGTCGGAACTGCCGAGCTGCGCGCGGTAGTTGTCGAATCCGATCCACTCGGTGAGGTGCCGGATCAGCTGCCGGCGGCCCAGTTCCTGGAAGGACAGCAGCCCGTTCTTGACCAGCGTCCAGCCGAGCAGCGCCACCGTGACGAGGGCGGCGGGGAGGATCAGGAGGTACGGGAGGCCCCCCGCGGTCCGGCCGCGGCGGGGTGGCGGGGCGCCGCCCCGGCTGATCCGGGCGGCGGGCTCGGCCGTCGCCTCTTCGATCTGCGCTGACATAGTCGTCCGCCTTCTCCCCTGTCGAACGGTATTGCGTGGTGCGCGGTGGTACGGGGGCCGGTGCGGGCCGGCCCCCGTACCACCGGACGGGTCACTGCTTCTTGCTGAGGCGCTTGTTCATCTCGCCCTCGACCTGCTTGGCGGCGTCCTCCGGCGACTTGCCGTTGAGGACGGCCGTCATATACGCCTTGATCGGGTTCGGGGCGTTCTCCACCTCGGCCCACTCGGGGATCAGCGGGGTGGTGCCACCGCCCTTGGCGGCGGGGGCGGCGGCCTCGGCGGCCCCGTTGCCCTTCACGTTCGCCAGCAGCGATGTCTTGTTGGGGAGCGAGCCGACCTCCTTGGACATCGCGGCCTCGTTCTTGTCGGACAGCGCGATCTTCAGGAACTCCCTCGCGAGGTCCTGCTTCTTGCTGCCCTCGGCCACGGCGAGGTTGGAGCCGCCGAGGAAGACGCCCTCGGGCTTGTCGGCGCTCTCACCGGGGATGGTGAAGTAGCCGATCTCCTTCTCGATGGCCGGGTTCGCCTTGATGGCGGTCTGCGCCTCGTAGCCCATGCCGATGAAGGCGCCGGTCTTGCCCTTGGCGAAGACGTCGGCCTGCTGCGGGGTGGCCTCGTCCTTGTCCTTGGGCGCCTTGCTGAACGCCTGGTACTGCTTGTAGATGTCCATGGCCTTGGCGACCTTGGGGTCGCCGAGGTTGGAGACGTACTTCTTGCCGTCCTTCTTCACCAGGTCGGCGCCGGTGCCGATGGTGAGGCCGTCGAGGAAGTACCAGTTCTGGCCGGGCAGGTAGAGCGGCTCGGCGTCGCCCTTCTTCTGGATGGCGTCCAGGTCCTTGAAGAATTCGTCGCGGGTCTTCGGGACGTCCTTGATGCCCGCCTCCGCCCAGATCCTCTTGTTGTAGATCACGACGCGGTTGGCGGCGTACCAGGGGGCCGCGTACTGCTTGCCCTCGAAGACGGCGGGCTTGTTGAGGGACTCGGTCCAGTCCCCGCCGATCTCCTTCTTGAGGTCGCCGAGGTCGGCGAGGCCACCGGTCTGGGCGTACGAGGGGGTCTGGGTGTTGCCGATCTCGATGACGTCGGGCGGGGAGGACTCGGAGAGCGCGGTGGTCAGCTTCTGCTGGATGCCGTTCCACTGCTGGACCTGGATGTTCAGCTTGGCGCCGGTCCGCTGCTCGAACTCGGCCTGCACCGACTTCGTCCAGCCCGGCGGGTTCGAGCCGTCCATGAACCACACGGTCAGGCTCTTGTCCTTGGAACCGTTTCCGTCCGATCCCTTGTCACTGTCGCTGGACCCACACGCAGCAACACTCACCAACATGGCCGCGACACCCGTCGCCGCTATGAGCCCACGCTTCACAGCACTCTCCTCAAGGACCGAATGTGGTCTTTAATGGTTTAGACCAGTGCCCGCAGCTTGGCCTAGACCTTTTGGGGTGTCAAGGGTGTATAAGAGTCGCTGTCGGCTCCGTTACCGGACCGACACCTCGAGGTCGACCTGGCGTCCCAGGGCTCCTCGGGCGCTGCCCGTGCCACGATGTGACCGCGACAGACGGAGGAGCCGGTGACAGCAGCAGGATCGGAGTCGGGAAGGCACACGATGGTGACCGAGGGTGGTACGGCGGGTGCGGCGGACGGCAGTGGCGCGTCGGGCGGCGCGCGGGTCGCGCGCGTCCCCAAGTACTACCGCCTCAAACGGCACTTGCTGGAAATGACCGAAACCATGCCCCCCGGCACTCCCGTGCCGCCGGAGCGGACGCTGGCCGCCGAGTTCGACACCTCTCGTACGACCGTCCGCCAGGCCCTCCAGGAGCTGGTGGTCGAGGGGCGCCTGGAGCGCATCCAGGGCAAGGGGACATTCGTCGCGAAACCGAAGGTCTCCCAGGCGCTGCAACTGACCTCCTACACGGAGGACATGCGCGCCCAGGGCCTGGAGCCCGCCTCCCAGCTCCTCGACATCGGCTACGTCACCGCCGACGACCGGCTCGCCTCGCTCCTCGACATCACCACGGGCGGCCGCGTCCTGCGCATCGAGCGCCTGCGCCTCGCCAGCGGCGAGCCGATGGCGATCGAGACCACGCACCTGTCCGCGAAGCGGTTCCCGGCGCTGCGCCGGAGCCTGGTGAAGTACACCTCGCTCTACACCGCCCTGGCCGAGGTCTACGACGTCCGCCTCGCGGAGGCCGAGGAGACCATCGAGACCTCCCTGGCGACCCCCCGCGAGGCCGGCCTCCTGGGCACCGACGTCGGCCTCCCGATGCTGATGCTCTCCCGCCACTCCCTGGACGCCCAGGGCGAGCCGGTGGAGTGGGTACGGTCGGTGTACCGGGGCGACCGCTACAAGTTCGTGGCCCGGCTGCGCCGGCCGACGGAGTAGCGGGGCCGGCCGACCCGGCCACCGGTCAGGCCCCCTCTAGGCTCACCCCCATGACGCCCCCAGAGCACGCCGTGGTGACCACGACGACCGACACCGAGGCCAAGGCCCGCTCCCTGGCCGCCGAGATCATCGACGCCCAACTGGCCGCCTGCGCCCAGATCCACCCGGTCTCCTCCGTCTACCGCTGGGAGGGCAAGGTCGAGCAGGCCCAGGAATGGCGCGTCGACTTCAAGACCCGCACGGCCCTCGTCCCCGCCTTGAGCGACCGCGTCGTCGCCCTCCACGACTACGACACGCCGGAGGTCGTCGCCGTCCCGGTCGTGGGCGGCAGCGCGGCGTATCTGACCTGGGTGACGGCGGAGACGGGTGGCTGAGGGCTGCCCCGGTGATCAGCCGCCGGTACGCGCGGCTTTTCGCCGACCGCCGGAAAGCAGCTTCACGCCCGGCTTCTCCACGCAGCATTTCTGGGTCGTCGGCCATGACTGCGGCAACTCGGTCGGAATACAGGCCAGTTAACCCATAAGAGGGACTCCGCCCCACCATGTCCTCGCGATACGGTGGCCAGGATTCTTCCGCTTCGTGCCACGACGAGACGAAGCGACCCCCAACGCCGGCGGCAACCGGCGAAGGGGGTCTGCACCCACCAGGAGTCAGGAGCTCCCAGCAAATGCTGAAGCATGTTAGCGCCCCCGCGCGCTTCTTCTCGCAGGTGCCCAATGAGATCATCCGGCACCCCCGGCTGTCCGCCGAAGCCGTTCGGCTGCTGACCTGGCAGCTGTCGCTTCCCGATGGTGTCGATCAGCCGCTGTCGAAGACCGCCGAGCAGGCCGGGATAAAGAAGACCGCGTTCACGCGGGCCAAGCGGGAGTTGGCCGCCGCCGGGTATTTCCACGAGTGGCGGGGGCAGGGCGCCGGTGGGCTGTGGAGGACCAGGCAGCTGGTGTCGAACGTGCCGCTGACCGCCGAGGAGGCCGTGGCCGTACGGGATGGGGGCGCCCCGCCGAGTGCCGTGGCACCGGCCGCCGGTCGGCCGAGCCGTCCGGCCGTCGGTCGCTCCCCGGAAGAGAACACCGGGGAGAACACCTCCCACCCGCTCGCCGAGCGCGGCGCGCGGGCGATCGTCGCCGTGTGCCACGCGGAGCGGCGGTTGCGGCTCTCCGGGCGGGACGTCGAGCGGCTCGCGCCGCTCGCCGGGGAGTGGCTGTCGCGCGGGGCGACGCTCCAGGAGATGCGGGAAGCGCTCACCGAGGGGCTGCCGGAGCGCGTCCACTCCCCCGTCGGGATCCTCCGCGACCGGCTGACACGCAAGATGCCGGATCCCGCCCCCGAGCCCGCTCCACGGCCACAGCCACTGCGCGCCTGCACCGGCACCTGCGGCCGCGTGATCCGGCCCGTCGCCGACGAGACCACGTGCCGCGACTGCCGGCTGGAGACAGCCGGAAGCGACGCTTCCGGGGCGGAAGGGGCAACTCAGCGCGGCATGAGCGCCGTTCGGGCCGCGCTGGAGGCTTGCGTATGGCCGAGGCCCGTCACCTGACCTCAGATGACGTTGCCATACCGATATGCGGACAGGGGGTGACTCCCAGCAGGACCCTGACCTAGATTTCCTGCGCATCACGCAGTGATCACCTAGGGGGGAGTCGCCACCATGACAGAACCACCGATGGAGCCACCGGAGCGCGGGCGCGGGCCCGTTGTCACGGTGCCGATGGTCGTGGCCGGGGTGTGTCTCGCCATTCCCTTCGTCGCCATGCTGTGGGTCGACTCCTACGCGCGGCTCACGCCCGCGTTCATCGGGATCCCGTTCTTCTACTGGTACCAGATGCTGTGGGTGCTGATCTCGACCGCGCTCACCGTCATCGCGTACACGCTCGTGCGACGACACGAGCGGAACGAGCGGATCCGTAAGGCGGGTGAGCGGGCGTGAAGGACGGCGTGAACGGCGTGGCGCTCGCCGTGTTCATCTTCTTCTTCCTCGTCGTCACGGTGATGGGGTTCGTCGCCTCCCGGTGGCGGCGCGCGGAGAACGCGGACAACCTCGACGAATGGGGGCTGGGCGGGCGGTCGTTCGGTACCTGGATCACCTGGTTCCTGCTGGGCGGCGACCTCTATACCGCCTATACCTTCGTCGCCGTGCCGGCGGCCATCTACGCGGGGGGCGCGGCGGGATTCTTCGCGGTGCCTTACACGATCCTGTGTTATCCGCTGGTGTTCACCTTCCTGCCCCGGCTCTGGTCGGTGGCGCACAAGCACGGTTATGTGACGTCCTCGGACTTCGTGCGCGGCCGGTTCGGGTCGAAGGGGCTGTCGCTGGCGCTCGCGCTGACCGGGCTGCTCGCGACCATGCCGTACATCGCGCTCCAACTCGTCGGCATTCAGGCCGTGCTGGACGTGCTCGGGGTCGGTGGCGGTTCCAACTGGTTCATGAAGGACCTGCCGCTGCTCATCGCCTTCGGCGTGCTCGCGGCCTATACGTATTCGGCCGGACTGCGGGCTCCCGCGCTCATCGCCTTCGTCAAGGACGCGCTGATCTACATCGTGATCATCGTGGCCATCATCTACATCCCCATCAGGCTGGGGGGTTTCGAGCACATCTTCGCGAAGGCCGGGGACGCCTTCGCCGAGAAGAATCCGGCGACGGGCAAACCGCGCGGTTCCCTGGTGAGCGGTCCGGACGCGCAATGGGCGTACGCGACGCTCGCGCTCGGCTCGGCGATGGCGCTGTTCCTCTATCCGCATTCGGTGACCGCGGTCCTCTCCAGCAAGAGCCGCAACGTCATCCGCCGCAACACCACGATCCTGCCGCTCTATTCGCTGATGCTGGGCCTGCTGGCCATGCTCGGCTTCATGGCGATCGCCGCGGGCGTCAAGGTGAAGAACGGCCAGCTGGCCATCCCGCAGCTCTTCGAGGACATGTTCCCGGACTGGTTCACGGGCGTCGCCTTCGCGGCCATCGGGATCGGCGCGCTGGTGCCGGCGGCCATCATGTCCATCGCCGCGGCGAATCTCTTCACCCGGAACATCTACAAGGACTTCATCCGGCCGGACGCCTCGCCCGAGCGCGAGGCGAAGGTCTCCAAGCTCGCCTCGCTGCTGGTGAAGGTCGGCGCGCTCGTCTTCGTCCTGACGATGGACAAAACGGTCGCGATCAATTTCCAGCTGCTCGGCGGCATCTGGATCCTCCAGACCGTCCCGGCACTCGTGGGCGGGCTCTTCACCCGCTGGTTCCACCGGTGGGGGCTGCTGGCGGGGTGGGCGGTCGGTATGGCGTACGGGACGTGGCGGGCGTATGACACGCCCAGTGCGACTCAGGATCATTTCGGGAATACGAACCTTATTCCGTTCATCGGGGAGAAGGGGTATATCGGGCTTACGGCTTTCGTCCTGAATGTGCTTGTCGCGGTGGTGCTCACGGTGGTGTTCAAGGCGGTGGGTGTGCGGGATGGCGTGGACGAGACCCAACCGTCCGATTACACGGCTGATGTGGGCGATCCGGGCGTAGTGGAGGAATTGCCGCCTGCGACGGCGGGGGCGCCGGGGGGTCACTGACGCCTGCGGCGGGCTTTGTTCCCCTACCCCGCCCCTTCCCGGCTGCGTCCGATGTGCGGCTCCGCCGCGTGGGGGCGCCGCCCCAGACCCCGCAACACGCTTCGCGCGTTGTCCTCAAACGCCGGACGGGCTGAATGGCGTACCCACATCAGCCAAAACCAGCCCGTCCGGCGATTGAGGACGCGGCCGCAGGCCGCTGGACATGACCGCAGGCCGCAGCGAAACCCGCGGCCGGGGCCCCGGGGCCCCACCGACACCCCCAGACACCCCCCAGACGCACCGCCGCACCCCCACCCACCCCGCGCCCCACCCAGGGCCGCGGCGCGCTCGACAGGGCGCGTGGCGGCCCTTCGTCATGCCCCTTGCGGGCAGGCCCTGTTAGCACATTCCGACCCGCGCGATTACCGCGCGACACAAGATGTGGTGGTGCATGCGACGGCCAGCACTAGATGTATGCTCGTCCTCGCTGTCGTCGCAGGGGAATCCGGTGGAAATCCGGAACTGTCCCGCAACGGTGCATGTATGCCGTAATGACGCATGCAGGAGTCCGAGTACCTGCCGACAGCACGCCCACCGCTGAGCCGCACCGGCTCGCACCGGGCGTTTTGTATTCGTCCGGGCCTCGCGGGTTGGGCCGATGGACGCTACGAGCATGCCCTGATGCCTCAGGCATGCCCGTACGCGCCCGTCGCGCGCCACCCGCCCGGCCCCTTGCCGAGCGAGGGAGAGCCTCAGTGACCATCGCGCCCGCCGATCCGGTCTCAGCATCCGCGGAAGCGACCGGCGGCCCCGGGACCGCGCTGCTGCGCACCCTGACCGACCTCACCGCCGATCTGTCCGCCACCGACCCCGGAAAGGTCGCCGCCGCCGCGCTGCGGGGCCGCCACCCGGGCTCGGACGAGGCCGAACTGCGGTCCCTGGCCACCGAGGCCGCCGCCGGCCTGATCGCCGAGGAGCCCGAGTACTCCAAGCTCGCGGCCCGCCTGCTCACCCTCGCCATCGCCGAGGAGGCCGCCGGACAGGGCGCCGTCTCCTTCTCCGCGTCCGTCGCGACCGGCCACCGCGAGGGCCTGATCGCCGACGACACCGCCGCCTTCGTGGCGACCCACGCCGCGCGCCTCGACGAGCTCGTCGAGAAGGCGCTCGCCGACGGCGCCGACGACCGCTTCGGCTACTTCGGCCTGCGCACCCTGCACAGCCGCTACCTGCTGCGCCACCCGATCACCCGGCAGGTCATCGAGACCCCGCAGCACTTCCTGCTGCGCGTGGCCTGCGGCCTGGCCGAGGACCACTCGGTGCGGGCCCTGGAGGACGTCGCCGAGCTCTACGGGCTGACGAGCACCCTGTCGTACCTGCCCTCCTCCCCCACGCTCTTCAACTCCGGCACCCGCCACCCGCAGATGTCCTCCTGCTATCTGCTGGACTCGCCGCTGGACGAGCTGGACTCGATCTACGACCGCTACCACCAGGTGGCGCGCCTGTCGAAGCACGCCGGCGGCATCGGCCTGTCCTACAGCCGCATCCGCTCGCGCGGTTCGCTGATCCGGGGCACCAACGGGCACTCCAACGGCATCGTGCCGTTCCTGCGCACGCTCGACGCCTCCGTGGCGGCGGTCAACCAGGGCGGCCGGCGCAAGGGCGCGGCCTGTGTCTATCTGGAGACGTGGCACGCGGACATCGAGGAGTTCCTGGAGCTCCGCGACAACACCGGTGAGGAGGCCCGCCGCACGCACAACCTCAACACCGCGCACTGGATCCCGGACGAGTTCATGCGCCGCGTCGAGGCGGACGCCGACTGGTCGCTGTTCTCCCCGGCCGACACGCCCGAGCTGGTCGACCTGTGGGGCGACGAGTTCGACGCCGCGTACCGCAAGGCCGAGGCCGAGGGCAAGGCCGTCCGGCAGATCCCGGCGCGCGTGCTGTACTCCCGGATGATGCGCACCCTCGCGCAGACCGGCAACGGCTGGATGACCTTCAAGGACGCGTCCAACCGCACCGCGAACCAGACCGCCGAGCCCGGCAAGGTCGTCCACTCCTCGAACCTGTGCACCGAGATCCTCGAGGTCACGGACGACGGCGAGACGGCCGTCTGCAACCTCGGCTCGGTCAACCTGGCGCAGCACCTGGGTACCGACGGCGAGATGGACTGGGAGAAGCTCGACCGTACGGTCCGTACGGCCGTGACGTTCCTCGACCGCGTCGTGGACATCAACTTCTACCCGACCGAGCAGGCCGGCAACTCCAACAGCCGCTGGCGCCCGGTGGGCCTGGGCCTGATGGGTCTCCAGGACGTCTTCTTCCGGCTCCGGCTGCCCTTCGACTCCCCCGAGGCGAAGGAGCTGTCCACCCGGATCTCCGAGCGCATCATGCTCGCGGCCTACGAGGCGTCCGCCGATCTCGCCGAGCGGCACGGCCCGCACCCGGCCTGGTCCGCGACCCGCACCGCCCGCGGCGTGCTGCACCCGGACCACTACCCGAACGCCGAGCAGCGCTGGGCCGACCGCTGGGAGGCGCTGCGCGCCCGCATCGCCGAGGTCGGCATGCGCAACTCGCTGCTGCTGGCGATCGCCCCGACGGCCACCATCGCCTCCATCGCGGGCGTGTACGAGTGCATCGAGCCGCAGGTCTCCAACCTCTTCAAGCGCGAGACGCTCAGCGGTGAGTTCCTCCAGGTCAACACCTATCTGGTGGAGGACCTGAAGAAGCTCGGCGTGTGGGACCGCACCACGCGCGACGCGATGACCGAGGCCAACGGCTCGATCCAGGACATGCAGTGGATCCCCAAGGAGGTGCGCGACCTCTACCGCACCGCCTGGGAGATCCCGCAGCGCTTCCTGATCGACATGGCCGCGGCGCGTACGCCGTACCTGGACCAGAGCCAGTCGCTGAACCTCTTCATGGCCTCGCCCACCATCGGCAAGCTCAGCTCGATGTACGCGTACGCCTGGAAGCAGGGCATCAAGACGACGTACTACCTGCGCTCGCGCCCGGCCACCCGGATCGCGCGCTCCGCCGGTGCCGCCGCCACCATCCCCGTACAGCAGGCCACCCCGGACGCGGACGCCGTCGCCTGCTCCCTTGAGAACCCCGAGTCCTGCGAGGCCTGCCAGTAATGAGCTCCACCGAGAAGAACCTGCTCGACCCCGGCTTCGAGCTCACCCTGCGGCCGATGCGGTACCCGGACTTCTACGACCGCTACCGCGACGCCATCAAGAACACCTGGACCGTCGAGGAGGTCGACCTCCACTCCGACGTCGCCGACCTCGCCAAGCTGTCCCCGGGTGAGCAGCACATGATCGGCCGCCTGGTCGCGTTCTTCGCGACCGGTGACTCGATCGTGGCGAACAACCTCGTGCTGACGCTGTACAAGCACATCAACTCCCCCGAGGCGCGGCTCTACCTCTCGCGGCAGCTGTTCGAGGAGGCCGTGCACGTCCAGTTCTATCTGACGCTGCTGGACACCTACCTCCCCGACCCGGACGACCGTGCCGCCGCCTTCGACGCGGTGGAGAACATCCCGTCCATCCGCGAGAAGGCCCAGTTCTGCTTCAAGTGGATCAATGAGGTCGAGAAGCTGGAGCGGCTGGAGACGAAGGCCGACCGCCGTCGCTTCCTGCTCAACCTGATCTGCTTCGCGGCGTGCATCGAGGGGCTGTTCTTCTACGGCGCCTTCGCGTATGTCTACTGGTTCCGCTCGCGCGGTCTGCTGCACGGCCTGGCCACCGGCACCAACTGGGTCTTCCGTGACGAGACCATGCACATGAACTTCGCGTTCGAGGTCGTGGACACGGTCCGCCAGGAGGAGCCCGAGCTCTTCGACGACGAGCTCCAGCAGCAGGTCACCGACATGCTGAAGGAGGCCGTCGAGGCGGAGCTGCAGTTCGGCCGCGACCTGTGCGGCGAGGGCCTGCCGGGCATGAACACCGAGTCCATGCGCGAGTACCTCCAGTGCGTCGCCGACCAGCGCCTCCAGCGCCTCGGCTTCGCCCCGGTCTACGGCTCGGAGAACCCGTTCTCCTTCATGGAGCTCCAGAACGTCCAGGAGCTGACCAACTTCTTCGAGCGCCGCGCGTCCGCGTACCAGGTGGCGGTCGAGGGCTCGGTCTCCTTCGACGACGAGTTCTAGAAAAATCTTCGTGCGGCGTGTCGATCCGCGCGTCTGCCGTTCGACGTATAGGTGAAGGGCCGGGAACGGCCGGGCGGAAATCCCCGCCCGGCGTCCCGCCCCCACCCGGACAGGAGACGCGCGATGGCACGCTTCATGATGATCGTCAAGGCGACCGAGGAGTCCGAGGCCGGCGTACTGCCGACCAAGGAAATGCTCGCCGAGATGGGGCAGTACAACGAACAGCTGGTCAAGGCCGGGGCACTGCTCGCGGCCGACGGCCTGCGGGCCTCCTCCGAGGGCGCGCGGGTCTCGTTCTCGGGCGGGAGGCCGACCGTCACCGACGGGCCCTTCGCCGAGACGAAGGAGCTGATCGCCGGCTTCTGGATCATCCAGGTGAAGGACCGCGACGAGGCCCTCGAGTGGGCCCGGCGAGTGCCCTTCCAGGACGGTGAGATCGAGGTCCGCCCGGTCTTCGAGATCACGGACTTCCCGGAGGACGTCCTCTGTGCCGAGGACGCGGCGCGCGAGGCGGCCATGCGCGAGGAGCTGCGCAAGCGGACGGGGCGGTAGCTTCGTACGATGGGTGGTCGTGACGACCTCCGACACCCATCGCGCGATCGAGGCGGTGTGGCGTGTGGAGTCGGCCCGGCTGATCGCCGGGCTGACCCGCATCGTGCGCGACCTCGGCATCGCCGAGGAGCTCGCGCAGGACGCTCTGGTGGCCGCGCTGGAGAAGTGGCCCGATTCGGGCGTCCCTGACAATCCGGGTGCCTGGCTCATGGCCACGGCCAAGCACCGCGCGATCGATCTGATCCGCCGCAACGAGACCTACGCGCGCAAGCTGGCCCTGCTCGGCCACGGCCTGGAGACGGAGTGGCCGGCCCCGGAGCCGGCCGCCGTCGAGGACGACCTGCTGCGGCTGGTGTTCGTCGCCTGCCACCCGGTGCTGTCCACCCGGGCCCGGGTCGCGCTCACGCTCCGGCTGCTCGGCGGCCTCACGACCGCGGAGATCGCCCGCGCCTTCCTGGTCTCCGAGCCGGCCGTGGCCCAGCGCGTCGTGCGCGCCAAGCGGACCCTCGCCACGGCGGAGGTGCCCTTCGAGGTGCCGGGCGCCGACGAGCTCGCCGACCGGCTCTCCTCCGTGCTGGAGGTCATCTACCTGATCTTCAACGAGGGTTACGCGGCCACGGCGGGCGACGACTGGATGCGGCCGGCGCTGTGCGAGGAGGCGATGCGGCTGGGCCGGGTCCTGGCCACGCTGATGCCGAAGGAGGCGGAGGTCCATGGGCTGGTCGCGCTGATGGAGCTCCAGGCGTCACGCTCGGCCGCGCGCACGGGCCCCTCGGGCGAGCCCGTCCTGCTCCTGGATCAGGACCGCGGCCGCTGGGACCACCTGCTGATCCGGCGCGGCCTCGCGGCTCTGGCCCGCGCGGAGGAACTGGGCGGCGCGTACGGTCCGTACGCCCTCCAGGCCGCGATCGCCGCGTGCCACGCGCGGGCGCACACCCCCGAGGCCACGGACTGGCCGCGCATCGCCGCCCTTTACGCGACCCTCGCCGAGCGCACGCCGTCCCCCGTCGTGGAACTCAACCGCGCGGTCGCCGTGTCGATGGCGGAGGGGCCGGAGGCGGGCCTGCGGCTGGTGGACGCGCTCTCCTCCGAACCGGCCTTGCGGGACTATCACTTGCTGCCGAGTGTCCGGGGCGATCTCCTTTTCCGGCTGGGCCGGCGGGCGGAGGCCCGGGCGGAGTTCTTGCGGGCGGCGGGGCTCACGCGGAACGAGAGGGAGCGGGTTCTTCTGCGCCGGCGGGCGGAGGACTGCGGCATCTGACGCCTACGGCGGGCTTTTTCCCCAGCCCCGCCCCTTCCCGAACTGGGGCGCGTGCCCCAGACCCCCGGCTGCGGGCCGGTTCGCCGCCTGCGGCGGGAGCGCCCTGCGGGCGCGTCCTCAAACGCCGGACGGGCTGGATATGGCTGAGCTCAGCCAAATCAGCCCGTCCGGCGTTTGAGGACAACGCGCGAAGCGTGTTGCGGGGGTCCGAGGCGCGTAGCCACCCGCCCCCCGAATCAGTCGTTGGCCACCACCGGATACCGCGGCGTCCCCTCCGCCATCTGGCGAAGAGCGTCCTTGCGGTCCCGCTTCGAGAGCCGGTCGATGTAGAGGTAGCCGTAGAGGTGATCCGTCTCATGCTGGAGGCATCGCGCGAAATAGCCCGTGCCCTCGACAGCGATGGGGTTCCCCTTGGCGTCCTGGCCGCGGACGACCGCGTAGTCCGGGCGGGCCAGCGACGCGTAGGCGGTCGGGACGGACAGGCAGCCCTCGTTGGAGTCGTCGAGGACGCGGCGGTCGGCCGGGAGCTCGTCGAGGACGGGGTTGCAGACGGCGCCCACGTGCCGTACGCCCTCGTCGTCCATGCAGTCGTAGACGAAGACCTTCAGGTCGACGCCGATCTGGTTGGCGGCCAGGCCCACGCCCTCGGCGGTGCGCTGGCTGGCGAACATGTCGTCGATGAGCTGCGCGAGCTCGTCGCCGAACTCGGTGACGTCCTTGCACTCCTTGTGCAGCACGGGGTTGCCGACGACGGTGATCGGACGGGACGTGCCGCGCTCACGGTGCGCGCGCTCGCGCTCCTCGCAGTCCTCGGTGTCCACGATGAACTCGTCGTTCACCGGCTGCTGAGTCTCTTGCTGCGCCATTCCGCCGTACGCCTCTCTCAAAACCCGAAAAAATGATGCCTTTACAGTGTAAGGGAGCCGCGGGGCGCCCTCAGCAGACTTCTTCCAGATCGCGCCACTCACGCGTGTCCGGGCTGTCGGCGACCCAGCCGTCGAGCAGACCGCGGACGAGCCCGGCGGGGGCGGCGATGCCGCATTCGCGCTCGGGCACCCAGAGCGAGCCGGAGCCGGCCGTGCGGTGGCCGAGCGGGCCCGGGTGGCCCGGCTCGCTGTGGTCGTGCGGGTCGAGGTGCTCGCCGTCGCCCTCGTCGCTGGGCATCCGGCTCTCCGAGCAGGTGCGGCACAGCAGCCGCACGGAGGAGGACCAGTCCTCGGCGGCGAAGCCCGCGTCGGCGGCGAGCCGCTCCAGGGCGTCCCGGTCGGCCTCGGTGGCGGCCTCCAGGAGGACCACCCAGGTCGGCACGGGCGAGGGGGCCCACAGCTCGATCTCGTCGAAGACGGGGTAGGAGGGCCCGGCGGCGGTGACCCGCTCGCCGTGCGGGACGCCGTCGTGCAGCACGACCTCGCCCCAGCGCCGCCCGGAGGAGGGCAGCGGGATGGAGAGGACCTCCATCCGGGCCGGATCGAGCCGGCGGCCCCAGACGACCTCTGCCTCGCCCTCCGGCGAGAGCCGTACGGCCGCGCTGCCGAGCTCCATGCCGACCGGCTCCCCCGCCGGGGCCGCCTCGCCGGGCACCCGCAGGCCGTACGCCTGCCAGGCGCGGCGGGCCAGCGGCCAGTCCTGGAGGGCGGTGGCGGCGATGCCCACGTTCCACCAGTCGGGGGCGCCCGCCTCGCGGTCCAGCAGGGCGACGGCCCGCAGCCCGGCGGCGCGGGCCTGCTCCCAGTCGTGCCGGAACTTGTGCAGCAGAGCGAGGTTGAACCACGACTCGGACAGCCACGGCTCCATGTCGGCGGCACGGGTCAGCAGCGCTCCCGCGTCCTCGTACCGGCCGTCGCCGATCAAAGTGAAAGCACGGTCGGTGGCCTGCCGCCACGAGGCGGAAGGCCGATGCCGTACCTTGCCGAAGATCCTCACGATTCCCGCCTGCCGGTTTCTGCGTGCGACCACGCCGGATGACCCAGGTGACGGCCGCCGTCCTCCCTGACGACAACCTGCCACATCTCTCTTGCTCCGGGAAGCTGCGCCCGCCACTCCTCGATGGCGACGCGCGCGGCACCCCCCGTAGTCCGCGCTCTGTGTGTCGTTTTCTTCTCTTCGCATCCAACCATGCCCCTTTGGACGCCCGCTCATTACCCGTGGGTTCAGCGGCCGCACGGGTTTCGGCGGGACTCCTACGGCTCCGGGGGCGGGGTCCGGGGCGGGCAGGGGGCCCGTGCCAGCACCCGGGCCAGGGCCTCCACGACCTGGGGATCGTGGTCGTGGGCCGTGGCCAGCCGCAGCCGTTCCAGGGCACGCAGCGGGCCGCAGGCGGCGGCCCCCGCGAGGTCGTCGTAGGCGTTGACCGTGCGGACGATCCGGGCGGTGAGCGGCTGCTCACGGAACGGGTCGGCCTGGCGCTCCACGACCACCGCGACCTCGGCGGGCACCCCGGTCTGCCGGACGACCGCGCCGCCCAGCAGGGCGATGCGGCGGCGTTCGGCGGGCGGCAGGAGCTCGGTCGCCCCGGCGGGCACGGGATCCAGCAGCGAGAGCCGGCCGATGTCGTGCATCAGCGCCGCGTACTCCACCACGGTGAGATCCGCCTCGGCCAGGCCGAGCTCCCGCCCGGTGGCGCGGCTGAGCGCGGCCACGCGGCGGGCGTGTCCGGCCGGGGTGTGCCCGGCGATCTCGGTGGAGCGCGCCAGGGAGGCGATGGTCTGGTGGCAGGTGGCGCGCACGGCGGTGTAGCGGCGGAAGGACAGCTGGGTGAGCAGCAGCGGCAGGCAGAAGACCGGAAGCGCCCAGAGCCCGGCGACGGCCACGGCGAGGGCCATGACCACGCCGGTCGCGCAGATCGCCGTGCCGATGCCGGGCAGGGCGCGCAGCTCGTCGCGCAGCGCCGGGCCGTACGGGCCGCCGGTGCGGGCACGGGACAGGGCGGCGGCCAGGACGGCGTCGCACAGGGCGGTCAGCGCGAGCAGGAGCAGCAGGAACGGCGCGTAGTACGGGCTGTGGCCGGGCCAGCGGTCGAGGGCGCCGGAGTTGTGCAGGGGCTGGAAGCAGACGGCGGCGAAGCCGGTGGTGAGCAGGCGGCGCGCGAGGTGGTCGCGCGCGGGCGGGCGGCCGAGGGCGCCGGCGAGCGTGGCGGCGAGGACGACGGATACGACCTGGGCCGGGCCGTGCGTGGTGGGCCGCCCGCCGACCTCGCCGAGCAGGGCGTAGGCGAGCGCCCCGGCGGCGCCGACGGGCGCGGGCTCGCGGGCCTCCGCGGCAGCGGTGGGACGGCGCCGGACGGCCTCACCCAAGGTGATCAACACGCCGAAGGCCAGGGCCACTTGGGGCTGGGCCATCCCCTGCCGGACGGTCCACACGAGCGCGGTCACAGCGGCGGCCGCGGCGGCGGTGTGCACCCAGCGGACGACCAGGGTGCCGTCCGGACATGTCGTCGATGCCGAAGACGCGATCATCCCTCGCCGCCGTGACGGGTCGCTCCGGTGACCGATTCCCTCACAGAAGGGACGTTTCCGCTGGGCAGAATTATGCATTCCGTGAGCAGGGAGCCCTCCGAGGTGACGGCCGGGTGCCAGCCGTGCCGGTCGAGCGCGGCCTCCAGCGCGTCGACCATGCGCGGGTCGAACTGGGTGCCGGAGCAGCGGTGCAGCTCCGCCATCGCGACGGCGACCGGCCGGGCGCGGCTGTAGCTGCGGGTGGAGGTCATCGCGTCGAAGGCGTCGGCGACGGCGACGATCCGCGCGAACTGCGGGATCTGCCGGCCGCTGAGCCCGTACGGATAGCCGCTGCCGTCCAGCCGCTCGTGGTGGTGGAGGATCGCGGCGCGCGCCTCGTCCAGGAAGCCGATGCCGCGGACCATCTCGTGGCCGTACTCCGGGTGGAGCTCGATGAGGCGCCGCTCCTCGGGCGTCAGGGGGCCGTCCTTGCGCAACAGCCGGGTGGGAATGCCGAGTTTGCCGATGTCGTGCAGGATGCCCGCGAAGCGCAGCGCCTCCAGCCGCTCCCCCGCCAGGCCCAGCTCGCGGGCGATCAGCACGGACGCGCGGCCGACGCGCTCGCTGTGGCCGCGGGTGTAGCGGTCCTTGAGGTCGACGGCCTGCACCAGGGCCCGGATGGTGGCCTGGTGGGCGCCGCGCTCGCGCTCGTAGCGGTCCAGGAAGCAGGACGAGACCCACATGGGCAGCAGCACGAGCAGCGCGGCCGGCGGTCCGTACGCGCTGCGCCAGAGCACCGCCGTCATCAGGCCCGTCGGCCCGTGCACCAGCGCGGGCAGCAGCGGGCCCGGCAGCAGGCCGCGCCAGGCGGCCCGCGGCGAGCGGCGCTCGGCGGTGAACCGGATGACGCCGTCGAGGACGGCGGTGACGAGGCAGAAGGCGAGCGCGGCCGCGAGGGCGGGCACGAGCGCCACCGTGAACGCGGCGCGGCCGGGGGCCATGGCGGCGAAGACGTACGAGGCGGCGCACGCGGCGAGCGACAGCTGGGCTGCGTGCCACCAGCGCCGCACCCACACCGGGCGCTGCTCGACGCGGCCCGCGAGCGCGCCGGGCACGGCGACGAGCGCGGCGGCCGCCGGGGGCAGCAGGAACGCCCCGGCGAGCAGCACGGGGAGGGTCAGCGTGCGGCGGGGCAGCCGTTCACAGACCGCGCAGACCGCGGCGAGCAGGGCGATCGCGGTCCAGGGGGCCGCGGTTCCGGCCCGCACGGCGGGCGCGGCGCACAGGGCCGCGGCGACCACGGCACACGCGACACAACCGCGTGCCACCGCCGGAATTGTCCACATGGCGCGTCCTCCCCGTCCCGTACGAAGCAGGCCAGCTTGCCGTCAGGATGGGGAGAATAGGCTGAGGGGACGCCCAGGAACGGCGCATTCGGGTATTACCCCGGCCGAACCGACCGGTTGCACACCTTCGGGTGATGTTCCCCGGGGAGGGTGTTTGCTCTGCGGTCCTGAAGAAAGAGCGCAGGTGGGAGGGGGTGGCCCGGCTCAGTCCTGCGCGAGCCTGCCCGCCGCCTCGGCCGACCTGGCGGCCTCCGCCGCCCGGGCCTCGGCCACCACGTCGTGGTCCGGCACCGACTGCCCGGAGCGGATCAGCTCGATGCGGCCCATGACCTTGGAGCGGAGGTCGGCGGGGACGTCGTCGTGGCCGCAGCAGCGCTTGACGAGCTTCTTCACCGCCTGCTCCAGACCGTACTTCTCCAGGCAGGGGGAGCACTCGTCGATGTGCACCTCGAACTTGGCGCAGTCGCCGTCGGGCATCTCGTGGTCGAGGAACTCGTAGAGATGGTCGAGGACTTCAGAGCAGTCCGTCTCGTGCGGGTCTCCGCAGCTCATGAGTCCGAGCCTTTCCGATTGTGCGACTCGTCGGAACCGTTCGGCGCCGGGGCCGTACCCGCCGGGACCAGACCGCGCTCGCGGGCGTAATCCTCCAGCATTCCGCGCAGCTGGCGGCGGCCCCGGTGCAGCCGGGACATGACCGTGCCGATGGGCGTACCCATGATGTCCGCGATCTCCTTGTACGCAAAGCCCTCCACATCCGCGAGATAGACCGCTATGCGGAATTCCTCGGGAATGGCCTGAAGGGCCTCCTTGACGTCGGAGTCCGGGAGGTGGTCCAGGGCCTGGGACTCGGCCGAGCGCAGGCCGGTCGACATGTGCGACTCGGCGCGGGCGAGCTGCCAGTCCTCGATCTCCTCCGACGCGCTGCGCAGGGGCTCACGCTGCTTCTTGCGGTAGGAGTTGATGAACGTGTTGGTCAGGATGCGGTACAGCCACGCCTTGAGGTTCGTACCGTCGCGGAACTGATGGAAGGAGGCGTACGCCTTCGCGTACGTCTCCTGGACCAGGTCCTCCGCGTCAGCGGGATTGCGCGTCATGCGCAGGGCGGCCGAGTACATCTGGTCGAGGAAGGTCAGCGCGTCCCGCTCGAAGCGGGCGTTGCGTTCGGCGGCGCTTTCGGCGCCGACGGCTCCGTCATCGGTCCCCTCGTCGGTCCCAGCGACCGGACCCACCTCCTCCGACAGCCTGGCGGAACCGGAAACGGACCCGCTCGAATCGGAGAATAGACGACGATCCGGCCCGTCCGCCGCTTCAGGAGAAGCGGGCTGCGCCACATGCAGCGCCGACCACCCCAGGTCAGGCGTCTGCGGGCGGGACAGGCATGCGGTCGAACCCATGCTGCGAGCTCCCATTCCTCTGTCGTGCCAGTGCGTGGTGACGTTGTGCACAACAGCGGTGCCCGGCCGCGCATTCCCGGTCGGCGGGACGTGATCGAACGGCGGCCGAACGGGTCAGCCGGGCAGCCCCGCGAGCCATTCGGCGACCGCCTCGGTGATCACCGCGAGGGCGCCGTCCTGGCCGATGGCCGCCTTCTTCGGCACGGCGAAGCCGTGGTCGCCGTCCGGCACCGGGACCAGGCGCGTGCCGGGCGGGAATTCCTCGGGACGGCCGAACGGGTCCTTCGCGCCCTGGACGACGAGGGTGGGCAGGCCGGCGCCCGTCAGCTCCTCCGCGCGGGACTTCTCCGGCTTGCCCGGCGGGTGCAGCGGGAAGCTCAGCGCGAGGACGGCGACGGCGCCCAGCTCCTTCGCCGTACGGCAGGCGACGCGCGCACCGGCGCTCCTGCCCCCGGCGACGACCGGCCCGCCGCGCTCCGCGATCACCGGCCACAGGGCCGTCCACGCGGAGTCGAGTGTCTTCGGCGCCGGGGCGACCTTCTTACCGGCGACGCGCCAGGGCTGTTCCACGAGGGCGACGGTGACGCCGCGCTCCGGCAGCGCGGCGGCGAGCGCTCGCAGGTCCCGCGCTTCCACGCCGCCGCCGGCGCCGTGGCCGAGGGCGAGGGTGAGCTTCGCGTTCGCGGCGCCGAACCAGTGGATCCTGGCGTCGCCGACGGGGGTGGGGGCTGTCTGGATCACGGGTCCATCTTGCCGGTGGGTACGGCGGGGTGGCGTGGCACGGTGTCGCCTGCGGCGGGCTTTTCCCCAGCCCCGCCCCTTCCCGAACTGGGGCTCGCGCCCCAGACTCCCGGCTGCGGATCCGTCTGCCGCCTGCGGCGGGAGCGCCCTGCGGGCGCGTCCTCAATCGCCGGGCGGGCTGGATGTGCGGACCGTAGCCCCACCACAATCAGCCCGTCCGGCGATTGAGGACAACGCGGCGAAACCCCCTCAGAACAGCGTCGACTCCTCCGGAGCCGGAAGTTCCTCGACAAGCTCAGGCCCGTTGTTGCGCACATCACTCACCGACGTCCGCACCGGATAGGCCCGTACAGCCGCGGCTCCGGACGACAACACCCCTCGCAGCGCGCCGGCATCCGTACAGGACGGATCCAGCCAAGCCCCCCACCGCTCCCGCGGCAGCACCACCGGCATCCGCGGGTGGATCTCCGCCAGGGACCGCGGCCCCTCCCCGCCCGCGGCGGCGAACGGCTCGGCGGACGCCTCCGTGGTGATCACCGTGCAGGTGGCCCACCACGCCTGGGGATGGTCGGCGGGCAGCGCCGGATCGCGCCAGAACTCGTACAGGCCGGCCATGGCCAGGACCGAGCCGTCCTCCGGGGTCACGAAGTACGGCTGTTTACGGGCCCGCTTCCGGCGGCCGCGCTCCTCCAGCTCGCGCTCGTCCGCGCCGGTGACCCACTCGTAATAGCCGTCGGCGGGTATCAGGCAGCGGCGCGACTCGAAGGCCCGCCGGAAGGACGGCTTCTCGTGGACCGTCTCCGCCCGCGCGTTGATCATCTTCGCGGCGCCCTCGGGCGATTTCGCCCAGGATGGAACCAATCCCCACCGCAGTGCGCGGAGCTGGCGAACCGGACCGCGCTCCCTGGCGTCTTTCAGAGGACGTTCGAGCACCACGTGCACGCTCTTCGTCGGCGCGACGTTCCAGTCCGGGGCGAGCGTCTCCGCCGGTTCCCATTTCTCGACGCCGAAGAGCCCCACGAGGTCCTCGGGACTCCGGCTCGCCGCATATCGACCACACATGTTCGCCACCCTGCCACGGACCCCCGAGGAGCCGCGCACAAATGGACAGCACCAACGCCACCGCCCTGTGGGACCGGGTGGTCGGGACCCAGCCCGACCCCACGCTGTGGCTGGTGGTCGCCACCGGGGTCGTCGCGCTCGCCGCGGTCGTCCCGCGCCGCGTCTGGCTGATCACCCGCAACGCGATAACCATCGCCCACGAGGGCGGCCACGGCCTCGTGGCCCTGCTCAGCGGCCGCCGCCTGGACGGCATCCGGCTGCACTCCGACACCTCCGGGCTGACGGTCTCCCGCGGCAGGCCCACCGGTCTCGGCATGATCCTGACCGCCGCCGCGGGCTACACCGCCCCCTCGCTGCTCGGCCTCGGCGGCGCCTGGCTGCTCGCCGCCGGGCACATCACGGCCCTCCTGTGGGGAGCCACCGCACTGCTCGCCGCACTGCTGGTGATGGTCCGCAACGCCTTCGGCGTGCTGACCGTGGTGCTGACCGGCGCCGCCTTCGTCCTGGTCTCCTGGCTCGCGGGCCCGGCGGTGCAGGCGCTGTTCGCGTACGGGGTCGTCTGGTTCATGCTGCTCGGCGGCGTCCGGCCGGCCTTCGAGCTCCAGGCGAAGCGGCGGCACGGCCACGCGGGCGACTCCGACGCCGACCAGCTCGCCCGCCTCACGAACGCGCCCCCGTTCGTCTGGCTGCTTTTCTTCCACGTGGTCTCGCTGTGCGCGCTGACCGGCGGGGGCCGCTGGCTGCTCGGGCTGTGACCGCGTTCGAGCCACTAAGGTAAAGAGCATGACCGAGAGCCCTGCACACACCGACCTCTGGCCTGCCCCCCTCGCGAGCGGGGCCGTCAACGCGACCGTCACCGTGCCGGGATCGAAATCGGTCACCAACCGCGCACTGGTGCTCGCCGCGCTGGCCGCCGAGCCCGGCTGGATCCGCCGCCCGCTGCGCTCGCGGGACACCCTGCTGATGGCCGAGGCGCTGCGCGCCATGGGCGTGGGCATCGAGGAGACCGTCTCGTCGTCCTCCACGGGCGCCGGTTCGGGCGAGGCGTGGCGGGTGATCCCCGCGCGGCTGCACGGCCCGGCCACCGTCGACGTCGGCAACGCCGGCACCGTCATGCGCTTCCTGCCGCCCGTCGCGGCCCTCGCCGACGGCCCGATCCGCTTCGACGGCGATCCGCGCAGCTACGAGCGGCCGCTGCACGGCGTGATCGACGCGCTGCGCGCGCTCGGCGCCCGCATCGACGACAACGAGCGGGGCGCGCTGCCGCTGACCGTGCACGGCGGCGGCGCGCTGGACGGCGGGACGGTCGAGATCGACGCGTCCTCGTCCTCGCAGTTCGTCAGCGCCCTGCTGCTGTCCGCGCCGCGCTTCAACCAGGGCGTCGAGGTGCGGCACACCGGCACCGCCCTGCCGTCGATGCCGCACATCCGGATGACCGTGGACATGCTGCGCATGGCGGGCGCCCAGGTCGACACCCCGGAGTCGGGCGGCGAGGCCGATGTGTGGCGGGTCTCCCCCAGCGCGCTCCTGGGCCGCGACATCGTCGTGGAGCCGGACCTCTCCAACGCGGCGCCGTTCCTGGCGGCCGCCCTGGTCACCGGCGGCCGGGTCACCATCCCCGACTGGCCGGAGCGCACCACGCAGCCCGGCGACGCGCTGCGCGAGATCTTCACCGCGATGGGCGGCAGCTGCGAACTGTCCGACGCCGGGCTGACCTTCACCGGCACCGGCCGGATCACCGGCATCGAGGCCGATCTGCACGACGTCGGCGAGCTGACCCCGGTGATCGCGGCGGTCGCCGCGCTCGCCGGCTCGGAGTCGGTCCTGAGCGGCATCGCGCACCTGCGGCTGCACGAGACGGACCGGCTGGCCGCGCTCGCCAAGGAGATCAACGAGCTCGGCGGCGACGTCACCGAGACCGAGGACGGCCTGCGCATCCGCCCGCGCCCGCTGCACGGCGGCGTCTTCCACACCTACGAGGACCACCGGCTGGCCACCGCGGCGGCCGTGATCGGCCTCGCCGTCGACGGCGTCCAGGTGGAGAATGTCGCGACGACCGCCAAGACCCTGCCGGACTTCCCGGAGCTGTGGACCGGGATGCTGGGACCCGTCGCGGGGGCGACGACGGTGTCGAGAGCCTGAGAAGAGCGGAAGAGCACCATGCGCCGCTACGGCAAGAACCCCGACGAGGACGACATCCGCGTCCGCCCCAACCGCAAGGGCAACCGGCCCCGGACCAACATCCGCCCGAAGCACGAGGACGCCGCCGAGGGCTTCGTCCTCACCGTCGACCGGGGCCGGCTCCACGTCCTCGTCGAGGACCGCACCATCATCGCGATGAAGGCGCGTGAGCTGGGGCGCAAGGGGGCCGTGGTCGGGGACCGGGTCGCGGTGGTCGGTGACCTCAGCGGCGCCAAGGACACCCTCGCGCGGATCGTCCGGGTCGAGGAGCGCTCCTCCGTGCTTCGCCGTACGGCCGACGACGACGACCCCTTCGAGCGGGTCGTCGTCGCCAACGCCGACCAGCTCGCGATCGTCACCGCCCTCGCCGACCCCGAGCCGCGCCCCCGCCTGATCGACCGCTGCCTGGTCGCGGCGTACGACGCGGGCCTGGAGCCGCTGCTCGTCCTCACGAAGTCGGACCTGGCCTCGCCGGACAAGCTGCTGGAGTCGTACGGCGCGCTGGGCGTGCCGCATGTGGTCACCAGCCGCGAGGAGTTGGCGAGCGGCGGGGCCGCCGAGCGGGTCCGGGAGCGGCTGACGGACCGGGTCACCGCCTTCGTCGGCCACTCCGGCGTCGGCAAGACCACGCTCGTCAACGCCCTCGTCGAACGGCAGCGGGCCACCGGCCACGTCAACGCCGTCACCGGCCGGGGCCGGCACACCACGACCTCGGCGCTGGCCCTGCCCCTGCCCGACGGCACCGGCTGGGTCATCGACACCCCGGGCGTGCGGTCCTTCGGCCTGCACCACGTGGACCCCTCCCGCGTCATCCTCGCCTTCCCCGACCTGGTGCCGGGCACCGAGGACTGCCCGCGCGCGTGCAGCCACGACGAGCAGGACTGCGCACTGGACCAGTGGGTCGAGGACGGACACGCCGACCCGCAGCGGCTCTACTCCTTGCGACGACTGCTTGCCACGAGGGAGCGGCGCGAAGGCGATTGATCGCCTACGTTTGCGAGTGACCGCCGATGGCAAGTGCAACAAACACACCGGTACGAGCGGCGGTCACCAAGACTCGGGAGGCAACTGATGGCGTGGCTGCTGGTCGTGGTCGCGGGCCTGCTGGAGACCGGCTTCGCCGTCTGTCTCAAGCTCTCGCACGGTTTCACGCGGCTGTGGCCGACGATCGCGTTCGCATGCTTCGCACTCGGCAGCTTCGGGCTCCTGACGCTGTCCCTGAAGAAGCTCGACGTGGGCCCGGCGTACGCGGTGTGGACGGGCATCGGCGCGGCGGGCACGGCGATCTACGGCATGATCTTCCTCGGCGACCTGGTCTCGACCCTGAAGCTCGTGTCGATCGGCCTGGTGATCCTGGGCGTGATGGGCCTCCAGCTCTCGGGCTCGGCGCACTGAGCGGCTCTTACGCGGGGCTGCCCGCCGTCGCCGGCCGCGCTCGCGCACCATCAGAGGCGCGGGGAGCCGCGCGACAAGCCGCGTACAACCCGCGGCCACGGACCGGACCGCCACATCCCCACAGGCGCGAGCCGCCCGATGGCGAGAGCCCCCTCCGCACCGGTCAGTTGGCTGAAACAGTGCGGTCGCCCTCCGAGGCGCCTCCCTCGTCGCTCAGAAGGGCGCGGACCAGACGGGCGACTTGGCCGGCCGCCTCCTCGTGCGAGGCGGCCGGGGCGACCACGTAGGACAGCGTCAGCCGGACGGCCACCTCGCAGGCCCAGAGCACCGTCTCCGCGGCGGCCCCCGGCCCCAGGTCCGCCGTGACCGCGCGGGCCGCACGGTCGCGGATCCCGTCGGCCAGCGCCCAGGGCGTGGGGGTGCCGCGCGCCGGGGCGGGCCCGGACGGGCCGCGCGGGGCGGGCACCGCGGGGGCCGCGACGGCGGGCAGCCGCTCGCCTCGGCAGCCGGTCAGCGCGGCCCGTACGAGGGGGTTGGCGCGGGCCGTGCGCAGGATCCAGCCGGCCGCCGCGGCGCAGCGGTCACCGGCGTCGGCGGTGGTGCCCGCCTCGGCCAGGGCCCGCTCGACACCGGTGAGCAGGGCGTCCGCCTCGCGGCGCACCAGGGCGCGCGCCAGGCCGGCCTTGCTGCCGAATTCGTTGTAGAGCGTCTGCCGGGACACCCCGGCCGCGGCCGCGACGTCGACCATCCGGACCCCGCTCCAGGGCCGTCTGTCGAGCGCCGCGTAGGCCGCGTCCAGCAGGAGTTCTCGTGCCGCGGGCATCGTCGCCTCCCCGGCCGTGCGGCCGCACGGCGGTAGTGGCCACAGAATTGACGTGCGTCCGGACGGTGTCAAGAGCCCGGGCGGGCCGTCGAGGTCCTGAGGGTGCCCACAGGTACTGTTCAGCCATGTCCGACTACCACGATGATCTGCGCCTGGCCCACGTCCTGGCGGACGCCGCCGACGCGGCGACCATGGACCGGTTCAAGGCCCTCGACCTCAAGGTCGAGACGAAACCGGACATGACTCCGGTGAGCGAGGCGGACAGGACCGCCGAGGAGCTGATCCGCGGTCAGCTCCAGCGCGCCCGGCCGCGCGACGCCGTGCTGGGCGAGGAGTTCGGCAGCGAGGGCACGGGCCCGCGCCGCTGGGTGATCGACCCCATCGACGGCACCAAGAACTATGTGCGCGGGGTGCCGGTCTGGGCCACCCTGATCTCCTTGATGGTGCAGGTCGAGGGCGGTTTCGAGCCGGTCGTCGGCGTGGTCTCGGCGCCCGCGCTGGGCCGCCGCTGGTGGGCGGCGAAGGGCTCGGGCGCCTTCACCGGGCGCAGCCTGCTCTCGGCGAGCCGGCTCCAGGTCTCGCGGGTCGGCCGGATCGAGGACGCCTCGTTCGCGTACTCCTCGCTGACCGGCTGGGAGGAGCGCGGCCTGCTGCCCGGCTTCCTGGACCTGACACGCGACTGCTGGCGGACGCGCGGCTACGGCGATTTCTGGCCGTACATGATGGTGGCCGAGGGCTCGGTGGACATCTGCGCGGAGCCGGAGCTGTCGCTGTGGGACATGGCGGCGAACGTGGTCATCGTCGAGGAGGCGGGCGGCCGCTTCACCGGCCTGGACGGCCGGCCGGGACCGCACAGCGGTGACGCGGCGGCGTCGAACGGACTGCTGCACGACGAGCTGCTGGGCTATCTGCGTACGTAGGTCGCGCCCCCGGTTCAAACCTGGGCGCGGGAGCGGGGAGAAGCGGAATTCCGGCTCCACGCGCCTCTTGTTGTGTCCCCGCGAACATGTGACGATGAGGAGCCCCACGCTTGTGAACTTGTGAACACCTTCTCGAGGGAAGGGCGTTCACGGGTGCACAGTCGCCAAGGAGGTGGCTCCGACCATGCTCGTCCGCGACGCCATGAGCACGGTGGTCCTCACCATCGGCCCCGCGCACACCCTTCGGCAGGCCGCGCGGCTGATGTCCGCGCGCAGGATCGGCGCAGCCGTCGTACTCGACCCCGACACCTGCGGGCTCGGCATCCTCACCGAGCGCGACATCCTCAACTCCGTCGGCGCGGGCCAGGACCCGGACCGCGAGACGGCCCACGCCCACACCACCACCGACGTCGTCTTCGCGGCCCCCGGGTGGACGCTGGACGAGGCCGCGTCCGCCATGGCGCGCGGCGGTTTCCGGCATCTGATCGTCCTCGACGGCCAGGGTCCGGTCGGCGTGGTGTCGGTGCGCGACATCATCCGCTGCTGGGCGCCCGCGCGGGCCCGGGCGGACGCGCTGACGCACTGACGGCCGCGCCGGGGCACCGCGAGCGGGCAGCCGGAGAGGCCGGAGCCCATTGGCGTCCGGCCTCTCCGGTTCTTTCGGCAAGCCACTGGTCGGGACGACCCCGGCCGGCGCACCGCCGTGACGGCGGATCAGCCGGCCGACGGGGTCAGCCGCGCAGGGCCTGGACCGCGGCTTCCAGCCGCTTGCCGAAGTCGGGGTCCGCCTGGCGGAAGTTGTTGATCGCCCGCTCGGCGATGTCCTCGCGCGACACCTTGGCGATGAAGCCGGCGAGGTTGTCGATGAGACGGCCCTTCTCGTCCTCCGACATCAGCCGGTAGAGGTTGCCCGCCTGGACGAAGTCGTTGTCCTCGGCGTGCGAGGGGGTCTCGATGGTGCCCGTGGCGCCGGTGACGCTCAGCGGCTGCCACAGCGGACGGCCGGTCTGCGCCGGGCCGCCGAAGCTGTTGGGCTCGTAGTTCTTGGCGCGGCCGTGGCGGCCGTCGTACGCGTAACCGTCGCGGCCGTAGGTGCGCGCCTCGGTGGCGTGCGGGCGGTTCACCGGCAGGTGGTCGGCGTTGATGCCGACGCGGTAGCGGTGGGCGTCGCCGTAGGCGAAGAGGCGGCCCTGGAGCATCTTGTCGGGCGACGGGCCGATGCCCGGGACGAAGTGCGCCGGGGAGAAGATGGACTGCTCGACCTCGGCGAAGATGTTCTCCGGGTTGCGGTTGAGCTCCAGCTTGCCGATCTCGATCGGCGGATAGTCCTCGTGCGGCCACACCTTGGTGAGGTCGAAGGGGTTGAAGCGGTACGTGGCCGCGTCGGCCGCGGGCATGATCTGCACCTGCACGGTCCAGGACGGGAAGTCGCCGCGCTCGATGGCCTCGCGCAGGTCGCGCTGGTGGCTGTCGGGGTCCTCACCGGCGAGCTTGTTCGCCTCGGCCTGGGTGAGGTTCTTGATGCCCTGGTCGGTCTTGAAGTGGTACTTGACCCAGAAGACCTCGCCGGCCTCGTTGTTCCACTGGTAGGTGTGCGAGCCGTAGCCGTTCATGTGGCGCAGCGTCGCGGGGATGCCGCGGTCGCCGAACAGCCAGGTCACCTGGTGCGTGGACTCCGGCGACAGCCCCCAGAAGTCCCAGACGTTGTCCGCCTCCTGCGAGCCGGTGTACGGGTCGCGCTTCTGGGTGTGGATGAAGTCGGGGAACTTGATGGCGTCCCGGATGAAGAAGACCGGGGTGTTGTTGCCGACGAGGTCGTAGTTCCCCTCTTCGGTGTAGAACTTCAGCGCGAAACCGCGGGGGTCGCGCACCGCGTCGGCCGAACCGAGGTTGCCGGCGACGGTGGAGAACCGCAGGAACGTCTCCGTCCGCTTGCCGACCTCGGAGAGGAACTTCGCCCGCGTCCACTGCGAGACGTCGCGGGTGAGCGTGAAGGTGCCGTACGCGCCGGCGCCGCGGGCGTGCACGATGCGCTCCGGGATCCGCTCGCGGTTGAAGTGCGCGAGCTTCTCCAGCAGCAGCTGGTCCTGGATCAGGACCGGGCCGCCGATGCCTGCGGTCTCGCTGTTCTGGTTGTCCGCGACCGGAGCACCGGACTCCGTGGTCAGCGGGCCCGCATTCGTCCTGGCCTCGCCCTGAACCGACACGTTCGCCTCCGTCTGATCGTCCTGCCACCTTGGCCTGAGCCGAGATCGATCCTACATTGGACCGTGTCTAAGTCAAGATGCCTCCCATGGCGATATCGGATCCAGGGGTGGACGAGGGCCGCTGCTACGCTGGTCCTATCTGACTGATAGGTGAATGGCATGAGTGACCTGCTGGAACGGCTCCGAGGACGCGGCTGGCGGCTGACCGCGCAGCGACGCGTGGTCGCCGAGGTCCTCGACGGGGACCACGTGCACTACACGGCGGACGAAGTGCACGCCAAGGCGGCGCACCTGCTGCCGGAGATCTCGCGCGCGACGGTGTACAACACCCTCGGGGAGCTGGTCTCCCTGGGCGAGGTCCTGGAGGTGAGCACGGACGGCCGCGCCAAGCGCTACGACCCGAACGCCCACCACGCGCACCAGCACCTGGTGTGCTCCCGGTGCGGCACCATCCGCGACGTCCACCCTTCGGGTGACCTGCTCGCGGAGCTCCCGCAGGAGGAGCGCTTCGGCTTCCAGGTCGCGGCGGTCGAGGTCACCTACCGCGGCATCTGCCCGAACTGCACCTCCGCCGCCGGGTGAGGGCGGCCGGGCAAGCACGACAAAGGCCCGGATCCTGAGGATCCGGGCCTTTGCCCTTGAGTAGCGGGGACAGGATTTGAACCTGCGACCTCTGGGTTATGAGCCCAGCGAGCTACCGAGCTGCTCCACCCCGCGTCAGTGAACCAACCTTAACCCGCTCGGCGCAGCAGAAGCAAACGGCTCCGCAGTCGTCGGCCGTACGGCGAAGGCTCCGACAGGCGCGGTCCCTCAGCAGGCCGGGTGAGGTCCCCTGCGGTTCGGCAGCGCCCTGCGGTTCGGCAGCGCCCTGAAGGGGCTCGGGGCTGTGGCCATGAGCGGCTCCGCCGCGTGGGCGCGACCGGCCACGACGGCGCCGCGGACGGCCGACGGCACGTCTCACTACACGTCTCACGGCACTTCCGGCGGGGCGCTCAGGCGGTCAGCTCCTGCTGGAGGGCGTCCCGCAGCCGCGCGGCCCGCTCCGCGACCTCGGCGGGCCCCAGCCGCACCGCGCAGTCGCACCAGTGCCGCCCCTCGGTCAGATCGCCGCGCCGCGCCGCCAGCAGGGCCAGCCGCAGCGCCGCGCGCCCGTGCCCGGCCTCCGCCGCCCGCGCCCACCAGAGGGCCGCCTCCGGCTCGCTGCCCTCGCGGGCGAGGAGCAGCCCGAGGTTGAAGGCGCCGTTGCGGCTGCCCGCCTCGGCCGCCTCGCGGTACCAGTGCGCGGCCTCGACCACGTCGCCCCGCTCGGCGACGAGCATGCCGAGCCGCACCTGGGCGCGCCGGTGGCCCTGCCGGGCGGCCCGGCCGTACCACTCCTCGCACTCCTCGCGCGCGTGGTCGTCGCGGTCGAGCAGCGAGCCCAGCCGGAAGGCGGCCTCGGCGCTGCCGCCGCGCACGGCGATCCGCAGATGGCGCTCCGCGGCCTCCTCGTCGCCGTCGCGCAGGAGGGCGATGGCGACCTGGAGGGCGGCTTCGGTGTGCCCGGCGGTGGCCGCGCGCTCGTACCACTGGAGGGCCGTGCGCTCCTCGTCGCGCCCGGCGTAGAGGATGCCCAGGTTGAACGCGGCGTCGACGCTGCCCGCCTCGGCCGCCTTGGAGAACCACGGCTCGGCACCGGCCGCGTCGCCGCCCTGGAGCAGCAGCACGGCCAGCGCGTTGGCCGCCTCGCGGTGCCCGGCGTAGGCGGCGCGGCGGTACCACTGCTCGGCCTGCGCGGTGCGGCCCTGCTCGGCGCAGAGCAGGCCGAGGTTGTACGCGCCGTTGACGTCGCCGTGGTCGAGCGCCGTGCGGTACCAGCGCTCGGCCTCGCCGGACTCGCCGCGGTCGGCGTGCATGGCGCCGAGGGCGTTGGCGGCGTTGCCGTCGCCGTCCTGGGCGGCGCGGCGCCACCAGACGGCGGCGCTCTCGCAGTCACCGGCGTCGCGCAGCAGGAAGCCGAGCGCGCACGCGGCACGCGACTCGCCGTCCTTGGCGGAGGTCAGATACCAGCGCGCGGCCTCCTGGGTCTCACCGCGGCCCTCCAGCAGCGTGCCGAGGTGCAGCGCGGCGCGGCGGTGGCCGCGGGCGGCGGCCTGCCGGTACCACTGCTCGGCCTCACGGGCGGGGCCGCCCTCGCGGCCGTCCGCGGCGGCGGCCCGCAGTTCGCGGACGGAGGTCTCCACCCCGCCGGGGCCGAGGCCGCCGGCGAGCCCTTCGGCGCGGGCGCGGGGCGCCCTGCCGTCCAGGATGCGGGCCAGGCGGTACGCGGCTTCCCGGTGGCCGCGCTCGGCGGCGGCCCGGAACCAGCGCTCGGCGCCGACGTCGCTGCGGTGCTCCAGCAGGTCGGCCAGGGCATAGGCGCCCAGCGCGTGTCCGGATTCAGCCGACTGGCGCAGCCAGTACTCGGCGGCGGGCTCGTCGCCGCGCTCGCGGTGGTAGCGACCGAGCGCGTGCGCGGCGGCGGCGGAGCCGGCCACGGCGGCGATGCGCCACCAGCCGGCGGCCTCGTCGCCGTAGCCGCGCTGGTGCAGCAGCACGCCGAGGTTGTTGGCGGCGGAGCGGTCCCCGTCGGCGGTGGCGGCCCGCAGGTGGCGCTCGGCGCCGTCGAGGTCGCCACGGCGCAGCAGGAGCGCGCCGAGCATGCTCAGGGCAGCCGGGTCGCCGGCCTCCGCGGCCCGGCGGCGCGCGGTCTCCAACTCGAGGTCGGCGGGGTCGCCTGCGTCGGCGGTCGCCGCCTGCGGCCCGTACGCCGTCAGATCCTGCTCGCTCCCGTCACCGGGAGCCTCTACAAGCCGACGTGTCTCCCACAGCCTCGTCCTGTCCCCCATAAGCCCCATCGTCGCACCACCCGCAACCCGCGTACACCTGGTATGCCGCAGCCAGTGAGGTCACTTCAGCGTTTTGTCGACTTCCCGACTTCCCGACACGACGGGGCTCCAAACTCTCCACAGAAGCCCCGCACACAACCCGCACACACCGCGCCCTCCCGGACACCTCGCGGTACTACTACCGCTCGGACTCCGGGCACACGACAAGGCCCGGAGTCCGAGGACTCCGGGCCTTGTCTTTGAGTAGCGGGGACAGGATTTGAACCTGCGACCTCTGGGTTATGAGCCCAGCGAGCTACCGAGCTGCTCCACCCCGCGCCGTTGTGTGACAACCGTACCACGGTGGCGCGGGGTGGATCTCCCGAATGGGTGTCAGCTGCCCGGCTTGCCGTTCTTGTCCGAAGAGCCGGTCTCCGCCTTGGCGATCCGGTCGAGGGCGTCCTTCAGGTCCTTCTGGGCCTTGCCGTACGCGCCCCAGTCCTTGTCCCCGAGCGCCTTCTGACCGGCGTCATAGGCGTCCTGAGCGTCCTTCACGGCCTGCTTGACCGTCTGGTTCGCGGGCGGCTGCTGGCCCGAGGGCTGCCCCGGCGGCTGCTTGGTGCCGTTGTCCGGCGCCTTCCCGCCGAAGACCTCGTCGAGGGCCTCGTCGAGGGTGTCCTTGAAGGCGATCTTCTCGCCGTAGTTCACCAGCACCTTCTTGAGCAGCGGGTAATTCGTGCCCGCGCCGCGCAGGTAGACCGGCTCGACGTACAGCAGCCCGCCGTCCAGGGGGACGGTCAGCAGATTGCCGTACTCGACCTCGGAATCGCCCTTCTTCCAGATGTTGATGGCATTGGCGACGGCCGCGTCGCTGTTGAATTTGCTCTGCGCCTGCTGCGGACCCCAGACCGTGGTCTCGGACGGCAGCTTCAGCACTCTGATGGCCCCGTAGTCCGGGCTCTTCGCGTCGGCGTCGACGGCCATGAACGCACCGAGGTTCGGCCGGCTCTTCGGCGTGAAGGTCGTCGTCAGCGAGAAGGTCTGCTTCTGCTGGTCCGGCATCTTCATGCTGAGGTAGTACGGCGGGACCGCGTTGCCTTCCTTGGTGGTCGGGTCGTCCGGCACCTGCCAGCGCTCGCTGCCCGTGTAGAACGTGCCCGGGTCGGTCACGTGATAGCGGGTCAGCAGCTCACGCTGCACCTTGAAGAGGTCCTGCGGATAACGCAGGTGGTCCATCAGCGCGGAACTGATCTCGCTCTTCGGCTTCACCGTGCCCGGGAACGACTTCATCCAGGTCTTCAGCACCGGGTCCTTGGTGTCCCACTGGTACAGGCTGACCGTGCCGTCATAGGCGTCCACGGTCGCCTTGACCGAATTGCGGATGTAGTTGACCTGGTTCTGCTGGGCCACCACCGAGCGCGCTCCGGTGGTCAGCGAGTCCGCCGTGGTGTCACCGAGCGTGGTGCGCGAGGCGTACGGATAGCCGTTGGTCGTGGTGTACGCGTCCACGATCCACTGGATACGGCCGTCCACGACCGCCGGATAGGCGTCGCCGTCGATGGTCAGCCAGGGGGCGACCGCCTCGACGCGCTCCTTGGGCGTGCGGTTGTAGAGAATCCGCGAATTCTTGCCGATGGCGCCCGAGTAGAGCATCTTCGGCTCACCGAAGGCCACGGCGTAAGCGGCGCGGTTGACCGGGTTCGAGAGGTTCACACCGCTCTTGCCCTGGTAGGTGTACCCCTTCTCGCCCTGGTCGCTGGAGTAGTCCAGCTCGGCCTGGGGGCCGCCCACGATCGAATACTGGCTGGTCTTCTCGCCGTAGTAGATCCGCTGCTCGTACTTCCCGAGCATGCCCTCGGTGGGCAGGTTCTTCTCGGTGAAGTCCGGCTCACCCTCACCCGTGATGGAGGTGCCGTTCGCGGTGATGGCGCCGTAGCCGTGGGTGTACTTGAAGTGGTCGTTGATCCAGTTGCGCTCGGGAATCCCCTTGATGTTCAGCTCGCGCAGACCGATGACCGTGTCCTGCTCCTTGCCGTCCTTCTTGTAGCGGTCGACGTCGAGCGTGGACGGGAACTGGTAATAGCCACGCACCTGCTGTTGCTGCTGGAACGTGGGCGAGACGATATTCGGGTCCAGGAGCCGCAGGCTGGCCGTGTCGTTCACGTCCGCGCGCAGCTTGTCCTTGTCCTTCGGGTCGCCCTTGCCCGCGTAGTCCTTCACATCGGTGCCGTCGATCCCGTACGCCTCGCGGGTCGCCGTGATGTTCTTCTTGATGTACGGCGCTTCCTTGGCCTGCTCATTGGGCTGGACCTGGAACTTCTGCACGATCGCCGGATAGAGCCCGCCGATCAGCACCGCCGAGAGCACCATCAGACCGAATCCGATGACCGGCAGCTGCCAGGTGCGGCGCCACAGCGTCGCGAAGAACAGCACGGCGCAGATCAGCGCGATGATGAAGAGGATCGTCTTGGCCGGCAGATAGGCATTGGCGTCGACATAACGCAGGCCGGTCCAGCCGTCGGTCGACTTCAGCCCGCTGGACTTCACCGCCAGCCCGTAGCGGTCCAGCCAGTACGCGATGGCCTTCAGGCCCACGAAAAGGCCGAGCAGCACGGAAAGGTGCCCGGTGGCCGCCGCGGTGGCCCGGCCGCCGGGGCTGGTGAGCCGCAGGCCGCCGTAGAGGTAGTGCACCAGGGCGGAGGCGATCAGCGAGAGGACGACGGCCGCGAAGCCGAAACTCAGCAGAAAGCGGAACCACGGCAGGTCGAAGGTGTAGAAGGAGATGTCCTTGTGGAACTGCGGGTCCTTCTGCCCGAACGGCACACCGTTGATCCACAGCAGCCAGGTGCGCCACTGCCCGGCCGCGGACGCGCCCGCCACCAGCCCCACGAGGGTGGCGACCGCCAGCAGCGCCCACTTCTTGTACGGCGCGATGCTCATCCGGTAGCGGTCGAGGTTCTGCTGCTCCATCGACATCGCGCTCAGCGGCGGCCGCAGCCGGTGCGCCAGCCAGATGTTGATCCCCACCGCGAGCGCCATGAGCACCCCGAAGACGGCGAAGAGGCCGACCTTGGTGCCGAGCGTGGTGGTGAAGACGGAGGAGTACCGCACCGAGCGGTACCAGAGCCAGTCCGTCCAGAACCCGGCGAACATCACGAAGAGCATGACCAGCGCGGCCAGTACGCCCAAGGTCATCAGCAGGGTCCGGATCCGCCGGGACGGGCGGCCGACTCTGATACGTGGCCCTGTCGGGCCTCCGCCGCGGTCCGGCATCTGGAAAGCCAAGGTGCGCACCTCGAAGTTCGCTGTGAGTGGAGCTTGTCGATCAGGGCCCAGCGATCCTAGGGCCCAGTGTGGCAACTTACCGAGGCTTTACTCAGTTCCCATTTTTGGTCACTCTCAGGGCACGATATTGAGCATGTCCAGCACTTCCAGCATTCCCGACCCCGCCGACTCCTCCGGGCCCGCGCTGCCCAATACCCCGATGGCGGCCGGCCCGCTCACCCGCGCCGTGCTCGAGATCGACGAGTACGCCTCCACCCTGGGCTGGGACCAGCCCGCCCGGCTCTTCGCCCTGGTCGACACCGCCAAGCTGCGCGCCCAGGAGCCCGGCCTGGCCTCCCAGCTCGGCCTCGACGAGAACGCCACGTCCTCGCTCACCCCGATCGAACAGGACGAGGTGCCGGCCGGCACGGCCCTGGACAAGTTCCTCGGCACCATCGCCTGGCCGGACGCGGTGACCGGCTGCGCCCTGACCGTGGAGCGCCTGATGCTGCCGCCGTCGGCGGAGGGCACCGTGCCCAACGGGCTGAACGAGAAGCAGCTCGCCAAGTGGGTCGCCGCGCACCCGGACCGCCAGGAGGTCCGGATGACGGTCGCGGTGCTGCGCGACGGCGCCCGCGAGTCCGCGGTGCGGCTGCGCGAGAAGGACTCCCCCACGGAGGTCCTCACCGGCGCCGATCTGGTCCCGGGTCTGGCGGAGGCCCTGGCGGCCACCTTCGAGGACTGACCCTCACCGCTCCCTTGGCGGGGGGGGGGGGGGGGGGGGGGGGGGGGGGGGGGGGGGGGGGGGGGGGGGGGGGGGGGGGGGGGGGGGGGGGGGGGGGGGGGGGGGGGTGGGGGG
>NZ_JBVHLW010000024.1:0-104299 GCF_055558795.1 Streptomyces sp. NPDC025618 | reverse complement strand
GTTGTCCTCAAACTCCCCCAGCTACCTCCCCCAGACTCCGTCCGGGGGTGCCCCCAGAGGTGCCCCCAACGGGCTGGATATCCAGCCCGTCCGGCGCCGACCGCCCGTCCCGCCCAACCCCGACACCCGTCACCTTTTCGAGCGCGTACGTCAACTCACGTCCCGCGATAAACCTCGAATCATTCGCTCAAAAGGGTGACTAAATGTCGCCATATCATTACCCCTCGCTACCATCTGCGACATGAACCAGGCCGCCCGCCGCATCGGCAGAACTCTCGCCCTCGTCCTCCCCGTCGTGCTCGTGCTGTCCGGGACACTCGCGGTCACCCGCGTCCCGTGGGCCGCGCCGAGTGCCGACTCGCAGGTGCTGACCGCTTCGTCCGACACCGCCTCCACCCAGGCCAAGGCAGCCCGCGCGCCGTACGAGGTGCTGCGCGACCAGCTGCTGACCGAGCTCCAGGTGAAGAACCCGGGCACCGCGCTCACGCACCTCCAGGCCGCGACCAACGGCCGTCCGTCCCTCGCCCAGCACTGCGCCGAGCTGGCGCGTGCGCTCGGCCGCGCCGCGGTCGCCAAGTACGGCGCCAAGCAGGCCCAGAAGTTCTCCCGGCCCGTCTGCGACACCTCGTTCGCCTCCGGCGTCGCCCAGGCCCACTGAGCGCCACCCTCGGGCCCGGCCGCCGCACCACCCGTACGGCCCGCCGTACGGCAGCACCCCGCACGCCCGCGCGCACCGCCGCCCGCACCCCCGCCCGGGCCACGGCATATCGTGCGGAGCATGACAGGCACGCACGCGTACCCGTACCCCACCCAAGCCGTCGTCCTGGCCGGAGGCCAAGGGTCACGGCTTCGCCCGTACACCGACGACCGCCCCAAGCCGATGGTCGAGATCCCCGGCACCGGGACCCCGATCATCGGCCATCAGCTGGCGTGGCTCGCCGCCGAGGGAGTCACCGACGCCGTCGTCTCCTGCGGCCATCTGGCCGAGGTTCTCCAGGAGTGGCTCGTGTCGGCCGATCTGCCGCTCCGCGTGACCACCGTGGTGGAGCGGGAGCCCCTGGGCCGCGGTGGCGGCCTCAAGTTCGCGGCGGCGTCGCTGCCGCACCCCGACCGCCCCTGGTACGCCACCAACGGCGACATCTGGACCCGCTTCTCGCTCCGCGAGATGGCCGCCTTCCACCACGAGCGTGACGCGACGGCCACCCTGGCGCTGGCCCGGCCGCGGATCCCCTGGGGAGCCGTGGAGACGGACGAGTTCGGCAAGGTCCTCGACTTCATCGAGTCGCCGCCTTCGCCGTATCTGATCAACGCGGGCGTCTATGTCTTCTCCGCGGCCTTCACCGCCCTGCTGCCCGATCACGGCGACCACGAGCGCACGACCTTCCCCCGCCTCGCACGCGAGCGCAGGCTCGCGGGCTACCCGCTGCCGCACGGCGCGTACTGGCGGGCCATCGACACCGCGAAGGACCTGACCGAGGCCGCCAAGGAGCTCGCGGGCTGACGAGCGTACGAAGCCGACGAGCGCATGAAAGCGCCCCCGCACCCTGGCCGGGTGCGGGGGCGCGGTGCGCCGTGCCTCAGCCGAGGAGGCCGCCCAGGGCCCCTCCGCCGCCGGTCGAGCCGCCGGAGGAGGAGTTGCCGGAGGAGCCCGTACCGCCGCCCGTGGAGCCGTTCGCGGCGGACGATCCGGAGGGGCTGCGCGGCGCCGCGGGAGCGGCGGGCCGCTCGTGCGTCTGCGGCGTGGAGCGCGCGCCCTGGCTGGCGCCCGGGTGCCCGGCCGCGCCCGCCGTGCTCTCCGGGGCCCGCGCGGTGCCGGGGACGGCGGGCGCGGTGGCGGAGGGCGTGGCGGTCTTCTTGCCCGAGGGGGTCGGCCTGGGAGTGCCGGGGGTGGCCGACCCGCGGCCGCCGTGGGTCGGGGCGCCGGTGCCCGGGGTCTGCGGGAGCGGCGTGCCGGGGAGGTTGTTGACGGGCGGGTCGCTCGGCCCGGGGGTCCGCACCGTCTCCGAGGAGCGCACGGCGCCGCCCAGCGTCGAACCGACGATCAGGGACAGGCCGATGACGACGGTGGCCATGACCGTGCCCCGGCGCAGCACGCGCCGGCGCAGGTCCCACAGCTCGGCGCGGGGGCCGAGGCGCCGCCACGCCTCCCCGGCGAGGCGGCCGTCGATGGAGTAGAAGGGCGCTCCGGCGATGACCAGGGGGCTCCACGCGGCGAGGTAGACGATGTCGGGCGCGTTGTAGACGGGCACGGTGCGCCAGCTGACCGTCATGAGAAGGACCGCGGAGAGCAGGACGCCGATGCCCGCGGCGAGCCGCTGCCAGAGGCCGAGGATGGTGAGGACGCCGACGACGACCTGGAGGAAGGCGACGGTGAGCCCGGAGCCCACGGGATGGGCGAGGGCGAGGCTGCGCAGCGGCGCGGCCATGGGCCAGGGGTGCAGCGCGGTGAGCCAGGTGACCATGGAGCCCCGGCGGCCGCCGTCGAAGTAGACGGGGTCGCAGAGCTTGCCCATGCCCGCGTAGATGGAGATGAGGCCGAGGAAGATCCGCAACGGCAGGAGCACGACGCCGAGGTTCATCCGGCGCCCGGGGTAATAGGCGTGCCGGACGGCGTCGTTGCCGCCGCGCTCGCGCCTGCTCCCGGGGTCCTCGCCGTCGTCCTCGTCGAACTCCTGGTATTGGTACTGGTCTTCGTCGTACGCGCTGTCCGTGGGGCGCACCCCGCGCAGCAGTTGGGTCTGGGGGCCGACCGCGTCGACGAGCTCGCCGGGGCCGGTGTGCTCGCCGGAGCCGCGGGGGCCGACGACCGTCGGCGAGGGGCCGTCGACGCGGATCCGGGGCAGCACCTGGGTGGAGCCCGCGTCCTTGCCGGCCGCGGTGTCCACGGGCCCGGCCGCGGAGTCCCTTACGGCTTGCAGGAGTTCGGTGGGCGCCGCGTCGCCGGGCTGGGTCCGGCCGCTCCACACCACCGGGGCGCGGCGCCTGGCCGCGCCCTTGACGGTGGGCAGCTGTGCCGTGTCGGCGACCCCGGCGAACTGTCGGGCGACGCGCGGCGGCCGGGCGAGCTGCACGCGGAAACTCATATGGTTGACGACGATCTGCGCCGGGTCGGACGGCACTTTCACCGTACTCAGCGCGGGCTGGTCGTCGTACCCGGAAGAGCTTCCCCCCGTGGGTGTGCGGGGTGTTCTGGTGTCCACACTCATCTAACCGAGTGACTTCTGATTAGGACACTGCCTTGACCGGTTCGAACTGTCCGAGGCCCGTCAAGATCATGAGACGCCGAACGCCGGAAGGGCTGGTTTAACCGGCCCTTCCGGCGTTCGATGTCATTTAGTGACCGCGAGCGGTCACAAAGGGTCAGGCGCGGCGGCGCGACGCCTCGTAGAGCACCACACCCGCCGCGACACCGGCGTTGAGGGACTCCGCGCCACCCGGCATCGGGATCCGCACGCGGAAGTCGCAGGTCTCGCCGACGAGGCGGGACAGACCCTTGCCCTCGCTGCCGACGACGATGACGACCGGGCCGCCCAGCGCCTCCAGCTCGTGCAGCTCGACATCGCCGTCGGCGGCCAGGCCGACGACCACGAGCCCGGCCTTCTGGTACGACTCCAGCAGCCGCGTCATGTTGGTGGCGCGCGCCACCGGCGTACGGGCGGCCGTGCCCGCGGAGGTCTTCCAGGCGCTGGCGGTCATGCCGGCCGCGCGGCGCTCGGGGACGACCACGCCGTGGCCGCCGAACGCGGAGACGGAGCGGACGACGGCGCCGAGGTTGCGCGGGTCGGTGATGCCGTCGAGGGCGACGATCAGCGGGTCCTCGCCGTCGTCGAACGCGGCGGCGGTGAGGTCGTCGGGGTGGGCGTACTCGTAGGGCGGCACCGACAGGACGAGGCCCTGGTGGTTGAGGCCGTTCGTCATCCGGTCGAGCTCGGGACGGGGGGCCTCCATGAGGTTGAGGCCCTTGTCCGTGGCGAGCTGGAGCGCCTCGCGGACGCGCTCGTCGTTGTCCAGGTACTGCTGGATGTAGAGCGTGTTCGCGGGGACGCCCTCGCGCAGCGCCTCGACGACGGAGTTACGGCCGACGACGAGCTCGTTGGCGCCCTTGGGGCCGCCGCGGCGCGGGGCGGGCCGCTTGGACTCGTGCCGGACCTTGGCGTTGGCGAGACGGTTCTTCTTGTGGCCCTTGCGCTCGGAAGCGGGCGGGGTCGGCCCCTTGCCCTCCAGGGCACGGCGCCGCTTGCCGCCGCTGCCGACCGTCGCGCCCTTCTTGTTGGACGTGCGGCGGTTCCTGCGCTGGCTGTTGCCGGCCATGGGTGCACCTGTTTCTTCACTGCTCAGAGCCACCGGGGCGGCTCTTGTAAACGTACGTACGAAAAGTGTCTCTCAGGACGGGCGGCGTCGCTCGGGTGCCAGGCCCGCTACGACAGGGACCAGCGGGGCCCGGACGGGGTGTCCTCGATGGCGAGGCCCGCCTGCTGGAGCTGGTCGCGGATGGCGTCGGCGGTGGCGTAGTCCTTGCGGCCGCGGGCGGCCTGGCGCTGTTCGAGCACCAGCCTGACCAGCGAGTCCACCACGCCGTGCAGATCGTCACCGCGGCCGCTCGCGGCACCGGCCCACTGCGCGTCGAGCGGGTCGAGGCCGAGCACGCCGAGCATGGCGCGGACCTCCGCCAGCCGGGCGACGGCGGATTCCTTGTCGTCGGCGGTCAGCGCGGAATTGCCCTGGCGCACGGTGGTGTGGACGATCGCGAGGGCCTGCGGGACGCCCAGGTCGTCGTCCATCGCCTCGGCGAAGGCGGGCGGCACCTCGGCGGCGGGCTCGACCGGACCGGCCTTCTCCACGACCCGCTGGATGAAGCCCTCGATCCGCGCGAAGGCGGCCTCCGCCTCGCGCAGGGCCTCCTCGCTGTACTCGATCATCGAGCGGTAGTGCGGGGTGCCGAGGTAGTAGCGCAGGACGATCGGGCGCCAGTGCTTGACCATCTCGGAGACGAGCACGGAGTTGCCGAGCGACTTCGACATCTTCTCGCCGCTCATGGTCACCCAGGCGTTGTGCACCCAGTAGGAGGCGAAGTCGTCACCGAACGCCTTGGCCTGGGCGATCTCGTTCTCGTGGTGCGGGAAGATCAGGTCCAGGCCGCCGCCGTGGATGTCGAACGCCGCGCCCAGGTACTTGTGCGCCATGGCCGAGCACTCCAGGTGCCAGCCCGGCCGGCCGCGGCCCCACGGGGTCTCCCAGGAGGGCTCGCCGGGCTTGGCGGCCTTCCACATCGCGAAGTCGCGGGGGTCGCGCTTGCCGGTCTCGCCCTCGCCGGACGGCTGGAGGAGGTTGTCCAGCTCCTGGTTGGAGAGCTCGAGGTAGCCGGGGAAGGAGCGCACGTCGAAATAGACGTTGCCCTCCGCCTCATAGGCGTGGCCGCGCTCGATGAGACCGCGCATCATCTCGACCATCTCGGTGACATGGCCGGTGGCGCGCGGTTCGTACGTGGGGGGCAGGCAGCCGAGCACGTCGTAACCGCTGTTGAAGGCGCGCTCGTTCTCATAGCCGATCGACCACCAGGGGCGGCCCTGCTCGGCGGACTTCTTGATGATCTTGTCGTCGATGTCCGTGACGTTGCGTACGAAGGTCACGTCATAGCCGCGGTGGGTGAACCAGCGGCGCATGATGTCGAAGTTGAGACCGGAGCGGATATGTCCGATGTGCGGAGCGGCCTGCACGGTCGCGCCACAGAGGTAGATCGAGACGCAGCCCGGCGTGAGCGGGGAGAAGTCACGGATCTGCCGGGCGCTGGTGTCGTACAGGCGAATGGTCACGGAACCAGGGTAGTGGGCTCCGGGCAGTGCCCCGGGCAAACGGCCGGTTCGTTCGTCGGACGGAACGTTTTGCCCCTTATTTGCTTATTGCGCCAAAAATATAACTTCGCGTGGTAACTTCCGCGGCACGAAGCCAACTTCTCGGTGACGACTTCTCGTGGGACGCCGCGGAAACCTGGAGGGGTGTTGCACTCCACTCTGCCGGTACAACAGGAGCACCCCGAACGGCCGGGCCCGCCCGCCGGGCCGCTGGAGACGGCGCGCAGACCGGCGGGCGGTGAGCGGCGCGGGCGGCTGGCCGCGCTGGACGGGCTGCGGCTGTTCGCCGCGCTGATGGTGGTGGCCTATCACTACGTGGCCTTCGGCAGCGGGATCTGGGAGCGGCCGTCCGCGGCGGTCTTCCCGACGGCCTTCCTGCCCGCGTCCTACGGCTGGCTGGGCGTGCAGCTGTTCTTCCTGATCAGCGGCTTCGTGATCTGCATGAGCGGCTGGGGCAAGAGCGTCGGGCAGTTCGCCGTGTCGCGCGTCACGCGGCTCTTCCCCGCGTACTGGTTCGGGGTGCTCCTCGTCACCGTCGCCGTCTATTTGTGGCCCGCGGTGGACGAAACCCTCCGTTTGAGGGATGTCGCTGTCAACCTGACGATGCTGCAATCGCCTCTGGGGGTGGACTCGGTCGACGGCGTCTATTGGACGCTCTGGGTCGAGATGCGCTTTTACCTGCTCTTCGCGCTGATCGCCTGGCGTGGACTGACCTATCGGCGGGCCGTCGGTTTCTGCGTGGCCTGGGGATTCGCCGGGGTCATCGCCGCCGCCGTGCACAACCCGGTGCTCGACCAGATCCTCATGCCGGAGGACTGCTGGTATTTCATCGCCGGTATCGCCTTCTACCTGATGTACCGCTTCCGCCCGAACATGGCGCTCTGGCTGATCGTGGGCGGCTGTTTCCTGATTGCCCAGCACGCCCTTGTCGACGCCCAGGCGCGTGCGGAAGGCCACATGGGCCGGCACGTGCCGCACTGGCCGACGACGGCCCTGCTGACCTTGTTCTTCGTCGCGGTCGGGGCGGTGGCGCTCGGCCGGACCCGGCGGCTGGACCGGGGGTGGCTGACCACGGCCGGAGCGCTGACCTACCCGCTCTATCTGATCCACGAACGCGTCGGCTGGCTGGTCGTCCGGCACACCGCCGGCCTGGTGCCGCGCTACGTCCTGCTCCCCGCCCTCGTCCTCGGGATGCTCCAGGCCGCGTGGCTGGTGCACCGGTACGTGGAACGCCCGCTGGCGGGGGTTCTCGGGCGCGGTCTGCGCCGCGCGGCAACGGATATCCGGGCGGGGTGACCTGCCTTGTACGGATATCCGTGGACCCTTGTGAAGATCACGTCAGGCCGGGGCTTGGAAATACGCGAGAGACAGGAGATAACTGTCACGGCAGCACGGGGGCTTCCTATGTCAGCATGCCTACGAATGGGCCTGCGTAGGATGAGCCGACTTCAGCCAATCGGAGAGGACGACATGCGTTTCGCCAGACGAGGTGAACTCGATGGCGGCCGGGCAGCCGTCCCGCAGTCAGCACCGCGGCTCTATGTCCTGGACGGGCTCCGCATCATCGCGGCCCTGATGGTCGTGACGTTCCACTACGTCGCCCTGCGCGGCGGCTGGGGCCGTGACACCCGGGAGATCTTCCCCCATCTGCAGATGTTCGCCCGCTATGGGTGGACAGGTGTCGAGATCTTCTTCCTGATCAGCGGGTTCGTCATCTGCATGAGCACCTGGGGCCGCTCCCTGGGCGACTTCGTGGTCTCCCGGGCGTCCCGGATCTATCCGGCCTACTGGGTGGCGATCTTCCTGACCGCGACGGTGGTCACCCTGTGGCCGCAGGTGCGCCAGGTCCAGAACTGGGACGCGGTCCTCACCAATCTGACCATGCTCCAGACGGGCGTCGGAGTCTGGGATGTCGACGGTGTCTACTGGACGCTCTTCATCGAGCTGAAGTTCTACGTGCTCTTCGCGATCGTCGTCGCCACCGGTGTGACGTACCGCAAGTGCGTGCTCTTCTGCGGCATCTGGACGGTGGCCGCGGTCACCTCGTCCAGCGTCGACAGCAAGATCCTCGACATGTGGACGATGCCGCTCTACGCGCCGTACTTCATCGCGGGCATCGCCTTCTACCTGATGTACCGCTACAAGCCCACGGCGCTGCTCTGGGGCATCGTGGCCATGTCGCTGCTGCTCGCCCTGCACCACGTGCCGCGGCGGGTGGCGGACAACGCCAGCCACGCGGTCCCGACCTGGCCGGCCTCGCTGATCATCGTCGTGGCCTTCGCGCTGATGGCGCTGATCGCGCTGGGCAAGCTCAACCGCGTGCAGTGGCGCTGGCTGTCGACGGCGGGCGCGCTCACCTATCCGGTGTATCTGATCCACCAGTACATCGGCATGACCGTCATCTACGCCCTGCGCGACCGCATCCCTCCGCACGTGCTCGTACCGAGCCTGGTCGTGGTGATGCTGGGCGCGGCGTGGCTGCTGCACAAATATGTGGAGCGGCCGCTGGGCAAGAGGCTGCGCAAGGGCCTGCTGAAGGGGATGGACGAGATGCGCCGCCATTCGGCGCCGCCCGCTCCCGCCCAGCCGGCCGCGCAGACCCGGGAGGGCCTGCCGATGCCGAAGCGGGTCCGGCTGTACGAACCCGCGGAGCCGGACCGCGTGGGCGTGGGCAAGTCCGACCTCGTCTGACCCGCGCGCCCCGCCTTCCGATCGCACGCCCCGCCGAGCGGACCGGTCCACCCGGCCCGCCCCCGGCGGGGCGTCGTCAGATCGAGCCGACGACCTTGCGCGGGCTCACCCGCACGACCACGCGCTGCGCGTCCTCGGCAGCCGCCGGGTTGAAGTCCGCGTAATCCTTCCCGGTGTATTTCCGGGACAGCGTGTTGATCAGCTCCTGGGCGCCCTCGGTGGTCAGCGTGGCCGTCCCCCGCACCTCGGCGTAGGTGTAGGGCGCGTTGTGCGGGTTGATCAGCACGGTCACCCGCGGGTCCCGCCGGATGTTCTTCTCCTTGCGGCGGCCGACGGTCGTGGAGATCAGCAGGTCGTCCCCGTCGCGCGCGATCCAGGTGACGGACAGCTGGGGGCTGCCGTCGGGCTGGACGGTGCCCACGGTGGCGAAGACGGGGGTGTCGTCGAGGAGCTTCTTCAGGTCGTCGGAGAGTGCGGCGGACACGGCGCGGATCCTTCCCTCGGGGGACGGCTGGGACGAGCCTCACGCACAGCGACCGGCTGTCACCGTGCGTCGCCCACCGTATGCCCCCGAGGGCCGGGCCGGTCAGATCCTGGGAAAGACCAGCGCCGTGGCGACGGCAGCGAGGCCCTCGGCGCGGCCCGTGAGGCCCAGACCGTCGCTCGTGGTGCCGGAGACCGACACGGGGGCCCCGATCGCCGCGGAGAGGACCTTCTGGGCCTCCGCGCGCCGCTTGCCGATCTTCGGGCGCACGCCGATCACCTGGACCGAGACATTGCCGATCTCGAAGCCCTCCGCGCGGACGATCCGCGCCGCTTCGGCCAGCAGGGTGACGCCGGACGCGCCGGACCACTCCGGGCGGTCCGTGCCGAAGTGCTCGCCGAGGTCACCGACGCCCGCGGCGGAGAACAGCGCGTCGCACGCGGCGTGCGCGGCGACGTCGCCGTCGGAGTGGCCCGCGAGGCCGTGCGTGGCGCCCTCCCAGAGCAGGCCCGCGCACCACAGCTCGCGGCCCTCCTCGAAGGCGTGCACGTCGGTGCCGATGCCCACGAGCGGGATGATCTGCGCGGAGTGATTAATACCCATCATTGGCCCTCCTGCGGGCGAGTACGGCCTCGGCCAGGACGAGGTCCAGCGGCCGGGTCACCTTGAACGCCTCCTCGTGGCCGGGCACCACGACGACGGGCCTGCCGAGCCGCTCCACGAGCCCGGCGTCATCCGTGGCGCCCTCACCCTCCGTGGCGATCTGCTCGTGCGCCTCGTCGAGGGTGCGCCGGTCGAAGCCCTGCGGGGTCTGCACGGCCCGCAGCAGCGCCCGCTCGGGCGTCCCGACGACGGGCTCGGGCTCGCCCGCGACGTCACCCGTGCGGGGCTCGACCTGCTTGACCGTGTCGGCCAGCGGCAGCGCCGGCACGACGGCGGGGGCGCCGTCCCGTACGGCGGAGATCACGGCGTCGACGGTGTCGACGGGCACCAGGGGGCGCGCGGCGTCGTGCACCAGGACGATCTCGATGTCACCGGGGAGGGCCTTGAGGCCGAGGCGGACGGACTCCTGCCGGGTCTCGCCACCGGGGACGACCAGGATCTCGGCCGCGCCGTGGCCGGTCAGCGGATGGTCGTCGAGGAGGTTACGGACCTCGGGGGCGCCGTCCGGCGGGGCGACCACGACGACGAGGCCCACGGCGCGGGAGGCGGCCATCGCCCGTACGGCGTGGACCAGCATCGGGGTGCCGCTCAGCGTGCGCAGGGCCTTGGGGGCACCCGGGCCGAGGCGGACGCCGCGCCCGGCCGCGGGGATCACCGCGGCGGTACGCGAAGGAGTGACGGCGGGGGCTCGATCAGACATTGCGTTGGCGTTCAGGTTTGCTTCCTCGGCCGAATTGGGTATGGCCTCAGCGTGCCGGGCACGACGCCCCGACCAGCCCCTTCCGTGACAATGGTCGGGTCGGCTGCCCGGGCCCGGCACTCCAGGCACGGCGTGGAACCCCGGCGCCGGAGCAGAGATGCCGCAGCGCCCGGCGGATGACAGCCGTCATCGCGCGGGCACCGCGGCACTTCTTTCGTCCGGCACCTGCTGCATTGCGCGCAGCGCTGCTGTGCTCCCTCAATGACGAGTGGAGCGCTGCGTCAGGACGCGAGAACCTCGTCGAGCAGGGCCTCGGCCTTGTCCTCGTTCGTGTTCTCCGCGAGAGCGAGCTCGCTGACCAGGATCTGGCGCGCCTTCGCGAGCATGCGCTTCTCACCGGCGGAGAGGCCGCGCTCGCGCTCGCGACGCCACAGGTCGCGCACGACCTCGGCGACCTTGATCACGTCACCGGACGCGAGCTTCTCGAGATTTGCCTTGTAGCGACGGGACCAGTTCGTCGGCTCTTCCGCATACGGTGCGCGCAGCACCTCGAAGACCCGGTCCAGCCCATCCTGGCCGACCACATCGCGCACACCGACGAACTCCGCATTGTCCGCCGGCACCCGAACCGTCAGGTCACCCTGGGCGACCTTCAGCACCAAGTAGGTCTTGTCCACGCCTTTGATCTGGCGAGTTTCGATGGCCTCGATCAGCGCGGCCCCGTGATGGGGATAGACCACGGTGTCGCCAACCTTGAACGTCATGTGACAGGTACCCCTTCCGTGGCTATCCAGTCTAACACGGGAACTGCCCGTTCTGAATGGCGTTTCCGCAGGTCAGGGCATATCTCGGGGCTTGACAACAGCAACCGGAACGTGCTGCGGGAGGGTTCCGGAAGCGGGTATTCGCAGGTCGGAGCCGTTCTTCGGGCAAGGCGAAACGGGCACGTTACACGCGTGCGGAGTGGCTCGCGAGCGGTCGAACGTCCCGTTTTGCCGGGGTCCGGTCGGCGGACTTCCGCTACTCCGTTCGGGGCCTGACTCACTTCCGCGGCCGGATTCCGGAATTGATCACGGGCGTCTTGATCAATTCCGGGACATCTTCCCGGGCCTCCCGCATTCCTTGCCGATAATCCCCCGCATCACCCGTCACTCGGCTCCGCGTGCGTTCGGGGCGGATATTCGGCCATGCCGCCGACGGGGGCCGAGTTGACCATGGGGGCGGGTCGGGTGCGAGGGCCCGGACGGGGCTCGGTAACCTAAGCGCGCTGACACACCTCTTACTTCGTCCAAGGAGATGCCGCCGCCGTGAGCAGCAGCCTTCGACGCGGCACCCTCGCCGCTTCCGCCCTCGTGCTCTCGATCGCCTCGCTCTCCGCCTGCGCGGCGGGCAACAGTGCGCAGACGCTTGAGGTCAAGCCGGACAACGCCGCCACCTCGGTCGGCGACATCAAGCTCCAGAACATGAACGTGATCACCCAGCCGGACCTGGACGCCAAGGGCCCGGCCGTGATCACCGGCAAGCTCTTCAACAACGGCCGCAAGGACCAGACGCTGCGCGGGATCTCCCTGGTCGGCAAGAACGCGACCGTGAAGATCACCCCCGCGGGTGGTTCCGGCCAGCTCGTGGTGCCCGCGGGCGGCTCCGTCGTCCTCGGCGGCAAGGGCAACGCCTCCGCGGTCCTGCCGAACGGCCGTGAGGCGCTCAAGGACGGCGAGCAGCAGAAGCTGAGCTTCGACTTCAGCGACACCGGCGCGGTGAACATCGGCGCCTTCGTCGTGCCCGCGAAGAGCTTCTTCAAGGAGTGGGGCCCCGAGGCGCCCTCCTCCGCCCCGGCGCAGTCGGGCTCCCCGGCGCAGTCGGGCAAGCCCGGCAAGCCCGGCGCCGAGGGCTCCACGGGTACCCCGGGCGGCCAGCAGGGCGCCGAGAAGCCGGGTGCCGGTGAGCCGTCGCAGGGCGGCCAGCAGCACGCCGGTCACTGATCCCGGCCGACTGATCCACGCCGAGGGGCCCGGAAGCGCGCGCTTCCGGGCCCCTCGGCGTCGGTACCGGCGCGCGGGCGGCCGTGCGGCCCCCGTACGCCCGCCTGTCTACGGCTCGAACTTGTAGCCCAGGCCGCGGACCGTCACCAGATAGCGCGGCGCGCCCGGGTCGGGCTCGATCTTGGCGCGCAGCCGCTTGACGTGCACGTCGAGGGTCTTGGTGTCGCCGACGTAGTCCGCGCCCCAGACCCGGTCGATGAGCTGCATGCGGGTGAGCACCCGGCCCGCGTTGCGCAGCAGCATCTCCAGGAGGTCGAACTCCTTCAGCGGCAGGTCGACCTTGCCGCCGGAGACGGTGACGACGTGCCGGTCGACGTCCATCCGGACGGGGCCGGCCTCCAGGGCCGCGGGGGTGACCTCCTCGGGCTCGCCCCGGCGGCGCAGGACGGCCCTGATGCGGGCCACCAGCTCACGGGAGGAGAAGGGCTTGGTCACATAGTCGTCGGCTCCTATTTCCAGGCCGACGACCTTGTCGATCTCGCTGTCCTTGGCGGTCACCATGATGACCGGGACGTTGGAGCGCCCCCGCAGCTGGCGGCAGACCTCGGTGCCGGGCAGGCCGGGGAGCATCAGGTCGAGCAGAACCAGGTCGGCGCCGTTGCGCTCGAACTCGTCCAGCCCGTCGGGCCCGGTGGCGGCTACGGCGACCTCGAACCCTTCCTTGCGGAGCATGTAGGACAAAGCGTCGCTGAAGGATTCCTCGTCCTCGACGACGAGCACACGGGTCACGGGTGGACCTCCGGTCGGGTCTCTGTGGGGGCAACGGGGGTCGTTCCCCGAACACGGGTCACGGAAGCACCTCCGGAGTGGGAAGGTGCTCGCTGATGAGGGAGTCGTCGGTGCGGCGGGGGCCGCGGCGGTCGCGGTCGCGGACCGAGCCGGCCTCCGGGAGCCGCAGGGTGAAGGTGGAGCCCTGGCCCTCGGCGCTCCAGACCGTGACCTCCCCGCCGTGCGAGGCGGCCACGTGCTTGACGATGGCGAGGCCGAGGCCGGTGCCGCCGGTGGCGCGCGAGCGCGCCGGGTCGACGCGGTAGAAGCGCTCGAAGATCCGCTCGCGGTCCTTCTCCGAGATGCCGATGCCCTGGTCGGTGACGGCGATCTCGATGAGGTCGCCGCCGGGTGCGGCGATGTGGCGGGCGGCGATGCCGACGCGCGTACGGGCGGGGCTGTAGTTGACCGCGTTCTCCACGAGGTTGCCGAGCGCGGCGGCGAGCTGGCCGCGGTTGCCCCACACGTGCAGATCGGCGGTGCCTCCCGCGGCCATGGTGATCTGCTTGGTGCCGGCCTGGTGGCGGCAGCGGTCGATGGCCTCGGCGACCAGCTCGTCGACCCGGACGGGCTCGGAGTCCTCCAGCGGGTCGTCGTTCTGCACGCGGGAGAGGTCGATGAGCTCCTGGACGAGGTTGGTGAGCCGGGTGGCCTCGATCTGCATCCGGCCCGCGAAGCGGTTGACGGCCTCGGGGTCCTCGGCGGCGTCCATGACGGCCTCGGACAGCAGGGAGAGCGCGCCGACCGGCGTCTTGAGCTCGTGGCTGACGTTGGCGACGAAGTCCCGGCGGACGGCCTCGATGCGGCGCGCCTCGGTGAGGTCCTCGACCAGCAGCAGCACCAGCCGGGAGCCGAGCGGAGCCACTCTGGCCGAGACGGCGAGGGCGTCGCCGCGACCCGTGCCGCGCCGCGGCAGGTCGAGCTCGACCTGGCGTATCTCGCCGTCGCGGCGGGTGTCGCGCGCCATCTGGAGCATCGGCTCGACGGCCAGCTTCCCGCCGCGGACCAGCCCCAGGGCGTACGCCGCGGAGCTGGCCTTGACCACGGTGTCGGCCTCGTCGAGGACGACGGCCGAGGAGCGCAGCACCGACAGCACGGTGTCGACGCCGGGAGGGAGCACGGCGTCGGTGTGCAGGGAGCTGCGGGTGGGCCTCGCCTGGTCGCGCTCGCTCCAGCGGAACGCCAGCATGGCGATCACTCCGGTGCACAGACCGGCGATCGCAGCCGCTGCGGCGACTGCCGCGTTCACGTTCATGAGTCAAGGTTATGCGGGGTCCAGGAGGCATCCACAGCCAAACGAGTGCCATCTCGAACATACGTTGCCGAGAGTTCACCTTCAGGACAGCGCGGATTCACTCCGGAGGCCGCGGGCCGTAGCGTTCCGGCCGGAACGTGGGATCCGCCGGCGGAAGCGGTGCGGGAAGGCGCCGTGCCGCACATCTCCGCACGGCGTTCCATCGAGCAGGAGAGAAGGTCAAGGATGCGGGACGCGTACCACGAGGAGCTCGACTCGATCGGCGAGGGCCTCGTCGAGATGGCCCGGCTCGTCGGCTCCGCGATCGGGCGCGCCACCACGGCGATCCTGGACGCGGACCTCAAGCTGGCGGAGTCCGTGATCGCCGCCGACGCCAAGGTGGACGACCTCCAGCGGGACCTGGAGGCGCGGGCGATCGCCCTGCTGGCCCGCCAGCAGCCGGTCGCCACCGATCTGCGGATCGTGGTGACGTCGCTGCGCATGAGCGCCGACCTGGAGCGCTCCGGCGACCTCGCGCAGCACGTGGCCAAGCTGGCCCGGCTGCGCTTCCCGGACACGGCGGTCCCGCGCGACCTGCACGCCACGATCCTGGAGATGGGGCAGCTGGCGCAGCGCCTGATGGCCAAGGCGGGCGAGGTGATCATCACCAAGGACGTCGACCTGGCGCTCCAGCTGGAGCAGGACGACGACGCGATGGACCTGCTGCACCGCGCGCTCTTCCAGCACCTGATGGACGACCGCTGGCAGCACGGCATCGAGACGGCCGTCGACGTGACGCTGCTGGGCCGCTACTACGAGCGGTTCGCCGACCACGCGGTCTCGGTCGCCAAGCGGGTGGTCTATCTGGTGACGGGTGAGCACGCCGACGAGCTGACCCAGGGCGAGGGGCGCACAGGAGCAGTGGACGGCGCGTGATCGCGGAGAGTGCGCCGTCATGCCCTCCGTGCGCCCGGACATGCGTACGTCAGGGGCATTGACGGGCGAAGCGGACCGTCCTTGACTGAGGGTCAGGCAGACCACCCTTCGAGGAGGTACCGCATATGACTCACACCCCTCCGACTCCGGCCTCAGGCTGCCAGTGCGGGCCCGGTTGTTCGTGCGGCTGCCAGTCCGGCGGTCCGTGCCAGTGCGGTGGCGGCTGCGGCTAGCCGCGCACGCGCACGTCACTCACGGAAGCGGGCCCCCGGCCGGATTCTCTCCGGCCGGGGGCCCCTTTCCGCGCTGCCCCTGTCTTACGTGTCCGGTGCGGGAGCGGGCGGCGGGGGCGGCGGGGGTGCCGGCGGGACCTTGGGCTCCGTGCTGCCGGTGAGATAGGCGTAGACGACGATGTTCGCCAGGTAGGTGTGCTTGTTGCGGTCGTAGTCACCGCCGCACGTGAGCAGCCGGAGCTCGGGGCGGTCCGGGTCGTCCTTGTAGCGCGGGCCGTAGACCTTCTCGTCGTCCCAGTGGTCGTTGGGGACGACGGAGACGTCCTCGACGGTGAACTCCGCGGTGGAGCCGTCCGAGCGGGAGACATTGATCTTCGTGCCGGGCTTGGTGTTGCTCAGTTCGTAGAAGACGGCCGGGGCCTGTTTGGTGTCCACGTGGCCGACGAGGACGGCGACGCCGGGGGTGCCGGGCTGGGGGCCGTCCCGGTACCAGGCCACGGTGTTGGCCCGCTCGTAGGGGGGCGCTTCGACACCGCCCTGTGCGTCGAGGCCGTGGGCCTCGATGGGGGCCTTGATCCCCAGCGGCTTGATGACCAGTCCTTGGGGGCCCGCCCCCGGCAACGGTTCGTGTACCGGGGGCAGGCCGCGCGCGGGAGGGTGGCTCTTGGCCGCGGCTCCACCGGTCTTCCGAGCCTTGACGATCGCCGGCTCGTCGGTGTCACCGCCGCCCACCAGGCACAGGGCGAGCGCGACGGCCGCCCAGGCCACCCCTGTCAGCAGGCGCTTCGTGAAGCCGCCTGTGCGCGGTTCTGACATGTCACCTGTTTCTTCCCGTCACATCACTGCTTGGCCGAGGCGGCCCGGCGGCGGTACCAGAACATGCCACCGGCTATGCCGGCGGTGGCTCCCGCGGCGAGGATGAGGACGGGGGTGTCGCTGGACGACTCCGTGGAGGAGGCCATCAGCGCGGTGGCTCCACCACCCGCGTGGGCGTGCCCGTGCGGACGGTGCTCATCGTGCCGGCCCTCGTGGTCGTGACGGCCCTCGTGACGGCCCTCGTCGTGACGCCCGTCGTGGCGGCCCTCGTGGTCGTCACGGCCGTCGTGCCGGCCGTCGTGACGGCCCTCGTCGTGACGCCCGTCGTGCCGGCCGTCGTGGTCGTCACGGCCGTCGTGGTCGTGCCGCCCGTCGTGGCGACCGTCGTGGTCGTCACGGCCGTCGTGCCGGCCGTCGTGGTCGTGACGCCCGCCGTCGTCGTCGCAGTCGTCGTCGTCCCAGCGGCCGTCGTGACGCCCGTCGTGGTCATGACGGTCGTGGCGGCCGTCGTGGTCCCAGCGGCCGTCGTGGTCGTCGTCGCAGTCGTCCCGGTCGTGACCGTGGCCGGTGGCGGGGACCGTGGTCTTCTCGACCGGGGTCGCCAGGTTGCCGAGGTGGCCGAAGGCGTAGGCGGGGGCTGCGGGCACCGCGCAGGCCGCGACGACCGCGGCGCCGCACAGAGCGGTACGGATTGAATCCATGGTGTTACCTCCTTGACAAGAGGCTCACCCCGCTACTCACGCGCCGCATCCGCACCGTGGTTCTCTTGCTCCATTCGGTGACCAACTCGCTCTCCGTGACCACGCGCACCATCGCGAAAAGGCCCCCTGCCGACGGTGAAACCGCAGGCAGGGGGCCTTTTCCGGACGCGCTCAGGGCACGGCGCGTCCGTGGTCGGGGAGGGTTACTTCTTCTTGCCCTGGTTCTTCACGGCCTCGATGGCGGCCTTGGCGGCCTCCGGGTCGAGGTAGGTGCCGCCGGGGACGACCGGGCGGAAGTCGGCGTCGAGCTCGTAGGAGAGCGGGATGCCGGTGGGGATGTTCAGGCCCGCGATGTCGGCGTCGGAGATGCCGTCGAGGTGCTTGACCAGGGCGCGCAGGGAGTTGCCGTGGGCGGCGACCAGGACGGTGCGGCCGGCCAGCAGGTCCGGGACGATGCCGTCGTACCAGTACGGCAGCATGCGCGTGACGACGTCCTTGAGGCACTCGGTGCGCGGGCGCAGCTCGCTCGGGATCGAGGCGTAGCGCGGGTCGTCGCTCTGCGAGAACTCGGTGCCGTCCTCGAGGGCCGGCGGCGGGGTGTCGTAGGAGCGGCGCCAGAGCATGAACTGCTCCTCGCCGAACTCGGCCAGGGTCTGGGCCTTGTCCTTGCCCTGGAGGGCGCCGTAGTGGCGCTCGTTCAGCCGCCAGGAGCGGTGGACGGGGATCCAGTGGCGGTCCGCGGACTCCAGCGCGAGCTGCGCGGTGCGGATGGCGCGCTTCTGGAGGGAGGTGTGGACCACGTCGGGGAGCAGACCGGCGTCCTTGAGCAGCTCGCCGCCCCGGACAGCCTCCTTCTCGCCCTTCTCGTTCAGGTTGACGTCCACCCAGCCGGTGAACAGGTTCTTCGCGTTCCACTCGCTCTCGCCGTGGCGGAGGAGGATCAGCTTGTACGGTGCGTCGGCCATGCCCATGAGCGTAATCGACGGCAGGGGTGGTGCCGCCCGCCCCTGCCGTGGTACGGACGATTGACCGCCGCCGTCAATTCAGTGGCGCGCGATGATCCCCCCTCTGTAAGTTGCGGGTTTCGCAGGAGACACTTACATATCGGGGGTTGGGGAATGGCCGTAGCGAGCGTCGGGCGCGCCGCGAGGGAGAGCGTTTCGGGGCTGCCCCGGGAGTTCTGGTGGCTGTGGACGTCCACCCTGATCAATCGCCTGGGAGCGTTCGTCTCCGTCTTCCTCGCCCTCTATCTCACCGTCGACCGGGGCTATTCCGCCTCGTACGCGGGGCTGGTGGCCGCGCTGCACGGTCTCGGCAGCGTCGTGTCCTCGATCGGCGGGGGCGTGATGACCGACCGGCTGGGCCGCAGACCGACGCTGCTGATCGCCCAGACCTCGACCGCGGTGTCGGTGGCCGCGCTCGGGTTCGCGCAGAGCCCGGTGGCCATCGCCGCGGTCGCCTTCGTGGTGGGCATGGCCTCCAACGCCTCGCGGCCCGCGGTGCAGGCGATGATGGCGGACATCGTGGCGCCCGAGGACCGCGTGCGGGCCTTCGCCCTCAACTACTGGGCCATCAACCTCGGCTTCGCGATCTCGTCGGCCGCGGCCGGGTTCATCGCGCAGTACAGCTATCTCGCCGGCTTCCTCGGCGAGGCGCTCATGACGCTGGTGTGCGCGGTCCTCGTCTTCGTCAAGCTCCCCGAGTCCCGCCCGGCCGCCGCGAAGGCGGCCACCGGCGAGGAGGGGCCCGCGGTCAGCATGGGCACGGTGCTGCGCGACGGGCGCTACATGAGCGTGGTCGGGCTGTCCTTCCTGCTCGCGCTGATCTTCCTGCAGTCCTCGGTGGCGCTGCCCGTGGCCATGGCGAAGGACGGCTTCTCGACCACTGACTACGGCATGGCCATCGCCGTCAACGGCGTCCTGATCGTGGCGCTGCAGATCCCGGTGACCCGCTTCATCGAGCACCGCGACCCGGGCCGGCTGCTGGTGATCTCCGCGCTGCTCGGGGGCTACGGATTCGGGCTCACCGCCTTCGCCGGCGGGTCGCTCGCGGCCTACATGCTGACCGTCTGCGTCTGGTCCCTGGCCGAGATCGTCAACTCCCCCACGCAGATGGGCCTCGTCGTGCGCCTCTCCCCCGTCCACGGCCGCGGCCGCTACCAGGGTGTCTACGCCCTGTCCTGGTCCGGCGCCGCGCTCGTCGCCCCGCTGGCGGGCGGCACGGTGCTCGACCACTACGGGGCGGACGCGCTGTGGGCGGGCTGCGCCGTCGTGGGGACGGTGGCGGCCGCGGGTTACTGGGCGCTGACACGCACGCTCTCCCGGGGCTCCGCGCCGGAGCCGGACCTCCGGGTGGAAAGCGCGCCCGCGCCCGAGGGAGCGAGCATGTCAGGGGCGTGAGGGGCGCGGGGCTCAGCCCCGCTCCTCCCGCGTCAGCCCCGCTCCTCCTGCGTCAGGCGCGCGAACGCCTCCAGGTTGCGCGTCGACTCGCCGCGCGAGGTGCGCCACGCGTACTCCTTGCGGATCGCGCTCGCGAAGCCCATCTCCAGCAGGGTGTTGAAGCTGCCGTCCGCGTTCTCCAGCACCGTGCCCAGGATGCGGTCGATCTCGTCCGGGGTGACCGCGGCGAGCGGCAGGCGGCCGACGAGGTAGATGTCCCCGAGCCGGTCCGTCGCGTACGCCACCCCGTACAGCCGGGTGTTGCGCTCCAGCAGCCAGCGGTGCACCGCCTCGTGGTTCTCGTCGGGGCGGCGTACGACGAAGGCGTTGACCGACAGCGAGTGCTTGCCGACGATCAGGGACACGGTCGTCGACAGCTTGCGGGTGCCGGGGAGTTTGACCACATACGTACCGTCAGCGGGGCTCTCCCATTCGAGGCCCGCCTCGTGGAACGTCTGCTCGATGACGGATTTCGCGTCAGACATGCGACGAGCGTAGGCGACGCCGCCGGTCCGAGACCGCGGCGGAGTACACGTCCGCCGTGGCGGCGGCGGCCGTGTCCCAGCCGAAGGACCGCGCGTGCCGGGCCGCGGCCGCGCCCATCGCGTCCGCCAGCGAGGGCTGGTCGGCGAAGCGGCGCAGCGCCCGCGCGTAGTCGGCGGGGTCGTGGCCGTCGACGAGGAAGCCGCTGACGCCGTCCCGCACGGCCACCGGCAGCCCGCCCACGGCCGCCGCGACGACCGGCGTGCCGCACGCCTGCGCCTCGGCGGCCACCAGGCCGAAGGATTCGCTGTACGACGGCATGACCAGCACGGACGCCGCGCGGTACCAGTCCGCGAGCTGCTCCTGGCCGACCGGCGGCCGGAACCGTACGACATCGGTGATGCCCAGCCGGGCGGCCAGCTTGTGCAGTTCCTCCGGCTTGGCCAGGCCGCTGCCGCTGGGCCCGCCCACCACCGGGACGACCAGCCGCCGGCGCAGGCCGGGGTCCTGGTCGAGGAGCTCGGCGACCGCGCGCAGCAGGATGTCCGGCGCCTTCAGCGGCTGGATGCGCCCGGCGAAGAGCGGGATCAGGGCGTCGGCCGGGAGCCCGAGCCGCTCGCGCGCCGCCGCGCGGCCGCCGCTCGGGGTGAAGCGGTCGAGGTTCACACCGGGGTGGACGACGGCGACCTTGCCGGGCTCGGCGTCGTAGTGCCGCACGAGTTCCTCGGCCTCGCCGTCCGTATTGGCGATCAGCCGGTCCGCCGCCCGGACGATCTGCGTCTCGCCGATCACGCGCGCGGCGGGCTCGGGGGTGTCCCCGGCGGCGAGCGCGGCGTTCTTGACCTTCGCCATGGTGTGCATGGCGTGCACCAGCGGCACGCCCCAGCGCTCCGCGGCGAGCCAGCCCACGTGGCCGGAGAGCCAGTAGTGCGAGTGCACCAGGTCGTAGTGGCCCGGCCGGTGGCCCGCCCACGCCTGCATCACGCCGTGCGTGAACGCGCACAGCTGCGCGGGCAGCTCCTCCTTGGCCAGCCCCTCGTACGGGCCCGCGTCGATGTGCCGCACCAGCACGCCCGGGGCCAGCTCCACGGCGGGCGGGAGGGCTCCGGTGGTGGCCCGGGTGAAGATCTCGACCTCGATGTCGAGCGTGGCCAGGCGCTTGGCGAGCTCGACGATGTAGACATTCATGCCGCCCGCGTCGCCCGTGCCCGGCTGGTGCAGCGGGGACGTGTGGACGCTCAGCATCGCTATGCGGCGGGGCCGCCGAGGGGTGCCGATGCGCCGCAGGGGGCTCTGGGCGAAGGTGCCGAGCGCGCGGCCGCGGCGTGCGCCGAGCCTGGATGCGTACTGGCTCACCGGGTGAGTCCTCCGTCCGCTTCGTGAGGGGCATGCAGCGCGTTACACGGGGGCAACGTCGCGGAGGTCGCCTCCCATTTCCCCTTTACCAAAGTGTGACCCGGGAACGGAGGGCTGACCTACAGTTGAGCGCATGGCCAGCCGTACCGCCCCCGCCCGCCGTCCCATAGGGACGGCCACCCGGGGCACCACCAACCCCAACCGGCTGCGCCGCATGGACCGCTGGATCGCCCACACCCACGGCCCCGCCCTGCGCCGGAGCGGTGACCCCGTCGCCGTCGACCTCGGCTACGGAGCGGCCCCCTGGACCGCCGTCGAGCTGCTCACCCGGCTGCGCACCGCCTGCCCGGGGGCGGAGGTCGTCGGCGTGGAGATAGACCCCGAGCGGGTCGCCGCCGCGAAGCCGTACGAACGCGACGGGCTGGCCTTCGCCCACGGCGGCTTCGAGGTCCCCCTCGGCGGCGGCCCGGGCCGCGCGCCCGCGCTGATCCGGGCGGCGAACGTGCTCCGGCAGTACGACGAGGACGAGGTCGCCGCCGTCTGGTCCCGCCTCTGCGCGCGCCTCGCGCCGGGCGGCCTGCTCGTGGAAGGCACCTGCGACGAGATCGGCCGCCGCCACGTCTGGGTCGCCCTCGGCCCCGAGGGCCCCCGCACGGTCACCTTCGCGGCCCGCCTCGGCTCCCTGGACACCCCCTCCGACCTGGCGGAACGCCTGCCGAAGGCGCTCATCCACCGCAATGTCCCCGGCGAGCCGGTGCACGCGTTCCTGCGGGACTTCGACCGGGCGTGGGCGGCGGCCGCGCCGTATTCCGCGCTTTCCGCCCGGCAGCGGTGGATGCGCACGGCGGCTTCTCTGGCCGGGTCGTGGCCGCTGACGGATGGGCCGGGGCGGTGGCGTCAGGGGGAACTCTCGCTTCGCTGGGACGCGATTGCTCCGCGATAGCGGGTGTTTTTCCGGCCTTCGGTCGCGTCCTCAAACGCCGGACGGGCTGGATTGCGCACTCAGATCAGCCAAATCAGCCCGTCCGGCGATTGAGGACAACGCGCGAAGCGTGTTGCTGGGGGTCCGGGGTCTCCCTGGTTTCGGGCAGGAGCGGGGCTGGGGAAAAAGCCCGCCGCAGGCGCAACCCCCCTCACCCCACCCGCAGTACCCCCAGCAGCGCGTCCACCAACCCCCGGTCCCGCGCCTCCGTGAGCCGTCCCCGAGCCACCTCCGGCGCAAGCCAAAGAAGCTCATCCACCTCCCGGTTGGGGACAAACACCCCGGAAACCGCCTGCGCCCCCCAATACCGCACTTCCTTCTCCCGCCCGTCCACCTCATAACAAACCGTCGGCAACGGCGCCCCCAGGACGCACACCATCCCCGTCTCCTCCAGCACCTCCCGCACCGCGCAGCCCGCCGCGTCCTCGCCCCGTTTGAGCTTGCCTTTCGGGTGCGACCAGTCGTCGTAGCGCGGGCGGTGGACGAGGGCGATCTCCAGGCCGGCACCGTGCCGCCACAGCACGCACCCCGCCGCGCGGATGACGTCGTCGCTCACAGCGCCGCTCCCCCCATGCGCTGCCAGACCCGGCCGAAGGTGAAGCGGGCGGCTTCGACCTCGTGGCGCTGGTCGGCGTGGAGGACGCCGAGGGCGTAGGCGGTGGCCGGGGCGATGCGCGGGGTGCGGGCCGCGGCGGCGGCCGCGGCGGCCGCTTCGGCGGCGTCGCGGTGGCGGTCCAGGGCCTGACCGGCGTTCAGCAAGCTGACGGAGAGGGAGGGTTCGGCCTCGCCCTGCCGGTGCTCGTCCAGCACCTCCTGCGCGTACCGCCGCAGCCGTACGAGCTTGCGCACCTGGTGCCACGGGGCGTCCTGGCGCGCCTCGGCCGGCGGCGCGTCGGAGGACGGCAGGGCGGCGAGGCCGTGGGTGAGGGCCTCGGCGTTGTACGGGTGCCCGGCGACGGACAGCGGCAGCTGCTCGACGGCCTCCACCAGCCGCCGCTGGGTCTGCTCCACGAGCCGGGGCAGCGCCTCGCGGGCGAGGAGGTCGTGCGCGGCCGGGTCGAGCGGCACCTCGGAGGCGAGCACGGCGGCCGCGTCGGCGACGGCGTGGAACCGCGAGGAGCCGAAGGTCTGCAGCGCGGCCGAGTGCGCCCGGGTCCGGGCCAGCGTCAACTGCCGCTCCAGCAGCGCCCCGGCCCGCGCGGCACCGACCGTCAGCCCGCTCCAGGCCCGCTCCTCGCAGGGCGTCGCCCCGGACAGCCGGTGCAGCGCCCCGCGCAGCCGGGCCAGCCGTGCCGCGTAGGCGTGTTCGCGACCCAGCGTCTCCGACAGCCAGACCAGTTCGGAGCTGAGGTGGTCGGTCCAGGCCGCGTCGGTGAGCGGGCGGTAGGCGCCCAGGACACCGGCGATGCGGCGGGCCGAGCGGCGCAGCAGCCGGGCGGCCTCCGTCGCGTCCTCGGCGCCCGCGCCGCTCTCGGCGTGCAGCCGCAGGCTGCGCAGGAACTCCACGGCCTGGCCGTGCAGATAGGCCGCGAGCACCTCTCCGGAGGTCGCCGTGTCCACGGCCGGGTCCGGCGCGGCCGGCCGCCGCGTCGTCGTCATGTCCCCTCCCCCGGCCACGGTGACCGTAAGCGGCTGGTCATGCGGTCGCTGAGCCACGCCGGCGCCTCCGGGCGTCAATGAGCATCTCCTGTACGTTGCGCAGCGGCTGCCCGTCGGCGTCCGTCGCGTGCCGCCGCCAGCCGCCGTCCGGGCCGAGGTGCCAGGAGGCGGTGGAGTCGGACATCCCGGTCTCCAGCAGCCGGCCGAGCGAGGCCCGGTGCGCGGGGTCGGTGACCCGCACCAGCGTCTCGATGCGCCGGTCGAGGTTACGGTGCATCATGTCGGCGCTGCCGAGCCAGACTTCGGGGTCGCCACCGTTCCCGAACGCGAAGACTCGCGAGTGTTCGAGGAACCGGCCGAGGATGCTGCGCACCCGGATGTTCTCCGAGAGCCCGGTCACCCCGGGCCGCAGCGCGCAGATGCCGCGCACCCAGATGTCCACCGGCACGCCCTCGCGCGCCGCGCGGTAGAGGGCGTCGATGACGGCTTCGTCGACCATCGAGTTGACCTTGATGCGGATGTACGCGGGCCGCCCGGCCCGGTGGTGCCCGACCTCCTTGGCGATCCGGGCGATCAGCCCGTCGCGCAGCGACCGGGGGGCGACCAGCAGCCTCCGGTAGGTCTCGCGCCGGGAGTAGCCGGACAGCCGGTTGAAGAGGTCGGAGAGGTCCGCGCCGACCTGCGGGTCGGCGGTGAGCAGCCCGAGGTCCTCGTAGAGGCGGGCGGTCTTGGGGTGGTAGTTCCCGGTGCCCACGTGGGAGTAGCGGCGCAGGGTGTCGCCCTCCTGCCGCACCACCAGCGACAGCTTGCAGTGCGTCTTCAGGCCGACCAGGCCGTAGACGACGTGGCAGCCCGCCTCCTCCAGCTTGCGCGCCCACTTGATGTTGGCCTGCTCGTCGAAGCGGGCCTTGATCTCGACGAGGACGAGCACCTGCTTGCCGGATTCCGCGGCGTCTATCAAGGCGTCCACGATGGGCGACTCGCCCGAGGTCCGGTAGATCGTCTGCTTGATCGCGAGGACGTCCGGGTCGGCCGCCGCCTGCTCCAGGAACGCCTGCACGGAGGTGGAGAAGGAGTCGTACGGGTGGTGCAGCAGCACGTCCCGCTCACGCAGCGCCGCGAAGATGTCGGGCGCGGACGCGGACTCGACCTCGGCGAGGTCCCGGTGGGTGCCGGCCACGAACTTCGGGTACTTCAGCTCGGGCCGGTCCAGGGACGCTATGCGGAAGAGCGCGGTCAGGTCGAGCGGACCGGGCAGCGGGTAGACCTCGGCGTCGGAGATCTTCAGCTCGCGCACCAGCAGGTCGAGGACGTACGGGTCGATGGTCTCCTCGACCTCCAGCCGCACGGGCGGGCCGAAGCGGCGCCGCATGAGCTCCTTCTCCAGCGCCTGGAGCAGGTTCTCCGCGTCGTCCTCCTCGACCTCCAGGTCCTCGTTCCGCGTCACCCGGAACATGTGGTGCGCGAGCACCTCCATCCCCGGGAACAGGTCCTCCAGGTGCGCCGCTATGACGTCCTCCAGCGGGACGTACCGCTCCGGGGACGCCTCCAGGAAGCGCGACAGCAGCGGCGGGACCTTCACACGTGCGAAGTGGTCATGGCCGCTCACGGGGTTGCGCACGACGACCGCGAGGTTGAGCGAGAGCCCCGAGATGTACGGGAAGGGGTGCGCCGGGTCGACCGCCAGCGGCGTCAGCACCGGGAAGATCTGCTGCCGGAAGAGGGTGAACAGGCGGCCCTGCTCCTTCTCGGTCAGCTCAGGCCAGCGGATCAGGTGGATGCCGTGCTCGGCGAGCTCGGGCGCGACGTCCTGCTGATAGCAGGCGGCGTGCCGGGCCATGAGCTCCCGGGAGCGGGTCCAGATCTGCTCCAGCACCTCTCTCGGCTGGAGCCCGGACGCCGAGCGCGTGGCCACCCCGGTGGCGATCCTGCGCTTCAGCCCCGCCACGCGCACCATGAAGAACTCGTCGAGGTTGCTCGCGAAGATCGCGAGGAAGTTGGCCCGCTCCAGCAGCGGCGTCGCCGGGTCCTCGGCCAGCTCCAGCACCCGCTCGTTGAACGCCAGCCAGCTGCGCTCCCGGTCCAGGAACCGTCCGTGCGGCAGCGGCTCCTCTCCGTACGCGCCCTCGAGCCCCTCGTCGCCGTACGCCGGGTCCCCGTACGTCCCCAGATCCGAAGCGTCCAGATCCGGCTCCAGCCCCGGAGAGGCCGGTGCCGCCACCGCGTAGGGCCTGTGCGCCGCGATGGAGCCGACGGAAGGCTGCGGATTACCGAAACCGTGTGCCTGAGCGCTGCTCGACGAGGTCATGTCTTCATTGTTCCGCGCGGACGCGCCGGCGGCGCGTAGCCGGCGGTCTGGTGCGTGGGGCACGGCGGGCTGCATTCGGCAAGAGTCGCAACCGGTGTTGAATTGGGGGTAACGGTCACATGACGTGCCGGTGCGGTTGCGCTGGCGCTGGCTTGTGGCGGGGTGGTGGGGGCGGGTCGTTTGTCGGGTGCGGGTTGCTTGCGCCTTGCGGTTCGGGTGGCCTCAAGCGCCGGCCGGGCTGGGGTTGTGGTGGGTGCCGGGGGTGGGACTTCCGGGCTGAGGACCTGGAACGCGGTGCGGGCACCGTGCTTCGTATGGAGTGCCGTACCGACGCACCGCGTTCCAGAACCCCACCCTCCAGCCCCACCCCCTCCCACCGGAGAGCACGTGCGGGACGTATCCACTTCAGGGTTCCCAATCAGCCCGTCCGGCGATTGAGGACAACGCGCGAAGCGCGTTGCTGGGGGTCTGGGAGCTTGCCCCCAGTTTCGGGAAGGGGCGGGGCTGGGGAACAAACAGCCCGTCCGGCGTTTGAGGACGCGGCCGCAGGCCGCTCCCGCCGCAGGCGGCGAACCGGCCCGCAGCCGGGAAGGGGCGGGGCTGGGGAAAAAGCCCGCCGCAGGCGGCGACCGGCCCGCAGGCTTAGGTGCGATCAGGAAGGGGCGGGGCAGGGGAAAGACCCGCCCCGCGGCTCCGCACTGGGCGTCAAAAGCGAAGGCACCCCAGGCGAGCGAAGATGAGCCAGGAGAAGTTCCTCCAGAGACGGCTCCGCACTCTGCCAAGAGCCGAGGACCGGACGACCCTCCGGCCGGATGAGAGCGGTCAGTTGACGACCCGTCCGCCGCGCCTCCACCACCGTATGCGCGGCGAACGGATCGTCAGAACCCTCGCACCGCCCCACAAGCACCGAATGAGCCGCCACCAGATCCTCGACCTCGCCCGCCAGCCGCACCCGCCCGTCCGCGATCAGCAGCAGGTAGTCACAGATCCCGTCGAGCTCGGCGAGGACGTGCGAAGCCATGACGACCGTCACGGAACGTTCGGCGGCGGCCGTCATCAGGGCGGTGGTCGTGCGATGGCGTGAGAGAGGGTCGAGGTCGGCCATCGGCTCGTCCAGGAGCAGCAGTTCGGGCCGCTTGCCCAGAGCGAGGGCCAGGGCGACGCGGGTGCGCTGGCCGCCGGAGAGGTCGGCGACGCGGGCGCCCATCGGCGGGCCGTCGTCCGCCAGGAGCGCCTCGGCGGTGGCCTGGTCCCAGCTGACGGGGTTGAGCTCGCGGCCCATGCGGAGGGTCTCGGCGACGGTGAAGCGGGGATAGAGCGGCTTGTCCTGGGAGAGGTACGCGACGCGGGGCCGCACCCCTTCCTCGCCGGGGCCGCCGCCGAGGACGGTCAGCGAACCCTCGGTGGGCCTGCGCAGCCCGGCGGCCAGGGACAGCAGCGTGGACTTGCCCGCGCCGTTGGGCCCGACCAGCGCGCAGACGCGGCCCGCGGGCAGCCGGAAGGAACAGTCGCGCAGCGCCCAGCCGCGCCGGTGTCTCAGCCCGAGCCCGACCGCTTCCAGGGCGGTCAGGCCGGGACGGAAGGTGAAGTCGGTCATGGGGCCTCGAAGCGCTCTTCCAGGACGGAGCCGACCAGCGCGGCGACGTCCTCCCGGGCGAGCCCGGCCGCGCGGGCGCGCTCCATCCACTCGGCGAGCTCCGCGCGCAGCGGCGAATCGGCACCGGCCTGCGGGCGGGCGAGCGACCGCCGTACGAACGTCCCGAGCCCGGGGCGCGCCTCGACGAGGCCGTCGCGGGTGAGCTCGCGGTAGGCCTTCAGCACGGTGTTGGGGTTGATGGCCGTGGCCGCGACGACCTCTTTGGCCGTGGGCAGCTTGTCGCCCGGCGCGAGGAGGCCGAGCCGGAGGGCCTGCTCCACTTGCTGGACGATCTGGAGGTAGGTGGCGACCCCGCTGCGGCGGTCGATGCGGAACTCGACCACGAGCACCCTTTCACTATTTGACTAGTGAAAGGGTGGGGTACGGGGCTGGTGCGTGTCAAATGGGCGGGCTGCCGCCTGCGGCGGCTTGCCCCCCCGGCTGCGGGTCCGTGGCGCCTGCGGCGGGCTTGTTCCCCAGCCCCGCCCCTTCCCGGAACCGGGGAGACCCCCGGGCCCCCAGCAACACGCTTCGCGCGTTGCCCTCAATCGCCGGACGGGCTGAAAGAAAAGACGGGCGCACCTCCGGCACCCACCACAAACCAGCCCGGCCGGCACTTGAGGCCACCCGAACCCCAACCACGAACAACCCGCAGACAAAGATCAGCTCTCAGTCCGATACATCAGATCCGTCTCATGCACCCCGAACCCCAACCCCTCATAAACCGCCACAGCCGCCAAATTGTCCGCGTCAACATAAAGCATCGCCGTAGCCAACCCCCGCCCCTCCAGATGCCGCAGGCCGATCGTCGTCAGTGACTTCCCCAGGCCACCCCCCTGGAAGCCGGGGCGGACCCCCAGCACATAGACCTCGCCCAGGCCCTCCGCCGCATGGACCTTCGTCCAGTGGAAGCCGACGATCTCGCCGGCGCGCTCCGCGAGGAAGAAGCCCTCGGGGTCGAACCACTCAGCCGCCTTGCGGTCGTCGAGGTCCCGCTGCGTGAGGGAGCCCTGTTCAGGGTGGTGGGCGAAGGCGGCGGCGTTCAGGGAGAGCCAAGCCGCGTCGTCCTCGCCAGGACGGAAGGTGCGCACGACCACGCCCTCCGGCAGGACAGGGTCGGGAAGGTCCAGACCCGCCAGCGGACGTCGCATCTGGCGGAGCTCACGGAAGAGGCTCAGGCCCAGCACCTGCGCGAGGTGGCGCGCGGCGGGGTGGCCGCCGTGGGCCCAGATGCGCAGCCGCTTGCCGGACTCCGCGAGGAGGGCGCTGCCCAGCGCCCGCCCGTGCCCACGGCCGCGCCGTGAGGGGTGCACGACGAGCTCGCCGGCGGGCGCCTCCACCGGGTCGCTGTCCTCCAGCTGGCCGTAGCCGATGAGCTCGCCCTCCTCGTCGCGCAGCAGTACGTGCCGTACGCCCGCGCGGCGCCCGTGGAGCTGGAGGCGGCCCTGTTCCGAGACGGCCGGCTGGCCGTCGACGGCGGCGGCCTCCTCGATCAGCACCAGCACCTCCCGCGCCACCTCGGGCGCGAGTTCCTCCGTCACCTCGACCGACCGCTGGCCGCCTGTGTTGTTCACGACGTCACTCATGGGTCGAGCCTACGACCTCGGCCATCAGGAGCTACGGAATCGTCACCTCAACCCTCCTGACGCGCTACGCGCGTTGACTCTAAGCTTCCGGCGACCAGTAACAACCGCATATGCACAAAGGGGAACAAATGCACGCGACGCCGCCACGGAAGCGCCGCTCCAGACGGCTGACCACGACCGTCGCCGTACTCGCGGCCACCGCCGGTGTCCTGGCGACGGCCGGCCCGGCGAGCGCCCACCACTCCCGTACGGTCGACGTACAGCTGCTCTCCTTCAACGACTTCCACGGCAACCTGGAGCCCCCGCAGGGCTCCTCGGGCACCGTCACGGAGTTGCAGCCCGACGGCAAGAAGAAGGCCATACCGGCGGGCGGCGTGGAATACCTCGCCAACTCGCTGCGCACGGCCCGCAAGGGCCACCCCTACTCCGTGACCGCGGCGGCCGGTGACCTGATCGGGGCCAGCCCGCTGGTCTCGGGGCTCTTCCACGACGAGCCGAGCATCGAGGCGATGAACAAGCTCGGGCTGGACGTCACTTCCGTCGGCAACCACGAGTTCGACGAGGGCCGCGCCGAGCTGACACGGATGCAGAAGGGCGGCTGTCACCCGAAGGACGGCTGCTTCGAGAAGGGCAAGAAGTTCCAGGGCGCCGACTTCCCCTACCTCGCGGCGAACGTCACGGACGAGAAGACCGGCAAGCCCATCCTCAAGCCGTACACCGTGTGGAAGCACAACGGCGTGAAGATCGGCTTCATCGGCGTCACGCTCAAGGGCACGCCGGACGTCGTCACCGCGGAAGGCGTGAAGGGCCTGAAGTTCGGTGACGAGGTCGAGACGATCAACAAGTACGCCAAGGAGCTCGACCGCCAGGGCGTGAAGTCGATCGTCGCCCTCATCCACGAGGGCGGCCTGCCGGCCTCCGGGGCGTACAACTTCGACTGCGACACCCCGGGCGCGGGCGCCGGGATCTCCGGCCCGATCGTGGACATCGCGAAGAAGATCACGCCGAAGGTCGACGCCCTCGTCACCGGCCACACGCACGCGGCGTACACCTGCACCATCCCCGACCCGTCGGGCGCGCCCCGCACGGTCACCTCGGCGGCGTCCTTCGGGCGGCTGTACACCGACACCACGCTGACGTACGACCGGCGGACCAAGGACATCGTCCGCACCCCGGTGAAGCACCCCCGCGCGGCCAACCACGTCGTGGACCGCGACCAGCCGAAAGCCCCGGACATGACGGCCCTCGTCGACCGCTGGCGGAAGCTGTCCGCGCCGGTGGCGAACAAGCCGGTGGGCTACATCTCCGCCGACATCAACGGCCGCGGCTCGCAGGACTACGAGAAGCCGCTCGGTGACGTCATCGCCGACGCCCAGCTGGAGGCCCTGGCCCCGGCCGACAAGGGCGGCGCCCAGATCGCGTTCATGAACCCCGGCGGCATCCGCTCCGACCTCGCCTACAAGGCGTCGGGGGCGGAAGGGGACGGCGTCGTCACCTACGGCGAGTCCTTCACCGTGCAGCCCTTCACCAACATGATGGCCACGGCCGACCTCACCGGCGCCCAGCTCATCTCCCTGCTCCAGCAGCAGGTCAGCGGCGTGAACGAGGCCGAGCCGATCATCCTCCAGGTCAGCAAGGGCCTCACCTACACCCTCGACATGACGAAGAAGGGCGCGGCCCGCGTCGACGTCTCCTCGGTGAAGCTCGACGGCGCGGCGATCGACCCGGCGAAGACCTACCGCGTCGCGGCGAACGCGTTCCTCGCGGGCGGCGGCGACGGCTTCCCGGCGTTCAAGGAGAGCAAGAACCCGCGCATCGGGGCGTCGGACCTCGACGTCTTCAACGCGTACCTGACGGCACACTCATCGAAGACGACCCCGCTGGCACCGCCGAAGGCGGACAGGATCACGGTGGTGAAGTAACGCTCTGACCTTTAGCGGTCAGGCAGCCTTCAAACCAACGGACGGGCTGGATATGCGACTACGGTCCGCATATCCAGCCCGTTGGGGGCACCTCCCAGCGTTAGCTGGGGGAGCTTGAGGACAACGCGCGAAGCGTGTTGCGGGGTCTGGGGCGCGGCCCCCACGCGGCGGAGCCGCACATCAGACGCAGCCGGGAAGGGGCGGGGTAGGGGAACGAAGCGCCGCAGGCGCCACCGGCCCGCACCCACCCCACCACCTCAAAGATTCTGAACCTCAGCCCCCGCCTTCACCAACAACTGCTGCCCGATATCGAGCAAGGCCCGCCCCCCGGCAAGCTCCTCCCCGATCCGCCGCTCGTCGGGATCCCGGGGATCCCGCGTGGCCTGCCCCCGCCCCCTCAACTCCGTGCCGTCGCGCAGCCGCAGCAGCGCAGCCGCGCGCGTGTGCGTCTCGTCCTCGTCGAACTCGACCTCGACGTGCCAGCCGGCCACCTGCATGATCACTACCTCCGCGACGTCGTCCGGGAAGCCCCGGCCGGCCGGAAGCGCCCGCCCGCGGCTACCAGTCAGTACCCTCGACGGGACCGCCTCCCCGCCCCAGCGGCCGAAGATCACCCATCCGGTCGCCGACCGGTCCTTACACCGGGCATACCCGCTTCTGTCGGGCTTCTCAGAGCCCACTCAGACTGTTTTCATCTAGCCGGAGCACAGTCATATCCATGACGGACAACGACCGCCGCAACGGCGCACAGGAACCTGACTTCCAGCAGCAGCCCTTCGCGTACCCGGCGCCGCCGTCGTACGCCCCTCAGCAGCCGGTCACCACGGCGTCCGGCGTCACCGTCTGGCCCGGCGACGGCAGCGCCGCACACGGCAACGCCATGCACGGCAACGCCGCCCACGGCAGCGGCGGCACAGGCGGCCCCGGCGACGGCGGCTACGCCGGCTTCGACACCCCCGGCACCCCCGGCAACGGCACCCCCGGCAGCGGCAGCGCCCACGCCTCGCCCCGCGCCCGCCGCCCCGTCGCGCTCATCGCCGCCTGCGCGCTCGTCGCGGCCGTCGTCGGCGGCGGCTCGGCCGCCCTGGTCGGCGAGCTCGCCTCGCGCTCCGGCACCAGCAGCCACTCGACGCCCGTGCAGAACGCGTCCTCCAAGACCAGCGGCGTCTCCGCCGTGGCCAAGGCGGTCAGCCCGAGCATCGTGGAGATCAAGGCGCAGACCACCTCCGGCGAGTCCACCGGCTCCGGCGTGATCGTCACGAGCGGCGGCGAGATCGTCACCAACAACCACGTGGTCGCCGGTGCCGACAGCGTGAAGGTCTCCTTCAGCGACGGCAGCAGCAAGACCGCCAAGGTCGTCGGCACGGACCCCGACAAGGACCTCGCCCTGATCAAGGTGGACGGCGCGAGCGGCCTCAAGGCGGCGACCCTGGGCGACTCCGGCAAGATCCGGGTCGGTGACGACGTCGTCGCGATCGGCTCCCCCGAGGGCCTCACCGGCACGGTGACCAGCGGCATCGTCTCCGCCCTCAACCGCGACGTCACGGTCGCCAAGGAGCAGGGCCAGGACCAGGGGCAGCGGCAGGGGCGCGGCGGCTTCCCGCAGTGGCCGTTCGAGTTCGGCGGCAACCAGTACAACGGCGACACCGGCTCCTCCAAGACCACCTACAAGGCCATCCAGACGGACGCCTCGCTCAACCCCGGCAACTCCGGCGGCGCGCTCATCAACATGAGCGGCGAGATCATCGGCATCAACTCCGCGATGTACTCCTCCGCTTCCTCGGCCGGCCAGGGCGACTCCGCGGGCAGCGTCGGCCTCGGCTTCGCGATCCCGATCAACACCGTCAAGGCCGACCTGGCGAAGCTCCGGGCGGGCGGCAGCTGAGTTATCCACAGGGCAGGAAACCCGCCCCCGCCCGGCGTGCGACGCTGAGAGGGACAGGAGACGCCACCCGTAGACCCGTGAGGTAAGCCGATGAGCCCCGCCGAGCACGGCGACCAGCCCGCCCGCATCCTGATCGTGGACGACGAGCCCGCCGTCCGCGAGGCACTGCGCCGCAGTCTCGCCTTCGAGGGGTACGGCACGGAGCTGGCCGTCGACGGGCTCGACGCGCTGGAGAAGGTCACGGCGTACGACCCGGAGCTGATCGTGCTCGATGTGCTGATGCCCCGGATGGACGGCCTGACCGCCGCCCGCCGGCTGCGCGCCTCCGGGGTCACCGTGCCCATCCTGATGCTCACCGCCCGGGACACCGTCGGCGACCGCGTCACCGGCCTCGACGCCGGGGCGGACGACTATCTGGTCAAGCCCTTCGAGCTGGACGAGCTGCTGGCCCGGATCCGCGCCCTGCTGCGCCGCAGCTCCTACGCGGCGGCGGCCGTGGAGGCGGTCTCCCACACGCTCGCCTTCGCCGATCTCCACATGGACCTCACCACGCGCGAGGTGACCCGCGGCGACCGGCCGGTCGAGCTGACCCGCACGGAGTTCACGCTGCTGGAGCTGTTCCTCGCGCACCCGCGGCAGGTCCTCACCCGGGAGCAGATCCTGAAGTCGGTCTGGGGCTTCGAGTTCGAGCCGTCCTCCAACTCCCTTGATGTGTATGTGATGTATCTGCGCCGCAAGACGGAGGCCGGTGGCGAGCCGCGGCTCGTCCACACGGTGCGGGGCGTCGGATATGTCCTGCGGGCGGACGGCGGCGGGTCCGAATGATCGGCCGTTTCCGTCGGCTGCCCCTGCGCTCACGGCTCGCGCTGCTCTCGGCGGCGGCGGTCGCCGTCGCGGTCGCGGCGGTCGCGGGGGTGTCCTGGGTGGTCCTCAAGCAGCAGCTCGAACAGCAGCGGGACACCACCCTGACCAACGTCCGGCCGACGGACGAGACCGTCGTCGACCTCCAGCGCACGTGCGGCGCCGGGCAGCGGGCGACCCCCAGCCAGTACACCTTCCAGATCATCACGACGCGGGGCGCGATCTGCACGACGCCCGGGAAGTCACCCGTCGAGGTCTCCCCGGAGGATCTGGCCGTCGGGCAGAACGGCCCGGATCCGGTGCTGCACGACGGGCGGGCGAAGAACGGCCAGGAGATGCGGGTCGCCACCTCGTCGAGCACCGTGCCCGGCGTCTACGCGGTCTCGATCGCCCAGCCCTTGAGCGACATCGACAAGCCGCTCAACAAGCTCGCGCTCGTCCTCGCCTTCACCGCCGGGGTCGGCGTCCTCGGCGCCGCCACCGCGGGCCTGGGCATCGCCCGCGCCGGCCTGCGGCCCGTGGACCGGCTGACGGACACGGTCGAGCACATCGCCCGCACGGAGGATCTCGCCGTGCGCATCCCCGTCGAAGGCGAGGACGAGATCGCCCGGCTGTCCCGCTCCTTCAACTCCATGACGGCCGCCCTCGCCTCCTCCCGCGACCGCCAGCAGCAACTGATCGCGGACGCCGGGCACGAGCTGCGGACGCCGCTGACGTCGCTGCGCACCAACATCGACCTGCTCGTGCGGAGCGAGGAGACCGGCCGGGCGATCCCCCCGGAGGACCGCAAGGCGCTCCTCGCCTCCGTCAAGGCGCAGATGACCGAGCTCGCGGCGCTGATCGGCGACCTCCAGGAGCTCTCCCGCCCGGACGCCGCGCCGGACGGCGGCCCGGTGCAGGTGATAGCCCTCCACGAGGCGGTCGGGCGCGCGGTGGAGCGGGCCCGGCTGCGCGGCTCGGGTCTGAGGTTCGCGGTGCGGATGGACCCCTGGTTCGTACGGGCCGAACCGGCCGCCATGGAGCGTGCCCTGGTCAACCTCCTGGACAACGCGGTGAAGTTCAGCCCGCCCGGCGGCACGGTCGAGGTCACCCTGACCGGCGGCGAGCTGACCGTGCGCGACCACGGCCCCGGCATCCCCGCCGATGAACTCCCGCATGTCTTCGAGCGCTTCTGGCGCTCCCCCTCGGCCCGCAGCCTCCCCGGCAGCGGCCTGGGCCTCTCGATCGTGGCCCGCACGGTCCGCCAGGCCGGCGGCGAGGTGTCCCTCGGCCCGGCGGAAGGCGGTGGCGCGGTGGCGTCCGTACGGCTGCCGGGCGCACCGGTGGCGCCGCCCGGTCTCTGACGGGGGGTTTGCGCCGGGCGCGTATTGCCTAGGTATGCGCCATGGCTGAGGACAATGTGGCACGTACGTATTACGACACCAGTGACGTCGACGGCTTCTACGCGCAGGCGTGGGGCGGCGAGAACATCCACGTCGGGATCTACGACAACGCGCACGAAGCGGTGGCCGTGGCGGCCCGCCGGACCGTCGAGCGGATGGCCGCGAAGACGGCCGGCACGCTCGGGTCCGGCAGCACCGTCCTGGACATGGGCTCCGGTTACGGCGGCGCCGCCCGGCAGCTCGCCGAGACGTACGGCTGTCGCGTCACCGCGCTCAACATCAGCGAGGTGCAGAACCGCCGGAACCGCGAGCTCAACCTCGCGCGCGGGCTCGACGGCCTGATCGACGTCGTGACCGGCTCCTTCCACGACGTCCCCGCGCCCGACGGCTCGTTCGACGTCGTCTGGTCGCAGGACGCCCTGTGCCACAGCGGCGACCGCCCCACCGCGCTGCGCGAGGCCGTGCGCCTCCTCGGGCCCGGCGGGCAGCTCGTCTTCACCGACTTCATGGCCGCCGTGGACGCCCCCGCCGAGGAACTGCGCCCGCTCACCGAGCGGCTGGCCATCGAGGAGTTCGCCACTCTCGGCTTCTACCAGGACCAGCTGCGTGAGCTGCCGCTGGCCGATGTGACGTTCGAGGATCTGAGCGACCACCTCCAGACCCACTACGACCGCCTCACCGAGGAGGTCCTCTCCCCCTCCCCCACCCTCGCGGCCTCCGTCGACGCCGCCTACCTCGACGGCCTGCGCCGGAGCCTGCCCCAGGTGGCGGCGGCCTGCCGCAAGGGGCTCATCGTGTGGGGCATCTTCCACGCGAAGCGGGTCTGAGCAGCCGGTTCGTCTCGAACACCCGGCCGGATCGCCACCAATTCGCGTGCAGTCAGGGGCACTTGCCGAGCGTCGTGCGGATGGGTCGTCGTGATCCGCCTAGCTTGCCGACATGCAATGGGCACACGATCACGACGACCACGCCACGCTGACTTCTCAGACCGCTACCACGTTCACCGCCGACGGGCCCTTCTGGCCGTCCTGGATCTCGAACTCCACATCCTGCCCCTCGGCCAGCGTCTTGAAGCCGTTGCCCTGAATCGCGGAGAAATGGACGAACACATCCTTGCTCCCGTCCGCCGGGCTGATGAAGCCGAAACCCTTCGACTCGTTGAACCACTTGACCTGACCCTTGAGCTTCGCCATTACGGATCCTCACTGTCGGCGGACTGGAGATCACCGTCTCACGTGCCACTGACAAGAGGGGTCACTTTGGCCCGACCGGCGCTTTCGGCACCCCGCTTCGCCCCGAGTTCGCACCACAGCCACTTCCCACGGAACCCCGTCCCGTACCAGCGGTGCCCATAGGAGGTGCTCCCCCAGTTGTCCGCGCAGCGCCGGACGATCAACAGCCCCCTGCCGTACGTCGTGTCGGTGCGCCGGGGCTCGACGGGACGCAGCACTGGCTGCTCGAACGGCTCGGGCACTTCGGGGTTGGTGTCCCACACGCTGATGCGGATGCCGGGGGTGGCGAGTTCACGGATCCGCAGCTCGACGGCGCCGTCGGAGTAGCGGTACGCGTTGGTGACGAGCTCCGAGGTCAACAGCTCGGCGTCGTCCCGGAGTTCGTTGAGCTCGTGACTGCTGAGCACGCCGCGCAGGGTGATGCGGGCGATCCACGCGGAGCGGGGGTCGTTCGGCAGGTTGAGCGTGTACGACCAGGGGTTCTCCGGGGATACGGTTGCCATGACGGCTCCTTGGAGGAGGTGGTTGGCGATTGCCGCACGGTGTCTTGCCGCGTGCTTTCGGGCACGGCGGTGCGCTTCCGCTTCCGCGGCGGGCCGGTTGGTGGCTTGGGTCACAAGCTAGCCTCGGCGATGGCCTATATTCCACTCGTCCAGCGAAATAAGGGCCAACTGACCCCGTGTGGGTGACGCTTGAGTCAGGAGAGCAGCAATGGGATCGTCAAGTAGCCCCACTCTGCGCCAGCAGCGCTTGGGAGCGGAGCTGAGGAAGCTTCGCGAGCGAGCGGGGCTGTCCACGACGGCTGCGGCGGCTGGTCTTGGCGTCAACCAGTCGCGGATCAGCAACATCGAGGCCGGTCGGTATCCAGTGGGAGCCGACCGCGTGCGGACCATGGCCCGCACCTACAGCTGCCCGGACCACGAGCTGATCGACGCCTTGGCAGGCATGACCGGCGGCCGCACCCGAGGCTGGTGGGACGAATACCGCGAACATCTACCCGCCTGCTTCGCAGACTTGGCCGAGCTCGAGCATCACGCGACAGGCTTGCGTGTGGCCTTGGTCATCCACATTCCGGCACTGCTCCAGACCCACGAGTACACCCGCGCAGTGATGCGGGACGCCATGCCGCCCATGCGGGCGTACGAAGTGGAACATCGCTTGTCTCACCGGATGAAGAGGCAGGCGATCCTCCACGGCGACCACCGGATCCCGTATTCGGCTGTCATCCATGAAGCCGCGCTGCGGATGCAGTTCGGTGGACCTGCAACGGTCCGCGCACAGCTCCGCCATCTCATCGAGATGAGCGAGCTGGACAACGTGACGATCCGAGTGATCCCATTCAGCCTCGGCATTTTTCCAGGAGCGGGACAATCCGCTGACCTCGTCCTCGGTGCCGTCCCTGGGCTCGATACCGTTCAGCTTGACGTAGTGCGCGGCATCCACTTCCTGGACTCCGAGGCGGAGTTGGTCAATTACCGGGCGATCATGGACGCAATGGAATCCATCGCTCTGGAGCCGACCAAATCAAGGGAATTCATCGACAGCATCGCGCGCACCATCTGAAGGGACGGAAGCGTGTCCGCTTACCACTGGCAGAAATCCTCCTACAGCGCGACCTCTTCGAACTGCCTGGAGATATCCGCGGCCCCGCAAGGAACCCTCCTCCTCCGCGAGAGCGAAAACCCCGGCACCGTCCTCACCCTCACCGTCACCCAATTCCGCACCCTCATCCGGATGCTCAAGGGACAGATCCGTTGACCGGCCTCAGCCGCCGCAGCCGCAGGACCGGCGGACCACCAGCGCCGAAGGGAACTGCTTGAGCCGCTCCCGGCGCGAGCCGGCCACGCGGAGGCCGTCGTCGAGCACCAAGTCCACCGCCGCGCGCGCCATGGCGATGCGGTCGGAGGCGACGGTCGTCAGGGGCGGGTCCGTCAGGGCCGCCTCCTTGACGTCGTCGAAGCCCGCCACAGCCAGGTCGCGCGGCACGTCGATGCGGAGCTCGCGCGCGGCGCGCAGGACACCGATGGCCTGGTCGTCCGTGGCACAGAGGAGCGCGGGCGGCCGGTCCGGGCCGGAGAGCAGCTTCAGGGCGACCTGATAGGCGTCGTAGCGGTTGTAGGGAGCCTGGAAGAGCCGGCCCTCCAGGGACTTCCCGGCCTCCCGCATGGCCCGGCGCCAGCCCTCGACGTGGTCGGTGACGGGGTCGCCGACGGTGGGCGTCTCCTCCGTACCGCCGAGGCAGGCGACGTACGGATGGCCGTGCTCCAGGAGGTGCCGGGTGGCGAGCTGCGCGCCGCCGACGTCATCCGTCACGACGGCCACGTCGTCGATCGCGTCGGGGCGCCGGTGCATCAGGACCACCCGGGCGTCCCAGGCGTCGATCTCGGCGGCGGCGTGCTCGCTGGGCCCCTGGCTGATCAGGATCAGGCCGGAGACCCGCATGCCCAGGAACGCGCGCAGATAGTGCACTTCGCGCTCGTCGAGATAGTCGGAGTTCCCGACGAGGACCATCTTCCCGCGCTCGGCCGCCGCCTGCTCGACGGCGTGTGCCATCTCCGCGAAGAACGGCTGCCGGGCGTCCGGGACGATCAGACCTATGAGATCCGTCCGTCGCGAGGCCATGGCCTGGGCGACCCGGTCGGGGCGGTAGCCGAGCTCCTTGATCGCGGCGAGGACACGCTCGCGCGTGGCCGGGGCCACGGGCCTCGGACCGTTGTTGATGACATAGCTGACCACCGCGGTCGACGTCCCCGCCAGTCTCGCCACATCGTCCCGCGTCACCTTGGCCACGCGCGGCAGTCTACGCGGGTCCACCTAGCGTTTGGCCGGTCGAGCACCCTGGGATTCGGGGGCCGTGGACTCTATCGCGGCCCCGTCCTCCGGCTTGCGGTCGTCGGGGCGCTCGGCGGCCTTCTCCGGCTTCTCGGGGAGCACGAAGCGATACCCGACATTCCGGACGGTTCCGATCAGGGACTCGTGCTCGGGCCCGAGCTTGGCGCGCAGCCGTCGCACGTGGACGTCCACCGTCCGGGTGCCGCCGAAGTAGTCGTAGCCCCAGACCTCCTGGAGCAGCTGGGCCCGGGTGAAGACCCGGCCGGGGTGCTGGGCGAGATACTTCAGGAGCTCGAACTCCTTGAAGGTCAGATCCAGCACCCGCCCCTTGAGCTTGGCGCTGTAGGTGGCCTCGTCCACGGAGAGGTCGCCGGTGCGGATCTCCATCGGGCTGTCGTCCATGGAGATCTGCTGGCGGCCCATCGCGAGCCGCAGCCGCGCCTCGACCTCGGCGGGCCCCGCGGTGTCCAGCAGGACGTCGTCGACGCCCCAGTCCGCGGTGACGGCGGCCAGGCCGCCCTCGGTGACCACGAGGATCAGCGGGCAGCCGGGGCCGGTGGAACGCAGCAGCTGGCAGAGGCTGCGTACGTGCGGAAGGTCGCGGCGGCCGTCGATCAGTATGACGTCGGCCCCGGGGGTGTCCACCAGCGCCGGCCCCTCGGCCGGGGCCACCCGCACGCTGTGCAGGAGCAGGCCCAGGGCGGGCAGCACCTCCGTCGACGGCTGGAGGGCGTTGGTAAGGAGCAGCAGAGAGCTCATCGGCCGCCCCCTGTCGGGGTCGTCGTACGTTTCCGGGTGTCGCGCGCGCTTCGCTCGCCCATGACGTCGGTCCTCCTCGGTCCCTGCAAAGGGGATACCACCCAGGCTGACGCACTGGGGGAGTGTGCGGCTCTGCTTCGTACGGTTTTGTGCTGGCAGTCTTCGGGGTGCGCGCCCTGGAGCGCGCTTGCGCTCATCCGCGCGGGAGCGCGTCTGAATGCACAAAAGGACCCGGGGGCTGCTCTGCCCGGATCCTCTCTGCGCAGCAGGATAGCCCACGGGGCTTTGCGGTGGCCGGACGATTTTGCATGACCTTGTGTTTCGTCGGTCACTTCGGGTGGTCGTGGGGGGTGGGGCTTGACGTGGCGGCATGGGGGGCGCGTTGAGGCATGGGGGCGCGTGGCGCTTCGGCGGGCTTTCTTCCCCAGTCCCGCCCCTTCCCGGCTGTATCTGATGTGCGGCTACGCCGCGTGGGGGGCGCGTGCCCCAGACCCCCGACTGCCGGTCCGTTGCCGCCTGCGGCGGGAGCGGCCTGCGGCCGCGTCCTCAAACGCCGGACGGGCTGAAATACAACCCGGATGTCGCCCCCGGCACCCGCCACAACCCAAGCCCGGCCGGCGCTTGAGGCCGCGCCCGAAGGGCGCTCCCGCCGCAGGCGGCAACGCACCCGCAGAAGAAACCCGCTCAGCCCCCCGCAACCGCCTCCGCGAACTGCGCCGCATAAAGCCGCGCATACGCCCCATCCGCCTCCAGCAGAGACTCGTGCGTCCCCTGCTCCACGATGTGCCCCGACTCCATCACCAGGATCACGTCCGCGTCCCGGATCGTGGAGAGCCGGTGGGCGATCACGAAGCTCGTGCGGCCCGTCCGCAGCTGGGCCATCGCGTGCTGGATCAGCACCTCCGTGCGGGTGTCGACGGAGCTGGTGGCCTCGTCGAGGACGAGGATCTCCGGCTCGGCGAGGAACGCGCGGGCGATGGTGATGAGCTGCTTCTCGCCGACGCTGACGTTGGAGCCCTCCTCGTCGATGACGGTGTCGTAGCCGTCGGGGAGGGTGCGGACGAAGCGGTCGACGTGGGTGGCCTTCGCGGCCTCGACGATCTTCTCCATGGAGGCGCCCTCGGCACCGTAGGCGATGTTCTCGGCGATGGTGCCGCCGAAGAGCCAGGTGTCCTGGAGGACCATGCCGATGTGGGAGCGCAGCTCCTCGCGCGGCATGGCGGCGATGTCGGCGCCGTCGAGGGTGATGCGGCCGCCGCTCACCTCGTAGAACCGCATGAGCAGATTGACCAGGGTGGTCTTGCCCGCGCCGGTGGGGCCGACGATGGCGACCGTCTGGCCGGGGCTCACGGTCAGGGAGAGGCCGTCGATGAGCGGCTTGTCGGCCTCGTAGCGGAAGGAGACCTCCTCGAAGGCGACCTCACCGCGCACCGGGCGCGGCTCCGCCGGGGCGGCCGCGTCGGCGGACTGCTCCTCGGCGTCGAGCAGTTCGAAGACGCGCTCGGCGGAGGCGACGCCGGACTGCACGAGGTTGGCCATGGAGGCGACCTGGGTGAGCGGCTGGCTGAACTGCCGGGAGTACTGGATGAACGCCTGGACGTCACCGATGGACAGCGAGCCGGAGGCGACGCGCAGGCCGCCGACGACGGCGACGAGCACGTAGTTGATGTTGCCGATGAACATCATCGCGGGCTGGATGATCCCGGAGATGAACTGCGCCTTGAAGCCGGCCGCGTAGAGGTCCTCGTTCTCCTTGCGGAAGGTCTCGGCGGACTCCTTCTGCCGGCCGAAGACCTTGACCAGGGAGTGGCCGGTGTACATCTCCTCGATGTGGGCGTTGAGCTTGCCCGTGCTCTTCCACTGCGCGACGAACTGCGGCTGCGCCCGCTTGCCGATGCGGGTCGCGACGATCACGGAGACCGGGACGGTGACCAGCGCGATCAGGGCCAGCAGCCAGGAGATCCAGAACATCATCGCCAGCACGCCGACGATGGTGAGCACGGAGGTGACGATCTGGCTCAGGGTCTGCTGGAAGGTCTGCTGGATGTTGTCGATGTCGTTGGTGGCCCGGGAGAGGACCTCGCCGCGCTGCTGCTTGTCGAAGTAGCTCAGCGGCAGCCGGCCCAGCTTGTCCTCGACCTGCTGGCGCAGCCGGAAGACCGAGCGCTGGACGACGACGGTGGCGATGCGGGCCTGGACGAGCGCGAAGACGGAGGCGGCGACGTAGATCAGCAGCACCCAGAGCAGGACGTTGCCGACGGCGTCGAAGTCGATGCCCTTGCCGGGGGTGAAGTCGACGGAGGAGAGCAGGTCGGCGACCTTGCCGTCGCCCTTCTGCCGCATGGCGTCGATGGCCTGGGCCTTGGTCACGTGCTCGGGGAAGCCCCGGCCGACGACGCCGGCGAAGATCAGGTCGGTGGCCCGGCCGAGGATCTTGGGGCCGAGCACGGACAGCGTGACGCTGCCCAGGGTGAGCAGCAGGGCCACGGTGATCAGGGCCCGCTCGGGCCGGAGCACGGCCAGCAGCCGCTTGCTGGAGCCCGCGAAGTCCATGGACTTCTCGGTGGGCTGGCCGCCCATGAAGCGGCCTATGCCGGCCGCCGGGGCGGGGCCTCTGCGCGGCGTCCCGCCGGACGCTTCGCCGGGCTGCCCGCCCTCCTGGCCCGGCCGCGCCGGCTTTTCCGGGGACGTCACGCCGCCTCCTCCTCGGTGAGCTGGGAGAGCACGATCTCCCGGTAGGTCTCGTTCGACGCCATCAGTTCGGTGTGGGTGCCGGTGCCGACGACCCGGCCCTCGTCAAGGACGACGATGCGGTCGGCGTCGCGGATGGTGGACACCCGCTGGGCGACGATGACGACGGTCGCGTCCCCGGTCTCGCGGGCCAGCGCGGCGCGCAGCCGCGCGTCGGTGGCGTAGTCGAGGGCGGAGAAGGAGTCGTCGAAGAGATAGATCTCCGGGCGGCGGACCAGGGCGCGGGCGATGGCCAGGCGCTGGCGCTGGCCGCCGGAGACGTTGGAGCCGCCCTGGGCGATGGACGCCTCCAGGCCGAGGTCCATGCTCTCGACGAAGTCGCGGGCCTGCGCGGTCTCCAGCGCGTGCCACAGCTCCTCGTCGGTCGCGTCGGGCTTGCCGTAGCGGAGGTTGGAGGCGATGGTGCCGGAGAAGAGATAGGGCTTCTGCGGGACGAGGCCGACGGTCTCGGAGATCAGCACGGGGTCGATCTCGCGGACATCCTCGCCGTTGACCAGGACCGTGCCCGCCGTGGCGTCGAAGAGCCGGGGCACCAGGCCGAGCAGCGTGGACTTGCCGCTGCCGGTGGAGCCGATCACGGCGGTGATCTCGCCGGGCCGGGCGACCAGCGAGACGTCCTTGAGGACGGGCTCCTCGGCGCCGGGGAAGCGGAACTCCACGCCGGTGAGCTCCAGATGGCCCGAGCGGCGCAGCCGGGTGACGGGCGCGGCCGGGGGCACGACGCTGGAGTCGGTGGAGAGGACCTCCTGGACGCGCTCGGCACAGACCTCGGCGCGCGGCACCATCATGAACATGAAGGTGGCCATCATGACCGACATCAGGATCTGCATCAGATAGCTGAGGAAGGCCGTCAGCGCGCCGATCTCCATGTGGCCGCCGTCGATGCGGTGGCCGCCGAACCACAGGACGGCGATCGAGGAGAGGTTCACGACCAGCATCACCGACGGGAACATCAGCGACATCAGCCGGCCGGCCTTGAGCGAGACGTCCATCAGCTCGGTGTTGGCACCCCCGAAGCGCCGCCGCTCGTGGGTGTCGCGGACGAAGGCGCGGATGACGCGGATGCCGGTGATCTGCTCGCGCAGCACGCGGTTGACCGTGTCGATGCGCTCCTGGACGCCCCGGAAGACCGGGCGCATCCGCCAGATGATCAGCGACACGATGATGCCGAGGATCGGGACGATCACCAGGAGCAGCGCGGAGAGCGGCACGTCCTGGTTGAGCGCCATCACGATGCCGCCGACGCACATGATCGGGGCGGACACCATCAGCGTGAACGCCATCAGGACCAGCATCTGGACCTGCTGGACGTCATTGGTCGTCCGGGTGATCAGCGAGGGCGCGCCGAACTGGCCCACCTCGCGGGCCGAGAAGGACTGCACCCGGTCGAAGACGGCGGCGCGCAGGTCGCGCCCCAGCGCCATGGACGTCCGCGCGCCGAAGTACACGGCGCCCACGGCGCACACGACTTGGACGAGGGTCACCCCGAGCATCCAGCCGCCATAGCGGAGGATGTATCCCGTGTCACCCTTGACGACACCGCCGTCGATGATGTCCGCGTTCAGGGTGGGCAGGTAGAGCGTGGCGAGCGTCTGGACGAGCTGCAGGAGCACGATCAGCGCGATGGGTTTGGAGTAGGGCCTCAGATACGCCCGCGTAAGTCGTACCAACACACATGCAGCCTATGTGAGGCCCCCGCCACACGGCTTCCCGTTTTGCAGGTGGGCGTCGTGACTCCGCATACACCCGTCATCATGGGAGCCGCACATGAAGGAAAGGGGTCGCCGTGGCGACGACACAACCGGCACGGCCGGTGGAGCTGCCGAGGCAGCCGGGGCCGGCGGGCACGATCCGCTACTGGGCCGCGGCGAAGGCCGCCGCGGGCACGGCCGAGGAGCCGTACGCGGCGCGCACCCTCGCGGACGCGCTGGACGCGGCCCGGCGGCGCCACTCCGAGCGCCCCGAATTCGCCCGGGTGCTCCAGCGCTGCTCGTTCCTCGTGGACGGCGACCCGGTCGGCACGCGCGACCACACGACCGTCCAACTGGCCGAGGGCGGCACCGTCGAGGTGCTCCCGCCCTTCGCAGGAGGGTGACCCCGGCACGATGAGCAATCAGCCGCACAACGGATACGGGCACCGAGAGCCCTACGAACCGTACGAACCACGTGAACCGTACGGTCCCTACGACCAGCAGGGCGTACAGCCTCCGGCCCAGCCGGGCTACGACGCCTATCAGCCGTACGACCCGTACGCGCAGCCGCAGCCGCAGCCGCAGCAGCAACAGCCCCAGCAGCCGCAGAACCCCTCGGCGTGGCCCACGACGCAGGGCGGGCAGCAGGGCTACGGGCAGCAGGAGCCCGTGACGCAGACCTGGCAGACCCCGACCTGGGACACGCAGACGTGGCAGCAGCCGGTCGCGCCCTCGGCGGCGGATCAGGGCTACGGCGCTTCGTGGGCCGGCGAGCCCGCGCAGGACGGCGCGTTCGCGGGCCACGGCCGCGCGGCGGTGCCGGAGGCGGACGGCTTCGGGCAGATGCCGGCCGAGCAGCCCTCCGCCCAGCCTGAGGCGCAGCCCGCCGCTTCCCCGCGGGTGCCGGCGGCGCCCGCCGCTCCGGAGCGGCCGATGACCGCCGCCGAGAAGGCCAAGGCGGAGGGCCGTCCGCAGATCCTCGCGCCGGGCTTCCAGCCCGCCGTGCTGACCACCGTGCTCGCGGGTCTGCTCGCGGCGGCCGCGCCGCTCGGGCATGTCGCGCTGGCCGTGCCGGTGGCGCTGCTCCAGGCGGTGACGGCGGCGGGCTGGTTCCGGCTCAACGGCATGTGGCCGGCCCGGCAGGGCATCGCGCTCGCCTTCCTCGGCGGTCTGGCCGCGGACATCGGGCTGCTGGCCACGGACGCCGACCAGGCGCCGACCGTGCTCATGGGCACGCTCGGCGTGTGGGTGCTGCTGACGCTGGTGCTCCAGCTGCGCAGCAACGCCGCGCCCGACGAGCGGCTGTACGGCCTGATGGTCGCCGGCGCCTCGGCCGCCCTCACGGTGGTCGCGGCCGGGCACCTGGCCGCCACGACCTCCGACGCCGTCGTGATCGGCGCGGTCGCGGTGGCGGTGACGGCACTGGCCCGCGCGCTGCCCCTGCCGTCGGTCGCCTCACCCGTCGTCGCCCTGATCGCGGCCGCGGGCTCGGGCGTCGCGACCGGTCAGCTGACCGGCTTCGGGACCTCCGCGGCGCTGCTCGCCCTGGCCGCGGGCGTCTGCGCGCTGGCCGGCCTGCGCGCGGCGAGCTACGACTACCCGTCCCGCTTCGTGCACATGACGGCGGGCGTCGCGCTCCCGCTGGCGGCGGCCGCCCCGGCCGTCTACGTGCTGGGCCGGGCCCTCGGCTGATCGTCCGCTGATCAGCGGATTCGCCGGTTTTCCGCACCGTCCGGTTAGGCTCCCTGCACAGGCAGGGGGCCTGACCTTTTACCAGGGGGAGCGAGAGAAACCGATGCGCGCGCTACGAATAACCCTGATCATCGCCGTCGTCCTGGGGGCCCTGTTCGTGGGCGCCGACCGCGTCGCGGTCTATTTCGCCGAGGACCAGGCCGCCGAGAAGATACGCAGCTCGCAGAATCTCTCGGGCACCCCCGACGTATCCATCAAGGGCTTCCCCTTCCTCACCCAGATCGCGAGCTCCTCCCTCGACGAGGTCGACGTCAAGCTCGACGGCGTGACCGCCGGGGACGGCGAGAAGTCGGTCCGCGTCACCGGCTTCAACGCGAAGCTCCAGGACGTGAAGATCAACAGCAGCTTCTCCTCCGCCGTCGCCGACCGCGCGACGGGCACCGCCCACATCTCGTACGCCGACCTCACCAAGGCCGTGAACGACCCGGCCGTGACGGTCGGCTACGGCGGCACGAACGCGGCGGGCAAGAGCCAGGTGAAGGTCACCGGCAAGATCTCGGCCATGGGCCAGAGCATCGAGCGCAGCGTCGAATCAACGGTCTCGGTGTCCGGGGGCGACACGATCAGTGTGCGGGCGGAGTCGATTCCGGCTCAGGGGTTTCCTGGCCTGGAGCAGCTGATTCGGCAGAAGATCGATTTTGATCGGAAGATCAGTGGGCTGCCGCGGGGGATCAAGTTGGACAAGGTCGTGACGACTCAGGACGGCGTGGACATCACGTTGACGGGGTCGCATGTGAACTTGGCGGGCTGACCGGGGGGCGCCTGCGGCGGGCTTTTCCCCTACCCGCCCCTTCCCGAAACTGGGGCGCGTGCCCCAGGCCCCCGAGCGCGGGTCCGCTGCCGCCTGCGGCGGGAGCGGCCTGCGGCCGCGTCCTCAAACGCCGGACGGGCTGAAAAGAAACGACGGGCGTGCCCCGAAAACGACCCGCCCCGGGAAATCCACCCTGCGAGACAGCCGCGTCCGTACGCCAGGATTCCCCGCACCCTCAATCCCACCTGCCCCCTTCCAAGCGCTCAACCGAAGAGCGCCATCCCACATCGCGGAAGAATCTGTCTCAGTATTCAACACACCGGTGACACGCCCACCCACCCCTCCCTACGATCGACCCATGAAGCGACAGGCGGACCTCACGAAGCGGCGGGCAGTCGACCTGTGCCGCGTCGCCGCCATGCTCTGTCGCGATGTCTGACGGGGGCGCGCGCCCGGCACACTCCAACGCCGCCGCCCGCCCCGCGCTCGTTCCCCCTCGGCCCGTCGAGGCCACCGCACCAACCGCTGCGCGGCACCGCACGCTCCCCTCGCCGAAGCCGGGAGCTCACCGCGCACACTTGCAACTGCCCCGGAGGAGAACAGCATGAGCCGCAGTGACGTCCTGGTGGACGCCGACTGGGTACAGGCCCGGATCGACGACCCGAAGACCGTCATCGTCGAGGTCGACGAGGACACCTCGGCCTACGACAAGAACCACATCAGGAACGCGGTCCGGATCGACTGGAAGACCGACCTCCAGGACCCCGTGCGCCGCGACTTCGTCGACCAGGCCGGCTTCGAGAAGCTGCTGTCGGAGAAGGGCATCGCGGTCGACGACACCGTCGTCCTCTACGGCGGCAACAACAACTGGTTCGCGGCGTACGCGTATTGGTACTTCAAGCTCTACGGCCACCAGGACGTGAAGCTCCTCGACGGCGGCCGCAAGAAGTGGGAGCTCGACTCCCGCGACCTCGTGGCCGAGGTGCCGCAGCGGGCGCGTACGGAGTACCGGGCGCAGCCGCAGGACACCTCGATCCGCGCGTTCCGCGACGACGCGGTGGCGGCCATCGGCACGCTCAACCTCGTCGACGTCCGCTCCCCCGACGAGTTCAGCGGCAAGCTGCTCGCCCCGGCGCACCTCCCGCAGGAACAGTCGCAGCGCCCCGGCCACATCCCGACCGCGCGCAACATCCCGTGGTCGAAGTCCGCCAACGACGACGGCACGTTCAAGTCGGACGACGAGCTCAAGGCGATCTACGAGGCCGCCGGCGTCGATCTGTCCAAGGACACCATCGCCTACTGCCGCATCGGTGAGCGCTCCGCGCACACGTGGTTCGTGCTGCACGAGCTGCTGGGCCAGCGGAACGTCCGTAACTACGACGGTTCCTGGACCGAGTACGGCTCCCTCGTCGGCGTGCCGATCGAGCTCGGCGCCAACTGACCCTTCCCCTCCCTCCCCTCAAGGAACGCTTATGTGTGGAGCAAAGGCCGGCGGCCCCGACGCGTCGACCGCCAAGCCCGGTGAGACCACCATCCAGGGCTCCGTGACCCGCGACGGACAGCCCGTCACCGGCTACGTCCGACTCCTGGACAGCAACGGCGAGTTCACCGCCGAGGTCCCGACGTCCGCGACCGGTCAGTTCCGGTTCTACGCCGCCGAGGGCACGTGGACGCTGCGCGCGCTGGTGCCCGGGGCGACCGCCGACCGCAAGGTCGTCGTCGCCGAGAAGGGCGCCCTCGCGGAGGTCGCCATCGCCGTCTGACGGCTCGCGATCGGCCGGAGGGCCGCACCCCGGGGTTGGACGCCATGATGGGGGGTGCGGCCCTTCGCGCCGTGCGGGGTCCGGTCGTACGGTGGGGGTATGTACGCGCGGCGCCGGCACTGGTACTTCGCCATGATGGGGACGTGCATCGGCATGTTCGTCCTGGCCTGGGGCGTGGTGCGGCTGTGGTCCGTACCGGCCGCGGTGGGCATGTGCCTCTTCGCCATGGTCATCCCCCCGGTCGCGGCGATCGTCGCGAACCGGCACGGGCCGGATGATCGCTGGTGGGACGATCCGTCGGGCGACCCGAAGTCTGATGAGTGGTGGGACGAGCTGGACGGCAAGCGGCGTCGTTAGGCGGGGTTTTCTTCTCCCCGGCCCCGCCCCTTCCCGAACTGGGGCGCGTGCCCCAGGCCCCCGAGCGCGGGTTTCGTTCCCGCCTGCGGCGGGAGCGGCCTGCGGCCGCGTCCTCAGACTCCCCCAGCTACCTCCCCCAGACTCCGTCCGGGGGCACCTCCCAGCGGTAGCTGGGGGAGTTTGAGGACAACGCGCGAAGCGTGTTGCGGGGCCTGGCGGCAGGGGAAAAAGCCCCCCGCCCTCACAACAACTCAGTACACCAACGCCTGCACGTCATCCCCCAGCGCCTCCGCCACGAAGACCTGAGCCCCCGCGATCCGCGCCCCCTCGATCAGATCCCCCTCTTCGATGTCGCGGCGCGCCGCGCACTGCGTGCACACCGTGATGAGGCCACCGCCCACCCGGATCCCCTCGATCAGTTCCGGCAGCGGCGCCGCGTGCGGCAGGGAGAACTCCGCCGCCCGGCCGGGGAGCGCGAACCACGACGCCTCGCCGGTGAGCCACAGGGAGACCTCGACACCACTGGCCACGGCGACGGCCGCGACCGTGAACGCCTGGGAGCAGCGCTCGGGCGCGTCCGCGCCCGCCGTGACCTTGAGGACAAGCTTCTTCTTCGCCATGCGATCACTGTAGGCGGGTCCCACCGCGTGCCACCCACCTCACAGAGCCGCTCCCGACGCGTCCGACTAGACTCGGGGGCGGTCCGTACCCCCTCTCTCCGACCGAGGAGCACGCTCGTGCTTGAGGCAGTCTTCACCACCCTGCTCGTGCTGGTCGCCGTCGGCGTGCTCGCCTTCGCCGGGCTGACCTGGAAGAAGCTCTACCAGGGCCAGCGCTGACCCACGGCCGCTGACCGCTCTCCCTCACCGTCTCCTACAGATCGTCTGAGCCCATGATCGAGATTCCGTCCGACCTCCACCCGGACCTCGTGCCCCTCGTCTTCCTCCTCGGCAAGTGGGAGGGTGCCGGCGTCGCCGACTTCCCCGGCTCCGAGAAGTGCAACTTCGGGCAGGAAGTCACCTTCACGCACGACGGCCGTGACTTCCTGGAGTACACGTCGCACAGCTGGGTGCTCGACGGTGAGGGCAAGATGGTCCGCCCGCTGGAGACCGAGAGCGGCTACTGGCGGATCGACAAGGACCGCAAGGTCGAGATCGTCATGATCCGCGACCAGGGCGTCGCCGAGGTCTGGTACGGCGAGCTGGCCGACCAGAAGCCGCAGATCGACCTGGCGACGGACGCCGTCGCCCGCACCGCGGCCGCCGGTCCGTACACGGGCGGCAAGCGTCTCTACGGCTACGTCAAGGGCGACCTGATGTGGGTCGGCGAGAAGGCCACCCCCGAGGTGCCGCTGCGCCCCTACATGTCGGCGCACCTGAAGAAGGTCGCCGACCTCAAGGAGTGGGCCGCGAGCCTGCCCGACGACATGCCGGACGGCGTCGCCTTCTTCAACCAGGACGGCACGCCCTACACCGGCTGAGCACCACCCGTACGACTCGAAGAAGCGCCCCGCGGGGGAAGTCCGGTCGAAGTCCGGCGCTGACCCGCAACGGTAGGCGGAAGGTCCCCCTGGGGCCTTCCGCGAGCCCGATCACCCGCGGCGGCGTCAGCTCCTGACAACTCGCCGTGGACTGCGAGGGGACACCCGGGCGCACCCCTCGCCCCGGGCCGCTCCTTGGTACGTACGACGCGGCCCGAGCCGAAGGCGTACCCCCGTGGCGACCACGCTCCAGCCCACCGTGACCACCGGCGCACCGCCGCCACCCCGGCGGCCACCGCTGCCGCCCCTGCTGGCCGGGCTGGGCGTGGCCCTGCTGGTCTCCCTCGTGTGCGCGGTCGGCCTCGGCGCGGCCGGGATCACCTGGGGCGAGACGTTCCGCTTCCTGCGGGCCGGGCTGACCGGCGGGACCATCGCGCCGGACGAGGTCTCCGCCTACACCATCGTGTGGGAGCTGCGCTTCCCGCGCGCCCTGCTGGCCGCCGTCGTCGGCGCGGGTCTGGCCTCCGTGGGCGTGGCCGTGCAGGCCATGGTCCGCAACGCGCTCGCCGATCCCTTCGTCCTCGGCATCTCCTCGGGCGCGGCCGTCGGCGCCAACGCCGTGCTGCTCTTCGGGGCGCTGGGCTCCCTGGGCGTCTGGGCGCTGTCGAGCGCCGCCTTCGCCTCGGCGCTCGCCGCGATGGTGCTCGTCTATCTCGCCGCCCGCACCCCGCAGGGCCTGACGCCGCTGAGGCTGGTGCTGACCGGCTCCGCGATGTACTACGGCTTCTCGGCCGTCACCACCCTGATGGTCTTCAGCGCCGACCGCGGCGAGGCCGCCCGCTCGGCCATGATGTGGCTGCTCGGCAGCCTGGCGGGGGCCACCTGGGCGTCCGTGCCGATCGCGGCCGCGGTCGTGCTGGCCGGGCTCGGGTATCTGCTGTGGACGGCGCGCGGCCTCAACGCCCTGGCCATGGGCGACGAGACGGCCGCCGCGCTCGGCGTCGCCCCCGACCGGCTGCGCCGCGAGCTGTTCGTCGTGGCGGCCGCCGTCACCGGCGCCGTCGTCGCCGTCAGTGGGGCGATCGGTTTCGTCGGCCTGATGGTCCCGCACATCACCCGCATGCTCGTCGGCGCCGACCACCGCCGGGTGCTGGCCGTGGCCCCGCTGCTGGGCGCGGTGCTGCTGGTGTGGGTCGACATCGTCTCCCGGCTGCTGCTGGCGCCCGTGGAGCTGCCGGTCGGCGTCATCACCGCGATCATCGGCGTGCCCTGCTTCGTGCTGCTCATGCGCCGTCGCGGCTACAGCTTCGGAGGGGCCTGAGCATGCGCGTCGACATCGAGGACCTGTCGGTCGAGATCGCGGGCGCCCGCCTGGTGGCGGAGATCGCGCTGCGGGCGGGGACCGGGGAGTTCGTGGGCCTGATCGGCCCGAACGGCAGCGGCAAGTCCACCCTGCTGCGCTGCGTCTACCGCGCGCTGCGCCCGGCCACCGGCACCGTACGGCTGGACGGCGACGACCTGCACGCGCTGACCGCCCGCGAGGGCGCCCGGCGGCTGGCGGCGCTGCCGCAGGAGTCGGCGAGCGAGTTCGACTTCACCGTCGCGGAGATCGTCGCGATGGGCCGGCTGCCCCACCAGGGCGCCGCCGCGCGGGCCACCGCCGAGGACGGCGCGGTGTGCGCGGCGGCCCTGGAGCGGGTGGGCGCGAGCCACCTCGCCGCGCGCGCCTTCCCCACCCTGTCCGGCGGCGAGAAGCAGCGTGTGCTGATCGCCCGCGCCCTGGCCCAGCAGCCGGAGGTGCTGGTCCTGGACGAGCCCACCAACCACCTGGACATCGCCCAGCAGCTGGAGGTCCTCTCGCTCGTGCGCGGCGCGGGGCTGACGGTCCTGGCCGCGCTGCACGACCTGAACCTGGCCGCCACGCACTGCGACGCGCTGTACGTCATCGCGGGCGGCCGCATCGTCGCCTCCGGCCCGCCGGACGAGGTGCTCACCGCCGAGCTGCTCGCCGACGTCTTCGGCGTACGGGCCCACCGCGTGCCGCACCCCGAGTCCGGCGCCACGCGCCTGCTCTTCGACCGCCTCCCGACCCCGTAAGGACCCGCCCCATGCGTGCTCTGCGCACCGCCGTCGCCCTGCTCGCCGCACTGGCCCTCGCGGGCTGCGGAGCGAAGGTGCCGGATTCCCCGGACTCCCCCGCCGGGGCGAAGGCCTCCGGCCACTACCCCGTGACCGTGGAGAACTGCGGGGTGAGGACGACGTACGACAAGGCCCCGCAGCGGGTGGTCACCAACGACGTCGGCATCGCGGAGATCATGTTCGCCCTCGGCCTGGAGGACCACATGGCGGGCTATGTGGCGCCCGACTACAAGGGCGACCGCCAGTCCGTACCGTGGAAGGACGGCTACGAGAAGGTGAAGTGGCTGTCCAAGAAAGAGATCACCAAGGAACTCGTCCTGGACGCCAAGGCCGATCTCGTCTTCGCGGGCTGGAACTACGGCTTCGGCGAGGGCAACGGCTTCACCCCGGCCGCCCTGAAGAAGCTCGGCGTCGGCTCGTATGTCCTGACCGAGTCCTGCCACAACGGCACGGGCAGCTCGCGCGGCGTGATGCCACCGCTGGAGGCGCTCTACGCCGACCTGGCGGCGCTGGGCAAGATCTTCGACGTGGAGGACCGGGCCCGCGAGCTGACCGCCGGCTTCAGGAAGCAGGTCGCCGACGCGCAGGCGCGGGTCGCGGCGGACGCCCCGAAGCCCAAGGTCTTCCTCTACGACAGCGGCCAGGACAAGCCCACCACCGCGGGCGCCTACGCCGGCCCGCACGACATCATCACCAAGGCCGGCGGCGACCATGTGATGAAGGACCTCAAGGACTCCTGGACCCAGGTCAGCTGGGAGACGGTCGTGGACCGCGACCCCGACGTCATCGTGATCAACAACTACGGGGACGTGAGCGCGGAGCAGAAGAAGCGCTTCCTGAAGTCCTACGGCCCGCTGGCGAACGTCTCCGCCGTCAAGAACGACCGCATCTTCGTCCTCGACTACGTCGACCTCGTCGAGAGCCCCCGCAACCCCGCGGCCATCGCGGCGCTCGCCGGCTTCCTCAAGGGGGTCCGCGGCGTCTGACGCTGCCTAGACTGGTGGCGTGGTGGACACCGACTGGCAGAGCAACCTCCGTAAGCGCGGCTACCGGCTGACGCCGCAGCGCCAGCTCGTCCTGGAGGCGGTCGACCGGCTGGAGCACGCGACGCCGGACGACATCCTCACCGAGGTGCGGCGCACGGCGGGCGGGGTCAACATCTCCACGGTCTACCGGACCCTGGAGCTGCTGGAGGAGCTGGGTCTGGTCAGCCACGCCCACCTCGGGCACGGCGCCCCGACCTACCACCTCGCCGACCGGCACCACCACATACACCTCGTCTGCCGCGACTGCACGACCGTGATCGAGGCCGACCTCGCGGTGGCCGAGCCGTTCACGGCGCGACTGCGCGAGACCTTCGGCTTCGAGACCGACATGAAGCACTTCGCGATCTTCGGCCGGTGCGCCGACTGCTCCTCGAAGGCGCCCGCCGACGGGTCGTAGGCTTGTGCGCATGCTGCGTCATTCGAAAGCCAGCCCGCTGCTCTCGCTGCCCGGCGCCGTCGCCGCCGAGGCTCCCGACGAGGGCGTCGCCGCGCACTACGGCGACCTCTTCCGCGAGCAGCGCGCGCTCGCCGGAGGGTCCGGTCTCGTCGACCTCTCGCACCGCGGCGTCGTCACCGTCACCGGCGCCGACCGGCTGAGCTGGCTGCACCTGCTCATCACCCAGCACGTGACCGACCTCCCGGCCGGGCAGGCCACGGAGGCGCTCGTCCTCTCCGCCAACGGCCACATCGAGCACGCGCTCTATCTGGTGGACGACGGCGAGACGACCTGGGCGCACGTCGAGCCCGGCACCCAGGGCGACCTGATCGCCTATCTGGAGAGCATGAAGTTCTTCTACCGCGTCGAGGTCGCCGACCGCACGGACGACTTCGCCGTCGTCCACCTCCCCGCGGGCTCGATCACCGAGGTCCCCGAGGGCGTACGGGTGCGCGAGACGGCGCACGGCCGTGATCTCTTCCTGCCGCGCGCGCGCCTGGCGGAATTCGCCGCCGCGCACGGCCCGGTGGCGGGCGTGCTCGCGTACGAAGCGCTGCGCGTCGAGGGCCACCGCCCCCGCCTGGGCCTGGAGACCGACCACCGCACCATCCCGCACGAGCTGGGCTGGATCGGCACGGCCGTCCACCTCCAGAAGGGCTGCTACCGCGGCCAGGAGACGGTCGCCCGCGTCCACAACCTGGGGAAGCCGCCGCGCCGCCTGGTCTTCCTGCACCTGGACGGCAGCGAGGTCTCCCTCCCGGCACACGGCGCGCCCGTCCGCCTGGCCTCGGACGGCCCCGAGGGGCGCCAGCTCGGCTTCATCACGACGGCGGCGCGCCATCATGAGCTGGGGCCGATCGCTCTGGCACTGGTGAAGCGGAACGTCGCGACGGACGCGGGGCTGCTCGTGGGCGAGGCGACGGCTGCTTCGCAGGAGGTGGTGGTGGAGCCTTAGGGTTCGCCGTGGGGTGGGGGTGCGGGTGCGCTTCCGGGTGCGGGTTCCGTTGCCGCCTGCGGCGGGAGCGGCCTGCGGCCGCGTCCTCAAACGCCGGACGGGCTGATTTGGCTGATGCAGGTGCGCAATTCAGCCCGTCCGGCGATTGAGGGAAAAGACCCCTACACCTCCACAAGCACCGTGAACGGGCCGTCGTTCGTCAACGACACCTTCATGTCCGCCCCGAAGCGCCCCGTCTCCACCCGCGCCCCCAGCGCCCGGAGCTCGGAAACGACCGCCTCCACGAGCGGCTCGGCCACAGAACCCGGCGCCGCCGCGTTCCACGTAGGACGCCGCCCCTTCCGCGCGTCACCGTAGAGAGTGAACTGGGAGATCACCAGCAGCGGCGCCCCCACGTCCGAACAGGACTTCTCGTCGGACAGGATCCGCAGCGACCACAGCTTGCGGGCGAGCTGCGCCGCCTTCTGCTCCGTGTCCTCATGCGTCACTCCGACAAGCACGCACAGGCCCTGTCCGATGATCTCGCCTACGGTCTCGCCGTCGACGACGACGCTCGCCCCGTCCACCCTCTGCACCACTGCACGCATACGGACCATGATGCCCTGCGTCCATCCAGGGCCGTTCGGGTGGAGAGACCCTGCGCCCGGGCATCACACAGTGGCACGATGCGTGCAGGCGGTGTTCGTACGGGCGACGTGCCCCGGACGCGCGCCGCCCCAGGGGAACGGAAAGCGCATGACCACACCCACCGAGGACGGTCCCATGCTCAAGACAGCGGACAGCCTGCACCCGAGGCCGCCGAGCCAGCGCGCCGGCCGGCTGGCGGACGTCCCCGCGCGGGAGCTGCGCGAGCTGAGCCTGGCGGAGCTGCGCGTGCTGCGCAGGGACGCGCAGCGGGACGAGGCGGATCTCAGCTACGTACGGCGCCTCCTCCAGGGCCGCGTCGACATCCTGCGGGCCGAGCTGGCGCGGCGCGCCTCGCCGGGTGCCCCGGTCATGGCGCGGCTCGTCGTGGAGCGGCTGTCGGAGATCCTCGCGGACGGGCCCTCCACCCAGCGCTCCTCCGCCCGCCATGTGACGCTGGGAACCCCGCACAGCGAGGAGTCCCGGCGGCTCGTCGAGGACATGCTGGCCGAGGTGGAGCTCTCCGATCTGGGCGCCCGCACCGACGCCGAGCTGCTGAGCGGCATGCGCCGCCTGGAGACGTACGAGCGCCAGGTGTCCGTACGCCGCCAGGCCCTCCAGCGCACGGCCGACGATTGCAGTGCGGAGATCGCCCGCAGGTACCGTGAAGGAGAAGCGCAAGTCGACGACCTCCTCTCGTGACCCACCGGGGGCGGTCCGCACCACCTCCCCCGGAAGGCCGACGATGACCTCCTCGACTGACTCCCCCGCCACGGCCGTCGTCCCCGGCATATCCCCGGTCCTCGCCGAGGTCGTACGTTCCGGCTTCGTCGAGGGCCACCACCGCGGCTCGCTGGTGGTGCTGGCGGCCGACGGCAGCGTCGAGCTGGCGCTGGGCGACGTGACCGCGCCCGTCTACCCGCGCTCCGCGAACAAGCCGATGCAGGCGGCCGCCGTGCTGCGGGCCGGTCTCGAGCTCTCCGGTGAGCGGCTGGCGCTGGCCGCGGCCAGCCACTCCGGAGAACCGTTCCACCTTGAGCTGGCGCGGACGATGCTCAAGGAGTTCGGCCTCGCCGAGGACGTCCTGCAGACCCCGCCCGACCTGCCCCTCGACCCCGTCGAGGCGGAGGCGTACCTCGCGGCCGGGCACGTCCGCGACCGCGTCACCATGAACTGCTCCGGCAAGCACGCCGCCATGATCGCGGCGTGCGCCGTCAACGGCTGGGACACCGCCTCCTACCTCGCCGCCGACCACCCGCTCCAGCGGCTCGCCCTCCAGGTCGTGGAGGAGACGAGCGGCGAGCGCGTCGCCCACGTCGGTACGGACGGCTGCGGCGCGCCCCTGATGGCGATCTCCCTCACCGGCCTCGCGCGGGCCTTCCGCACCTTCGTCCTCGCCGAGCCGGGCACCCCGGAACGCCGGGTCGCGGACGCGATGCGCGCCCACCCCGAGTACGTCGCCGGCACGCGCCGCGCCGACACGTGGCTGATGCGCGAGGTCCCCGGCGCCCTCTCCAAGATGGGCGCCGAAGCGGTCCAGGCCGTGGCCCTCCCCGACGGCCGCGCCCTCGCCTTCAAAATCGACGACGGCGCGCTGCGGGCGACGGGGCCGGTGCTCGGTCGTGCGCTGTCCTTGCTGGGCGTGTCCGTGCCGGCGGTCGCCCGGATGTCTTCGGTGCCTCTCCTTGGCGGGGCGGTGCGGGTGGGCGAGATCCGCGCGGCGTTCTGATCCCACGGGTCGCTACGGGGGGTTCGTGGCGGGGTACGTCTGATGTGCGGCTCCGCCGCGGGGGGGCTCGCGCCTCAGGCCCCGGCGGCGGGTGGGTGGGCGCCTGCGGCGGGCTTTTTCCCCTACCCGCCCCTTCCCGGCTGCGTCTGATGTGCGGCTCCGCCGCGTGGGGGGGCAAGCCCCCAGACCCCCAGCAACACGCTTCGCGCGTTGTCCTCGAACTCCCCCAGCTACCTCCCCCAGAGGTGCCCCCAACGGGCTGAAAGCGAACCCCGAAGCGGACACGTCCCGCACTCGCCCCCCGGCACCCACCACAACCCAAGCCCGGCCGGCGATTGAGGCCACCCCACAGAAAGCCACAACCAACCCGCACCCAGCAACGGCCAACCCGAAACCGGAAGATCACGCTTGACCTCAAGCAAACTTGAGGTACCAAGCTTCTGGTCATCAGCCAGAGCCGGTCATCCCACCGGCACAAATCCTCCGGGGGACCCCATGTCCGAGAACACCTACCGCCTCGCCGTCGTCATCGCCTCCACCCGGGAGGGCCGCTTCGCGACCACCATCTCGAAGTGGTTCGAGGCACGGCTCGCGGAGCGCGGCGATGTCGAGGTCGACATCATCGACCTCGCCGAGCACCCGCTGCCGATGCACCTCTCCAGGGAGCTGTCCCCGGAGGACGCCGCGGCGCTGGGCGCGGTGACCCCGCGGCTGGAGCGGGCCGACGCCTTCGTGATCCTCACGCCGGAGTACAACCACAGCTACCCCGCGCCCCTGAAGAACCTCATCGACTGGCACTACTCGCAGTGGCGCGCCAAGCCGGTGGCGTTCATCTCCTACGGCGGCCTCTCCGGCGGCCTGCGCTCCGTCGCGCACCTGCGCCCGGTCTTCGCGGAACTGCACGCGGTGACCATCCGCGAGACGGTCAGCTTCCACAGCCCCTGGGGCAAGTTCGACGAGAACGGCGCGCACATGGACGTGGAGGCGGGCAATGCGGCGGCGGGGGCGGCGAAGGTCATGCTCGATCAGCTGGCGTGGTGGGCGCTTTCGCTCCGCGAGGCGCGGGCGGCTCGGCCGTATGGGGCGTGAATTTGTCTGCGGGTCGCTAACGCCTCGCGGTTCGGGTGGCCTCAATCGCCGGCCGGGCTTGGTTCGTGGGGTTCGCCGTTGCCTGGTGCGGCTTGTGTGAGCCTGCGGCGGGTGCGCCCGTCTTTTGCATTCAGCCCGTCCGGCGATTGAGGACAACGCGCGAAGCGTGTCGGGGGGTCCGGGGTCTCCCCGGTTTCGGGAAGGGGCGGGTAGGGGAAAAGCGCCGCAGGCCAACGAACCGCAGCCGGGGGGCCTGGGGCACGCGCTCCCACGCGGCGGAGCCGCACATGAGATGAGACGCAGCCGGGAAGGGGCGGGGTAGGGGAACAAAGCCCGCCGCAGGCGCCGGCCCACCCGTGTAACTTGGCGAGCACCCCGTCCCACCAGGAGAAACCCATGCCCGCCCACCCCCACCGCCGCCGCCTGCTCTACGTCACCGACCTCGCCTACGAGGCCAAAGGACGCCGCTACTGCGACGAGGACATCTTTCTCTCCTCCCGGCTGCGCCAGGAATTCGACATCGCCCTCTGCCACCCCCTGGACGCCGCCGCGCTGATGGCGGACTTCGACGCGGTCGTGGTCCGCAACAGCGGCCCCGTGCTGCACTACCAGGCCGCGTACGACGATTTCCGCGCGCTCGCCGAGAAGCACGGGGTGCGGGTCTACAACCAGCTGTCCGGCAAGGCCGACATGGTCGGCAAGCAGTATCTCCTCGACCTGACCGCCGCCGGTTTCCCCGTCATCCCGACCATCGACGAAGCGCGGGACGTCGACCGCCTGCCGGAGGCGGACGAATACGTGGTCAAGCCGAAGCTCGGCGCGGATTCCATAGGTCTGGAATTCGTCTCCGGGGACCGGCTCGCGGAACTGCCTTACGGGGACGTCCTCGTGCAGCCGCGCATTCCCTTCGCCTACGAGGTGTCGTTCTACTTCGTCGACCGGGATTTCCAGTACGCCCTCTACGCGCCGCGCCCCGACCGGCGCTGGGAGCTGGAGGCGTACGAACCCACCGCCGCGGACCTGGAATTCGCGCAGCGGTTCGTCGACTGGAACGGCATCGACCACGGCATCCAGCGCGTGGACGCCTGCCGGGCGCCCGGCGGTGAACTCCTCCTGGTGGAACTGGAAGACCTCAATCCGTATCTCTCCCTGGACCTGCTGGAGCCCGCGGCCCGGGACGCGTTCGCCGCGAGCATGGCGGCCTCGCTCCACAGGCTGATCGCCGCGGACTGACAGCCACGGACCGATCGCCGCGGGATGGACCGCGGACGAACTCCCGTCCGGGCCCGTCGGGTAGTGTGGGCGACTCAGGCAGTACGCGACCGAGGAGGTGAGACCCATTACCGCAGTTCAGGTAGGGCGCTCTCCCCTCGTGGCCGTACGGCCCGCCCCGCGCGGGTGAGCCGCGAGAGCGCCCTTCGGATTCCCGGAAGGCCCTCATGTCCGCTCTTGCTCCCCTCGTTTCCCCCTCCTCCGTCGTCACCCGGCTGCGTGCCGCGGGCTGTGTCTTCGCCGAGGACGAGGCCCGGCTGATCCTCGCCACGGCCCGCACGCCCGACGACGCCGCCCGCATGGTCGACCAGCGGGTCGCCGGTCTGCCGCTGGAACACGTCCTCGGCTGGGCCGAGTTCTGCGGCCTGCGCATAGCCGTGGATCCGGGCGTCTTCGTGCCCCGGCGGCGTACGGAACACCTCGTCCGGCGGGCCGCCGCCCTGTCCGGCGGCCACTCCCCCGTGATCGTCGACCTGTGCTGCGGCTCCGGCGCGGTCGGCGCCGCGCTCCTCGCGGCCCTGCCCGGCGCCCGGTTGCACGCCGCCGACATCGACCCGGCCGCCGTGCGCTGCGCCCGCCGCAATCTCGCGGCGGGCGTCCCGGTCCACGAGGGCGATCTCTACGCCCCGTTGCCCGCCGCGCTGAGGGGCCGCGTCGACGTCCTGGTGGCCAACGCGCCGTATGTACCCACCGAACAGATCGAGTTCCTGCCGCCCGAGGCGCGCGTCCACGAGCCCCACGTCGCGCTCGACGGCGGCTCGGACGGCCTCGCGGTCCAGCGCCGCGTGGCCGCGGAGGCCCTCGCCTGGCTGGCGCCCGGCGGCCATCTCCTGGTCGAGACGAGCCGCCGCCAGGCCGCCGCCACGGCCGCCTGGTTCACCCGCGCGGGCCTGCTCACCGAGGTGAGCCACGACGAGGACCTCCACGCCACGGTGGTCTCGGGCCGGCGCCCCTGAAGCCGACGCCCGCCCCGTCAGGCCACCCGCTGGCCACCGCGCATGAGGTGACTGCCTGCCAGTCACCAGACGCGCCAGTACGCCGGCTCCGCGCCGTTCCGGGCCGCGGGGCGGGTCCGTGATCTTCAAGGCCGGTGCCGCGGCCCGCGCCGCGCACCGGAGCGAGGGCGTGGGCCGTGCGGAGGCGTGGGCCGTGCGGAGGCGTCAGCCGACCCGCTCCGCCAGGAAGTCCTCCCATGTCCGCCTGCCCACGAGGGCCCCTTCGAGCGTCAGGTTCGCCCCGGCGCGATAGGCGCGGCCGACCTTTCCCGGCATGCGGACCGGCAGCGTCAGCCGCCGCTTGCCGCGCGCCCGCAGATATCCGTGGGTCAGCTCGGCGAACCCGTACACCGCCGGCCCGGCCAGGTCCGGCACCAGGCCCGCCGGCTCGCCGAGGGCCAGCTCCACGAGCCGGGCGGCCACCTCGCGGGAGTCGACCGGCTGCCACCGGAGCCCGCCCGGCGCGGGGACGACCGGCATCTTCGCCATCTTCCCCGCCACGGTCAGGGCCAGGTCGTGGAACTGGGCCGCGCGCAGCGTGGTCCACGGCAGGCCCGATCCGGCCACGGCCCGCTCCGCGCCCAGCTTGGAGCGGAAGTAGCCCAGCGGGATCGTGTCCGCGCCGATGACCGAGATGTAGACCAGATGCCGCACCCCGGCACCCACCGCGGCCCGCACCAGATTCCGGGTCGCCTCGTCGTCACCCTTGGCGCCGCCCGCGAGGTGCAGCACGACCGAGGCTCCGGCCACCGCGGCGTCGACGCCCTCGTCCTTGAGCAGGTCGCCGGTCACGTACTCGACGCCGTCCACGGACGCGTGGACGCCTCTGCTGAGTACCCGCACCTCGCGGCCCGCCGCCCGCAGCAGGGGGACGACATGGCTCCCCAACGTGCCCGTGCCGCCGGTGACCAGGATGGTCGATGTCATGGCTGCTCCCCATCTCGTCGCGTTCCGCGGATCCACAGCGATGACTCCTGGCGGGACGGGAATGTGACGGGACGGTCCGGAGCGGACCCCTTGGGGCCTGTGACGTGAACCACATCCCCGACGTGTCACGGTTCGCCGGTGCGCTGTGTCTGATGGGCGTACGAGGAGAGGAACGGGATCAGCCATGAGCGAGGACGCCTTCAGCGAGCACCGGCCGCTGCTGTTCACCATCGCCTACGAGATGCTGGGCAGCGCGGCCGACGCCGAGGACGTGCTCCAGGAGAGCTATCTGCGCTGGAGCGCGGTCGACCCGGCCACGGTCGAGCACCCGCGGGCCTACCTCGTCCGCGTGGTGACCCGGCAGGCGCTCAACCACCTGCGGACGGTGAAGGCGCGGCGCGAGGAGTACGTCGGCAGCTGGCTGCCCGAGCCGATCCGCACCGCGCCCGAGGTGAGCGAGGACGCGATCCTGGCCGAGTCGGTGTCGATGGCCATGATGCTCGTCCTGGAGACGCTGGGCCCGGCCGAGCGCGCGGTGTTCGTGCTGCACGACGTGTTCGGCTACACCCACGGCGAGATCGCCGCCTCGATCGGCAAGACCGAGGTCACCGTCCGGCAGATCGCCCACCGGGCCCGCCGGCACGTGCACGCGCGGCGGCGCCGCTTCGAGCCCGACTCCGCCGCGAGCCGGGAGGTCGTCCAGCGCTTCCTGCTCGCGGCGACGACCGGTGAGGTGCAGGCGCTGATGGACCTGTTGGCGCCCGACGTCGTGCAGATCTCCGACGGCGGCGGAAAGGTCGTCGCCGCCCGCCGCCCGATCACCGGCAGCGCCGATGTCGCCCGCTTCGTCATCGGCGTGCTCCGTACGACGACCGCGGCGACGCGCGTCGAGCACGCCACGTACAACGGCATGCCCGCGGCACGGTTCGTCACCGGCGGCGAGCTCGACTGGCTCGTCGCGTTCGAGATCCACGACGGGCGGATCACGGGCCTCTACGGCATGCGCAACCCGGACAAGCTGCACCGCGCCGAAGCGGTGCTCCCACTCGACAGAGGAGACCACCAGCCGTGGAAACCATGACTGTTGAACGTGTCATCGACGCCCCGATCGAGGACGTCTTCGCCTGGCTGACCACGACGACCAACTACACGAAGTCGCCCCTGGTGGTCCGCTGCCGGCTGACCCGGCGGGGCGAGTCCGCGCCGTACGGCCTCGGCGCGGTGCGCAGCCACCTCTGGCTGATCGGCTGGTTCCGGGAGCGCATCACCCTCTACGAAGCGCCGTACGCCACGGAGTACGTCGTCGACCGCTGCTTCCCGCCGGCGAGGCACGAACTCGGCCGCATGACCTTCACCGAGACCGACGCGGGCACCCACGTCCGCTGGACCACGCGCGCCGAACTCCCCATCCCCCTGATCGGCCCCGCCCTCACGCGCCGCGCGGTACGCCCGATCCTGACGCGCACGTTCACGAACATCCTCGAAGCGGCGGAAAAGGCCCTGACCCGCCCCGCCGGCCGGCCGGCTCAGGTCTGACACCGCCGCCCCGTCGAGGAAGGCACGGCGACAGCGGATTGTTCGGAGGATGTGGGCGTGCTTCCGCGCCCTCGCGAACAACGTCAAAAGACAGAGAACGGGGCGAAGATGACGCGCAGTCGCGCTCAGGATCCGAACGTCTGCGGAGTGACCGCCGCGATCGCCGTGATCGACGGCAAGTGGAAGAGCGTCCTGCTCTGGCTGCTGGAGTCCGGTCCGCAGCGGCCCGGCGAGCTGCGGCGGCAGCTGCCGGGCCTCAGCGAGAAGGTGCTGACCCAGGCGCTCCGTGAAATGGAGGCGGACGGTCTGGTGCACCGGGAGGTGCACGACGTGCTGCCGCTGAAGACCGTCTACTCCCTGACCGGTTTCGGCAGAGATCTCTCCGAGGCCCTCGCCCCGCTCTCCGACTGGGGCCACCGCCGGCTGGAGAAGCTCGCCGGGGCCCGTTCGGCCTCCTGACGCGCGTCCCTTGAGCCGGCACGGGACAAAACCGGAGTCACGCGCGGTGTTCGACGCCGAGTTCCGTCAGCAGCCCGCGGACACGGCGTTCGATCTCGTCGCGGATCGGGCGTACGGCCTCCACGCCCTGACCGGCGGGGTCGTCGAGCTTCCAGTCGACGTAGCGCTTGCCGGGGAAGTTCGGGCAGGCGTCCCCGCAGCCCATGGTGATCACTACGTCGGAGCGCTCGACCGCCTCCTTTGTGAGGACCTTCGGGGATTCGGCGGAGATGTCGATGCCGACCTCCCGCATGGCCCGCACGACGGCCGGGTTGACGGTCTCGGCGGGGGCGGATCCGGCGGAGCGGACCTCGACGCGGCCGGCGCCGAGGCGGGCGAGGAAGGCGGCTCCCATCTGGGAGCGTCCGGCGTTGTGGACGCAGACGAACAGCACTGACGGCTTGGTCTCAGGCACGGAGAGAACCTTCCGGGGCGGCGGCCGGCAGGCCGGGGGCGGGCGAGGGGAAGAAGCGCCGCGCGGCGAGTGCGACGTGGACGAGGCCGATGAGGACGGGGACCTCGATCAGCGGCCCGACGACTCCGGCGAGGGCCTGCCCGGAGGAGGCGCCGAAGGTGGCGATGGCGACCGCGATGGCCAGCTCGAAGTTGTTGCCCGCCGCGGTGAACGCCAGCGTCGTCGCCCGTGGGTGGTCCAGCCCGGCGGCGCGGCCCAGCGCCATCGAGCCGGTCCACATGAGGGCGAAGTAGGCCAGCAGCGGCAGCGCGATCCGCACGACGTCCCACGGCCGGGAGGTGATCGCGTCACCCTGGAGCGCGAAGAGCACCACGATGGTGAACAGCAGCCCGTAGAGCGCGAACGGACCGAGGCGGGGGATCAGCTTTGTCTCGTACCAGGTGCGGCCGCGCGCCTTCTCGCCGAGGCGGCGGGTGAGGAACCCGGCGGCGAGCGGAATGCCCAGGAAGATCAGCACGCTGCGGGCGATCTCCCACACCGAGACGTGCAGTCCGGCGGTCTCCAGGCCGAGCAGGCCGGGCAGGACCGAGATAGAACCAGCCCAGCGCGGAGAACGCGAGCACCTGGAAGACCGAGTTCAGGGCGACGAGGACGGCGGCGGCCTCGCGGTCCCCACGGGCCAGGTCGTTCCAGATGATCACCATGGCGATGCACCGGGCCAGGCCGACGATGATCAGCCCCGTGCGGTACGCGGGCAGGTCCGGCAGGAACAGCCAGGCCAGGGCGAACATCACGGCAGGGCCGACCACCCAGTTCAGCACCAGCGACGGGATCAGGAGGCGGCGGTCACGGGTGACGGTGTCGAGGCGGTCGTAGCGGACCTTGGCCAGCACCGGGTACATCATCACCAGCAGGCCGAGCGCGATCGGCAGCGAGACCCCGGTGACCGTGACCTTCGCCAGCGCCTCCCCCAGCCCCGGGACGGCGCGGCCCAGGCCGAGACCGGCGCCCATCGCGGCGAGGATCCACACGGCCAGACAGCGGTCGACGAAGGACAGCCGGGCCGCGACCGGCGCCGGCGCGGTCACGAGGAGACCTCGACCGGACCGGGCAGGGACTCGCCTGCGGGGCGGGTGAGGATCCCGGCGAGCCGGTCGGTCATCTCCGGCAGCAGCCGGTAGTACACCCATGTGCCCCGGCGCTCGGAGGTGATCAGCCCGGCCTCGCGCAGGAGCTTGAGGTGGTGGGAGATCGTCGGCTGCGACAGGTCGAACGCCGGGGTCAGGTCGCACACGCACACCTCACCGCCCGCGCGCGAGGCGATCATCGACAGCAGCCGCAGCCGGACCGGGTCCCCCAGGGCCTTGAAGACCCTCGCGAGCTCCACCGCCTGGTCCTCGGCGAGCGGCGCGGTCAGCAGACCGGGACAGCAGCCGTCGGGGCCCTCCTGTCCGAGCGCCACGAACTCTTGATTCGACATACTTCTATGTTGATGTTCTTCGATCCAAGGCGCAACCTTGCATTGAAATCGATCGATACAGGCCCGGAGCGGTGACAGCCGCCGCACCGAGGATCAGCCCGCGGCGTGCGCCTTGGTGTCGTCGACCGGCCCCTGCGCGACGGGCCGGACCGGACCCTGACGGCACGAGCGATCCCCCCCTCCGGCGGGGCCGTCCTTCCGCAGGCGGGCGCTCAGGCGAGGAGTCCGGCGAGTCGGGCCATCTCGGCGGGCGGGTCGACCACCGGTTGGATGAGGAGCTCATCGACGCCTGCCTCTTCCAGGGCGGCGACGCGGGTGCGGAGGTCGTCGCGGGTGCCGACGAGGGCCACGCTGTCCATCAGCGACGGCAGGACCAGGTCCCGGTCCTGCGGCGCGATGCGTCCGAGGTAGTTGGGGTAGAGCTTGGTGTACCGGTCCGGCGCGGTGGCGGTGGTGCCACGCCGGTCGAGGAGTTCCCGCACCGCCTCGCGTGGGCCGGGGCCGAGCCGTCCGGCGAAGGCCGGCGTGTCGGCGGCGAAGTCCAGCAGCGACAGGACGAGATGACCCGTCGCGTCCCGGGCCGCGTCGCTGTCGGGGGCCTCGTCGCCGCGCAGCAGGTGGAGCGCGGTGACCACATAGGAGTACACGCGGAAGCCGGGGTCGCGGAGCGTGCCGTGGGCGGCTCGGTGGCGGGCTTCGTGCAGCGCGTGCCAGGCGGTGGGGTCGAGCAGGCCGAAGGAGATGAGACCGGCGCCGCGGCGGCCGGCGACGGCGGCGGCTTCGGGCCCGTGCAGCGCGGCCACGACGAACTCGATCGGATCGGTGGTGTTCACGTGCGCCCCGGCGTGCAGGAACCGGATGTCGCGGACCCGGTCCCCTTCGCGGTACCCGGTCGAGCGCCCGGCACACAGATCCTGCAGCGCCGCGGTGAAGTCCTCCAGCGCGGCCGCCGTGCTCGGCCGCATGCCCAGAGCGCGCCGGGCGGTGTTCCCGGTGCCGACCCCGCAGATGATCCGGCCCGGCGCCAGGGCGTTGAGACTGGCGAAGGCGCTCGCCGCGGCCGGTGCCGAGCGCAGCGCCGGTGAGGTCACGCCGACGCCGAGCCGGATGCGACGGGTGGCCTTCGCACACAGACTCAAGGCGACGAAGGGGTCACCGTGGACCATCGGGGTGTCATTGACCCAGAAGCTGCGCAAGCCCAACTCCTCGGCCCGCACGGCGAGATCCTCCACACCGGGGCGCGCGGCGACCACGACACCTGCACGCATCGAACCTCCCAAGCACGAGGACCGGACCGGGCCTCCTCATGCTGGCAGCTCCCAGGGCCGAAGCCCATGACCCTGACACGGTCGGCGGAAGCACCAGGACAGCTCGACGGGCGGCCCTCATACCGCCGCCCACTCCTCCTCCGCGCACACCCCCCGGAAAATCGCGATGCGTGTGGCGACGGACCTTGATACGGTCCCCGACATGTTCATGTGCACCGCCCAGAGCTGGTTCTTCAAGCCCCGCAGCGCCGCCTAGCGGCAAGCTGCGACCAGCGTTCCGACAGCTTCGCCGCATTCCGCTTCCCCGCCGGTGCGGTGCTTGACGCTGCCCGGCTCCGATGATGATGCACACCGCGGAGCACGTTTCATGAACGACCAGAACCACCACGACCACCCCAGCGATCTGCGCGATCTCCTCCCTCCGGTCGAGCCGACCCTGACGGCCGCCCCCGTCGAACTGACGCGGTGGGTCACCCGGCACGCCTCCCGGCTGTCCGGTCTCGGTCCCGGAGCGAACCTGGAGGCCCCGCTCGACGACCTGGAGCCGCTGCGCGACCTCGTCGGCGGCGCCCGCGTCGTCGCGCTCGGCGAGAACTCCCACCAGATCCGCGAGTTCGCCCTGCTGCGCCACCGCGTCCTGCGTTTCCTCGTCGAGGAACTGGGCTTCACCGTCCACGCCATGGAGTACGGAGCCGCCGAGGGCCGCGCCGTGGACGCCTGGCTCCAGGGCGGGCCCGGTGACATCGACGACCTCCTGGCACCCGGGAGCAGCGGAGACCAGGGCGACAGCGCCGAGGGCGAAGGCAAGCGCGTCATCAAGGGCTTGGGCCTGCCCGTCGAGTGCCGGGACACCCTGCGGTGGCTACGCCGCCACAACGCCGACGCCGCGCACCCGGTCCGCTTCGTCGGCTGCGACATCCCCATGGCCGGCGGCTCGCTCGCGCCCGTACTGGAGCCGGTCGCCGCCTACCTGACCACCGTGGACCCCGGCGCGCTGCGCTTCCTGGACACCGCGTTGGAGATCTCCGAGCCGATCGCGGGCGGGACGGTCATGGTGCCCGCCTATGCCAGGCTCGACCTGGACCCGGCGGTGCAGGACCGCCTCACCACCGCGCTCGCCCGGCTGCTGGGCCGCTTCACGGACCTGCGCGAGATCTACACCGAGCGCGGCGGCCTCACGGCCTACGAAACCGCGCTGTCGGACGTCCGCGCGGCGGTGACCACCGACCGGGCCCAGCGCGCCATGGCCGAGGCGCTCGCGGGCGCGCCCGACGGCCCGAACTTCGCCGCCCGGGAACGCTGTCTGGCCGACACGCTGCTTGAATTCCTGGAGCGGTCCGGGCCCGGTACGCGCGTCGTCCTCGTCGGGCACAACGCCCATATCCAGCGGTCGGCCAACCAGCCCGGCCCACTGGCGGTGACGCCCATGGGCAATCTGCTCTCCAGGGCGCTCGGCGCGGACTACGTTCCCCTGGCGCTGACGAGCAACGGCGGCGAGACGGTGGAGAACCTGCCCGACCGGGACAACCCGCTCGGGATGCGCTGGGGCAGGGCCGCGACCCCTGAGGCCGCGCCGGACAGCGTCGAAGCGCTCTTCGCGGGTGTCCCCGGGCAACCGGCCCTGGTGGACGCGCGGGCGTTGCGCGCGTACGCGCGTCGCCACTCGCTGCCGGAGCCCGTCCGCACCCGAGTGGACACCGCGTTCATCGAGATCCCCGTCCTGGAGGCGTTCGACGGGATCATCTGCGTCCCTGACACCACCCTCAGCGCCGACACCCCGCAGTAAGCGGCAGGAGCACGGGCAGGGCGGGCCGTTCCGTACGCGTCACGGACGGCCCGCCGCGCCTGCCATGTGCTGTGCGGCCGGCCCCTTCCCGCGTGAGCTGTTGAGGGGCGCGGCATCTTGCGGAAGCATGCGGCCGTAGCCGGCCGCGGTGGTACCGGAGGCGCAGGCGCCGGCGATGCCCATGGAGGGGCCCCGAGCGCCGGTGTCGAGGCAGACGCTCGCCGCGGCGGCGTTGGCCGCAGGCGGCGGACTGCCAGGTGGACTTGGCGCCGATGCCACCGGCGCTGATGATGCCCAGGCCGGTGACCGCCGCCGCGAAGGGGGTACGGGTGGCCGTGCTCACCGCACACCCGCCGCCGCGTCGAGTCTGGCCGCGTCGATCGCCGTGACCAGGCCGGCCACGGTGTCGCTGGTGCTGAGGGCCACCTGTTCCAGATCGACGCCGAAGTGCTCCTCGGCCACCGTCCGCAGCTCCTCCAGCGCCACAGAATCCAGGGACAGGTCCCGCGAGGCGCGGTCGGCCTCGACGCGGCCGGCCGTCAGCGGCGGGTCTCGATCCGTAGGTCGCCGGTGGTCACCCGGCGGATGGGCTCGCTCGCCAGCAGCTCGTGCGGCTGGCCGAGGTCGATCGCGCCCGCCGCGTCGAGCCGGGCCAGCTGGGTGTCCGTCAGCTCGACCGTCAGAGCGCCCAGGTTGTCCTCCAGCTGGGCGGGGGTGCGGGCGCCGAGCAGCGTGCTCGTCACGCCCGGCTTCCGCAGCGTCCAGGCCAGCGCCACCTGGGCCGGGGTGTGCCCCAGCTCCCCGGCCAGCTCCCGGACCACTCCGGCCACGCCGAGGCTTCGTTCGGTGAGGGTGCCCAGGGCGAGGTTGTGGCTCCGGCGGGTGCTCCCGTCGGGGCCGGCGCCCGTCGCGCCCACGTCCCGCCGGCCGTACTTGCCGCTGAGCACCCCGCCGCCGAGCGGCGAGTACGGGACCACGCCCAGGCCCAGCTCCCGGGCCATCGGGATCAAGTCGCGCTCCGCGGTGCGTTCGATCAGGCTGTACTCGACCTGCAGCGCGACCAGCGGCGACCAGCCGCGCAGGTCCGCGATCGCCTGCATCCGGGACACCTGCCAGGCCGGGGTGTTGGAGATCGCCACGTACAGCACCTTGCCCTGCCGGACCAGGTCGTCCAGGCCGCGCAGCACCTCCTCGACCGGCGTCCGGAAGTCCCAGACGTGCAGATACAACAGGTCGAGGTAGTCGGTGCCCAGCCGCCGCAGGCTGCCCTCCACCGAGCCGAACAGCGCCTTGCGGTGCCCGCCCCCGGAGTTCGGGTCGCCGGGGCGGCGCAGGGTCGAGTACTTGGTGGCCAGCACCAGACGTTCGCGCTCCTCGTGGGCGAACTCGCCGAGCAGGCGCTCGGAGCTGCCCTCGGTGTAGGTGTCGGCGGTGTCGAGGAGGTTGCCGCCGAGCCCGACGTAGCGGTCGAACAGCTTGCGGGCCTCGGCCCGTTCGGCGCCCCAGCCCCATTCGGTGCCGAAGGTCGCCGTGCCCAGGGCCAGCGGTGAGACCCGCAGTCCCGAGCGGCCCAGCAGCCGGTAGTCGTCCAATGCCAGTGCCATCAGGTTCTCCTGTGCTCGCGTGTGCTCGCGTTCCGTTGCCGGACCGAGTCTGCGGCGGCGGCCGCCCCCGGATAAGGGAGGGAACTTCCTGGGAAGGCCGGTCCCACCCTGGCGGTTGGAGCGGTCATGACGACATCAACCGTGGACACCACCGAGGAACTGGCCGCCTTCCTGCGCGGCAGGCGCGAACGGCTGGACCCGGAGCGGCTGGGCCTGCCCGCGCACCGGCGGGCCCGGCGGACGCCCGGACTGCGCCGCGAGGAGGTCGCGGAGCTGGCCGGGGTCAGCACCGACTACGTGGTCCGGCTGGAGCAGGGCCGGGGGCTGCGGCCCTCCGCGGAGGTGCTGGCGGCGCTGGCCCTGGCCCTGCGGCTGGCGCCCGGCGAACGCGACTACCTCTTCGACCTGGCCGGCCGCCGCCGCCCCGGCGGCACCGGCGGCGGGGCGGCCGCTGGCCCGGCGCCGTCGCTGGCCCGCCTGGTCGACGACCTCTCCCCGCTGCCCGCCGTACTGATGGACCACCGCTACGACCTGCTGGCATGGAACCCCGAAATGGCCCGGCTGCTACCGGACTTCGACGCCGTGCCGCCGGAGCGGCGCAATGCCATGTGGCTCTGCCTGCTGCACCCGCCGATGCGCGGCTTCTACGCCGACCGCGAGTCAACGCTGCGCGACGGTGTCGCCCACCTGCGCGCGGCCTGGGCCGCCCACCCGCAGGACCGGGCACTGGCCGGCCTGATCGCCGAATTCATCGCACAGGACGAGGATTTCGCGCGCCTGTGGGCCGAGCGGGAGGTCCGCGTGAACGGCCGCGGCCGCAAGCTGCTGCGGCACCCGGCTGTCGGGGCGATCGCCGTCGATTTCGAGGTCCTGCTCCCGCTGGAGGACCCGGAGCTGCGGCTGCTGGTCTACCGCGCCGCGGACCAGGAGAGCCGCGCGTCCCTGGACCGGCTGTGCGCGCGGTGACGGTCGCCCGGGACCGGGGCCGCCCGGCGCTTCGGCGAACACAGACACCACCGACACTTTTGCAAGCAGGCGCTTGCAAAAGTTAGCAACATGCGGCAGCATCGACCGCATGGGATCACTCAACGTCGGCAATCTCGGTGAGTATCTGCGGGAGCAGCGGCGCAACGCGCAGCTGACGCTGCGGCAGCTCGCCGATGCCGCGGGGGTGTCCAATCCGTATCTCAGCCAGATCGAGCGCGGCCTGCGCAAGCCGAGTGCCGAGATCCTCCAGCAGCTCGCGAGGGCGCTGCGGATCTCCGCCGAGACCTTGTACGTGCAGGCCGGGATTCTCGACGAGCGGGAGAGGGGCGACGCGGAGGTCCGCAGTGTGATCCTCGCCGACCCCGCGATCAATGAGCAGCAGAAGCAGGTGCTGCTCCAGATCTACGAGTCCTTCCGTAAGGAGAACGGGCTCGCGACGGACGACGACAGCAAATCTTCGAGCTGACCGGGAGACCATCGCCATGGCCACCACCCAGGATTTCCGCAAGGCCGCGACCGACACCGCGTACGCGGCCGCCGGCGCCGCCGACCTCACCTTCGAGGTTGTCGGGCAGGTCATCGCCGAGGCCCCGCAGCGCTTCGAGCAGCTGCGGAACACCGACCCCAAGGCCCTTCAGCAGAAGGTGACCCAGCGGGCCAAGGAGACGCAGGCCACGGTGACCGCCAAGTTCACCGAGATCGTCAACACCTTCGACACCGACGCGAAGAAGTTCGGCCAGTCCGCCCAGGACCTGCTGCTCCAGGGCGTCGGCCAGGCCGTGGGCTACGCGGCGAAGGCCGGCGAGCAGTACGAGAAGCTGGCCGAGCGCGGCCGCGTCGCCGTGAAGACCTGGCGCGGCGAGGCCGCCGACGAGGTCGCCGACATCGCCGTCGCCATCGAGCCGGAGAGCGAGCCCAAGCCCGCCGCCGACGCGCAGGACGCCGACGCCAAGCCCGCCGCGGCACGGAAGCCCGCCGGCGCCCGCAAGACCGCGGCGGCCCCCAAGAAGACGGACGCCAAGTCCGACGACCAGTAGGCAAGGGCGGGCCGGGGAGCGGTCCGGGCGGTGTGTCACGTGCCCGGACCGTTCTCCCGGTACCGTGGCGGGCGCAAGCGCCCGTAATGGAACGACCTTGAGGTGAGCCACGTGTTGGTTGACGGGTTCGGCAGCGCCATCGGCTGGCTCGCGGAATGGCTCCCCAGGGTGCTGTGCCTGTTCGCGCTCGCGGCGATCGTCGACGCGGCCACCACCCGCGAGGACGCCTTCCGCGCGGCGGACAAGCAGACGAAGCGCTTCTGGATCACGGTCATGGCCCTGGCCGCGCTTGTCTCCGGGCTGCCGTCGGCGCGCTATCTGGGCGGCGGCTGGGCCGCGCTCGCGGGCATCTTCGGCGGCCTCGGCTTCCTCCTGATCCTCGCTGCCCTCATCGCCACCATCGTCTACTACGTGGAGGTACGGGCGACGCTCAAGCGGATCAACGGCCGGCGGAGCTGGCCGAAGCGCGGCCCCCGCGGGGGCGGCAGGTATTGATCCGCGGACGGCCCGGTGCCCCGCGCCACCGCCGCGCGCCGCTGCCCTCAGGGCGCCCCGCCGCGGGCGGCGGTCCGGGCTCGGCCGCACCGGCCCAGCGGGCCCCGCTCAGCCGCGGTCCAGCAGGAGCACCGCCAGATCGTCCGTCAACTCGCCGCCGTTCAGCGCCCGTACCTCCGTCACCGCCGCGTCGAGCAGCGCCTCACCGGCCAGCCCGTCCTTGACCTGACGGGTGACCAGCTCGACGATGCCCTCCTGGCCCAGGCGCCGCGCGCCCTCGCCGATCCGGCCCTCGATCAGGCCGTCGGTGTACATCATCAGGCTCCAGCGGCCGCCCAGTTCGATCTGCCGGCGCGGCCAGCGGGCGCGCCGGAGCAGGCCGAGCGCGGGGCCGCCGCTGTCCTGCGGCAGCAGGCGCGGGGCCTGGCCGGGGCGTACGAGCAGGGGCGCCGGGTGACCCGCCAGGCTCAGTCCGGCGCGGCGCCCGTCAGGCGATATGTCGACGGCGCACAGCGTCGCGAACGTCTCCTCGTCCGCGCGCTCGTGCTCCAGCACCTCCTGGAGGGTGGACAGCAGCTCGTCGCCGCACAGCCCGGCGAGCGTCAAGGCCCGCCACGCTATGCGGAGTTCGACGCCGAGCGCGGCCTCGTCCGGGCCGTGGCCGCTGACGTCGCCGATCATCGCGTGGACGGTGCCGTCGGGCGTCCGCACGGTGTCGTAGAAGTCGCCGCCGAGCAGCGCGCGGCTGCGGCCCGGCCGGTAGCGGGCGGCGAACCGCAGGTCCGAACCGGCCAGCAGCGGCGTCGGCAGCAGGCCGCGCTCCAGCCGGGCGTTCTCCTGGGCACGCAGCCGGGACTCGGTCAGCTGGTGCTGGGCGAGGTCCGCGCGTTTGCGCTCGACGGCGTAGCGGATGGCCCGGCTGAGCACCCGCCCGTCGAGCTCGTCCCGGAAGAGATAGTCCTGCGCCCCCACGCGTACGGCCTCGGCGGCCCGCTCGGCGTCCGTCTCCGCGGTGAGCGCGAGGACGGCGTGCCGGGGCGCGAGGCGCAGCACCTGGCGCAGGGTGTCCAGCTCGTCCCGGGGCTCGGGCACGTGCGCCTCGCCGTCGCCCGCGCAGCCGGCGGTGACACAGGCCGGCTCGCAGACCCGGTCGGGGGCGGGCAGGGCGAGGTCGAGAAGGATGCAGTGCACGTCGTCGGTGAGCAGCCGCTCGGCCTCGGTGAGGTTGCGGGCGGTACGGATGCGGACCGGCTTGCCCGCCGGACCCGACATCTCGGCCATCTCGGGCATGGACAGCGAGCCGCCGGGGTCGCTCTCGATCACCAGCAGGGTCAGCCCGGCGTCGAGCGGGGTCGCCTCCGCAAGCCTCGGCGCGGGTACGGACATGGTGACGGCTTCCTTCCGTTCCCCCCGAGAACATGGCGCCCACCGATCGGTGAGCGCCGAACGCGACCCTAGCGGCCGTCGCGTTCGAACGGAATGGAACGGGGCCACTCGCCGCTGTCATATGCGCTTGTCTGGGCGGCATTTGGCGCGTGAGGGGAGAAACACGCAATGAGAAACGTCACCCCTGCGGGTGGTCGGGGTCACATTGCGGGGCTTTTGCCTGGCGGTGGCGGTGGCCGTGGGGCGGGGGCGCCTGCGGCGGGCTTTTCCCCTACCCGCCCCTTCCCGGAACTGGGGCTGCCGCCCCAGGCCCGCAACACGTTTCGCGCGACGCGGCCGCAGGGGGTCCGGGGGCTTGCCCCCAGTTCCGGGAAGGGGTGGGACTGGGGAAAAACCCACGATCACCCAGGCCGCACAACCCCCAGCACCGGCATCGTCCCCGCCCCGGCCAGCGTCACCTGCCGCCCAGGCCGCGGCGCATGCACGATCGTGCCGTCCCCCACGTACATCCCCACATGGCTCGCGTCCGCGAAATAGATGATCAGGTCGCCGGGCCGCATGTCCTTCACGTCCACCTTGGGGAGCTGCCGCCACTGCTCCTGCGAGGTCCGCGGAATGGCCCGGCCGGCCGCGGACCATGCCTTGAGGGTGAGGCCGGAGCAGTCGTAGGTGTCCGGGCCCTCCGCGCCCCAGACGTAGTTCTTGCCTATCTGGGCCGTCGCGAAGGCGACCGCGCGCTTGCCGTCGTCGGAGGCCGTGGCGCCGGCGCCGGCCACGCCCTTCACCGGCTGGGAGGCGAGCCATTTCCGCTGGTCCTCGCGGGCGCGGTCCTCCTCCAGTTTCCGCAGCCGTTCCTTCTCCTTCGCCTCCAGCCGCGATTCCAGCTCCTTGGCGGCGGCCAGCTTCGCCTCGATCTCCTTCTTCGCGGACTCCTTCTTCTTCCGCTCGCCGTCCAGCGTCTTCCAGCGCTCGCCGGCGGCCTTGGCGTAGCCGTCCAGGGCCTTCTGGGTCTCCGCCTGCTGGGCGATCACGCCGCGGGTCGCGGCCTCGCCCTTGTGGGCGAGCGCGATGCCGTCGAGGAAGGTCTTCGGTGAGGAGGAGAAGAAGAGCCGCGCCTGAGGCGGCATGCCGCCGTCGCGGTAGCGGGCCCGGGCCAGGGCGCCGGCCTGGTCCTTGAGCCGGTTCATCCGCTCCTGCGCGGCGGCCGAGGAGCGGGCGAGCTCGGCGATGGATTTCTCCTGGAGGCGCTGCTCCTCACCGGCCGCGTTGTAGGCGTCGGTGGCGGCCTCCGCCTGCCGGTAGAGGCCCTCCACCTCCTTGTGGACGTCTTCGAGGCCGCGCGGCGGAGGGCTGGGGTCCGCGTACGCCGCGCCTGGCAGGAACGCGACCCCGGTCACGGCCACCACACAGACCAGGGCCGTCGTCGCGATCAGGCGGCCGCCGCCCCCGGGCGTCCCCGTGCCCCCGCTGTCCGTACCCCTGCCGTGCCACCTCACAGGCCACCTCCGCGGCTTCCGCCCTCAGGGCTGACATAGCGTCACGCGAGAAACGGATGCTGTCACGGCGACCGGAAAACGGACAGAGACCTGCGTCACACTGGTCGCAAACCAGCCGTCCGACCGGCTACCACCCTGACCGGTGAGGTTCACCCTCCGTTCACCCTGCCCCATCGACCGCTTCACCTGTTCTGCCTAATTTCGGTCGTAGAGGGTGCGGGTCCCGGGCATGCGGGGCCGCAGCGGAACGGCTGAACCGCACCGACGACCTCTCGCACGCCGCCCCAGCGGCGGCTCCCGGAAGGAATTCCCGAAAAGTGAAGCTTCAGCGCAAGAACCGGCTCCGCGCCGTCGCCTTCGGCGCCATCGCCGTCTCCGGCGCCCTGGTCCTCACGGCGTGCGGTTCGGACAACAACAGCGGCGGCGACACCGGCAGCGGCGGCGCCACCAAGGCCGCCGGCAACATCAAGTGCGACGGCAAGGGCCAGCTGCTGGCCTCGGGCTCGACCGCGCAGAAGAACGCCATGGACCTCTGGGTCAAGAACTTCATGGCGGCCTGCAAGGACATCCAGATCAACTACAAGCCCACCGGTTCGGGCGCGGGCATCCAGGAGTTCCTCCAGGGCAAGACCGCCTTCGCCGGCTCCGACTCCGCGCTGAAGCCGGAGGAGGTCACCAAGTCCAAGAGCGTCCTCAAGGGCGGCCAGGGCATCTCCCTCCCGATGGTCGGCGGCCCCATCGCGATCGGTTACCACCTCTCGGGCGTGGACAACCTGGTCCTGGACGCGGACACCCTCGCCAAGATCTTCGACGGCAAGATCGAGAAGTGGAACGACCCGGCGATCGCCAAGCTCAACAAGGACGCCAAGCTGCCGGACACCAAGATCCAGGCGTTCCACCGCTCGGACGAGTCCGGCACCACGGAGAACTTCACGAAGTACCTCAAGGCCACCGCCGACAAGTCCTGGCCCTACGCTCCCGCCAAGGCGTGGGCGGCCAAGGGCGGCCAGTCCGCCGACGGCTCCGCCGGTGTCTCCTCGCAGGTCAAGCAGACCGAGGGCGCCATCTCCTACTTCGAGCTGTCCTACGCCACCGCCAACTCGATCAAGACGGTGAAGCTCAACACCGGCGCCGCCGCCCCGGTCGAGGCCACCTCGGACAACGCCTCCAAGGCCATCGCCGAGGCGAAGATCGTCGGCACCGGCCAGGACCTCGCGCTCCAGCTCAACTACAACACCAAGGCCGAGGGCGCCTACCCGATCACCCTGGTGACCTACGAGATCGCCGGTGACAAGGGCAACAAGGCCGACACCCTCGCCGCCACCAAGTCCTTCCTGACCTACATCGCGAGCGAGGACGGCCAGTCCGTCCTCAAGGGCATGGGCTACGCCCCGCTGCCCACCGAGATCGCGAAGAAGGTCCGCGAGAACATCGCGAACCTCTCCTGACCCCGTGTGCGGCCGGACCCTCAGCGGGCGTCCGGCCGCACCGTCCGGTGCACCGCCGCGCCAGGAGAGCGGCCGGCCTCGGCCGCCCTCCGCAGACCGGAGACAACCCCATGGACATACCCCGCACGACCGCAGCGGGCCCACCCGGCCCCGCGGCCCCCGCGGAGCGGCCGAAGTCCGCCGCCCGCGCCGGTGACCGCGTCTTCCTCGCCCTCTCCCGGGGCTCGGGAATCCTGCTGCTGGTGATCATGGCCGCCATCGCGGTCTTCCTCACCGTCCGGGCCGCAAGCGCCCTCTCGCACGACCACGGCAACTTCTTCACCACCTTCGAGTGGAACGCCAACGCCACCCCGCCGGTCTTCGGCATCGCGGTCCTGGCCTTCGGCACGATCGTCAGCTCGCTGATCGCGATGGTCATCGCGGTCCCCGTCGCCATCGGCGTCGCGCTCTTCATCTCCCACTACGCGCCGCGCAGGCTCGCCACCCCGGTCGCGTACGTGATCGACCTGCTCGCCGCCGTCCCGTCCATCGTGTACGGCCTGTGGGGCGCCCTCTTCCTGGTGCCGCACCTCGGCGGGCTCTACAGCTGGCTCGACGACTACTTCGGCTGGACCGGCGTCCTCGCCTACCACGACGGCGCCGCCCGCTCGCTCTTCACCATCGGCATCCTGCTGGCGATCATGATCCTGCCGATCGTCACCAGCGTCAGCCGCGAGGTCTTCCTCCAGGCCCCGAAGATGCACGAGGAGGCGGCGCTGGCGCTCGGCGCCACCCGCTGGGAAGTGATCCGGATGTCGGTGCTCCCCTTCGGCCGGTCCGGCGTCATCAGCGCCTCGATGCTCGGCCTGGGCCGCGCGCTCGGCGAGACCATGGCCGTCGCGACCGTCCTCTCCCCCAGCTTCGTCATCGGCAAGAGCCTGCTCGACCCGGGCGGCGGCACGTTCGCGCAGAACATCGCGAGCAGCTTCAAGGAGTCCGGCGAGATCGGCAAGGACGCCCTGATCGCGTCCGGCCTGGTCCTGTTCCTGCTGACCCTGCTGGTGAACGGCGCGGCACGGATGATCATCGCGCGTCGCAAGGAGTACTCGGAATGAGCGACGTGACGATCGACTCGCCGCGGGTCGCCGACCAGGCCCCGCTGCCCCGTACGAGCCTGCGCCAGCCGCGGCTGCCGCGCTGGGCACCGCCCGCCGTCGCCGCGGCCTCGGCCGCCATCGGCATCGCGATCGGCCTCGGCGCCGGTCTGAGCAGCCGGATCCAGTGGGGCCTGATCGCCGCGCTCCTCTTCGTCCTCGGGATGTACGGCCTCGCCGCCCGCGTCGAGGGCCGCCGGCAGGCCAAGGACCGCCTGGCCACCAGCCTGGTGTGGGTCTGCTTCCTGATCGCCGTCGTCCCGCTGGTCTCCCTGGGCTGGGAGACGATCAGCCGCGGCTCGAAGGTCCTCGACGGCACCTTCCTCAGCCACTCGATGGCCGGCGTGCTGACCATCCAGCCCGGCGGCGGCGTCTACCACGCGATCATCGGCACGCTGGAGCAGGTGGGCATCGCCACCGCCATCGCGGCGCCGGTCGGCCTGCTGACCGCGGTCTATCTCGTGGAGTACGGGCGCGGGCGGCTCGCCAAGGTGGTCACCTTCTTCGTGGACGTGATGACGGGCGTCCCGTCGATCGTCGCGGGCCTGTTCGTGCTGAGCTTCTGGATCCTCATGCTCGACTTCGGCTACTCCGGCTTCGCCGGGTCGATGGCGCTGGCGATCCTGATGATGCCGGTGGTCGTCCGCTCCACCGAGGAGATGCTCAAGCTCGTGCCGAACGAGCTGCGCGAGGCGTCCCTCGCCCTCGGCGTGCCGAAGTGGCGCACGATCCTCAAGGTCGTCCTGCCCACGGCCATCGGCGGCATCGCCACCGGTGTGACCCTCGCGATCGCCCGCATCGCGGGCGAGAGCGCCCCCATCGTCCTCCTGGTCTTCGGCTCCCAGGTGATCAACAACAACCCCTTCGACGGCGCGCAGTCCTCCCTGCCGTACTACATCTACGAGCAGTGGGCCGCGGGCAACGAGGCCAGCTACGACCGCGCCTGGGCCGCGGCCCTGGTGCTCATCGCCTTCGTCATGATCCTCAACCTGATGGCCCGCGGCATCGCCCGCTGGAAGGCCCCGAAGCGTTGATATGCGGCTCCGCCGCGTGTCCAGCCGCTGACGCGGTTACCGGTTTACGAAAGAAGCAGTGATTCCCATGGCCAAGCGCATCGACGTCGGCGGCCTCAACGCCTACTACGGCAACCACAAGGCCATCGAGGACATCTCGATGACCGTCGAGCCCCGCTCCGTGACCGCTTTCATCGGACCCTCCGGCTGCGGCAAGTCCACCTTCCTGCGCACCCTCAACCGGATGCACGAGGTCACCCCGGGCGGCCGCGTCGAGGGCAAGGTGATGCTCGACGACGAGAACCTCTACGGGCCCGGCGTCGACCCCGTCTCCGTACGCCGCACGGTCGGCATGGTCTTCCAGCGCCCGAACCCGTTCCCCACCATGTCGATCTACGAGAACGTGGCCGCGGGCATCCGCCTCAACGGCGGCCGGGTCCGCAAGGCCGACATGGACGCGATCGTGGAGAAGTCGCTCCGGGGCGCCAACCTCTGGGCGGAGGTCAAGGACCGGCTGAACAAGCCGGGGGCGGGCCTCTCCGGCGGTCAGCAGCAGCGCCTGTGCATCGCGCGGGCGATCGCGGTGGAGCCGCAGGTGCTGCTGATGGACGAGCCCTGCTCGGCGCTCGACCCGATCTCCACGCTCGCCATCGAGGACCTGATCGGCGAGCTGAAGGAACAGTTCACGATCGTCATCGTCACGCACAACATGCAGCAGGCGGCCCGCGTGTCGGACCGTACGGCCTTCTTCAACCTGGCCGGCGTGGGCCAGCCGGGCCGTCTCATCGAGATCGACGAGACGGCGCGTATCTTCTCGAACCCCTCCGTCCAGGCCACCGAGGACTACATCTCGGGCCGCTTCGGATAAGGACCGCCCTGCGGCGCTGCTTGGCGGTGCGAGCCCCTCGCCGGGCGGGCCGCTCCGCGTACGGGGCTTCCGGCCCGTCATCCGATTCCCGGGGGCCCCGCCCCCGACCCCGACCGCCTTACGGCGCTGCTTGGCGGTGCCGCCGCAAGGCGAAGGGCCCGCCCCCTGTCGGTAGCAGGGGGCGGGCCCGTCTGTTTGCGGGGGTCCGGGGGCGCAGCCCCCGAAACCAGCGGGTCCGGGGCGCGGCCCCGGGGGTCCCTCCACCCGGGTAACGGGCGGGCGGGAAGGTCAGCCGAAGGCCAGGAGCACGACCCAGTAGCTGAGCGCGGCCACGATCGCCGCGGCCGGCATGGTGATGAACCAGCCCATCACGATGTTCTTGGCGACGCCCCAGCGCACCGCGCGCGAGCCCTTCGTGGAGCCCACGCCCATGATCGCGGAGGTGATGACGTGCGTCGTGGAGATCGGCGCCTGGAACATGAACGAGGACGTGTACATCACGGACGCGGCCGTCGTCTCGGCGGCGAAGCCCTGCGGCGGGTCCAGCTCGATGATCCGGCGCCCGAGCGTCCGCATGATCCGCCAGCCACCGGCGTACGTACCCGCCGACAGCGTCAGCGCGCACGCGAGCTTGACCCACAGCGGGATCGCGTCGCCCTTGCCCTCGACATCGCCGATGACCAGGGCCATCACCACGATGCCCATGGTCTTCTGCGCGTCCTGCAGACCGTGGCCGAGGGCCATGCCGGCCGCCGAGACGGTCTGCGCGATACGGAAGCCGCGCTTGGCCTTGTGCGGGTTGGACTTACGGAACATCCACATGATCACGACCATCACGAGATAGCCGAGGATCAGGCCGACGAAGGGCGAGAGGAACATCGGGATGACGACCTTCTCGATCACACCCGACCAGATCACCGTGGTGCCGCCCGCGAGCGCCGCGCCCACCATGCCGCCGAACAGGGCGTGCGAGGAGGACGACGGAAGCCCGAAGTACCAGGTGATGAGGTTCCAGGCGATCGCGCCCACCAGCGCCGCGAAGAGGATGCCCATCCCCTTCTGGCCCTCCGGCGTGGCGATCAGGCCCTCGCTGACGGTCTTGGCGACGCCGCTGCCCAGGAAGGCACCGGCGAGGTTCATCACCGCCGCCATCGCGAGGGCCGCCCGCGGGGTCAGCGCCCGCGTGGAGACCGAGGTCGCGATGGCGTTCGCGGAGTCGTGGAAGCCGTTCGTATAGGTGAAGCCGAGCGCGACCCCGATGGTCACGACGAGAGCAAAGGTGTCCACCGGGGGTCAGGACTCCTTGACCGCGATGGTCTCGACCGTGTTGGCGACGTGCTCGAACGCGTCGGCGGCCTCCTCCAGCACGTCCACGATCTGCTTGAGCTTCAGCACCTCGATGGCGTCGTACTTGCCGTTGAAGAGCTGGGCCAGGAGCTTGCGGTGGATCTGGTCCGCCTGGTTCTCGAGGCGGTTCACCTCGATCCAGTACTCCGTGAGGTTTGTCATGGTCCGGAGGTTGGGCATGGCCTCGGCGGTGAGCTCGGCGGCCCGCGCGAGGACCTCGATCTGCTGCTCGACGCCCTTCGGAAGCTCCTCGACCTGGTAGAGCACGACCAGGTCGACGGCCTCCTCCATGAAGTCCATGATGTCGTCGAGCGAGCCGGCGAGGGTGTAGATGTCCTCGCGGTCGAACGGCGTGATGAAGGAGGAGTTCAGCTGGTGGAAGATCGCGTGCGTCGCGTCGTCCCCCGCGTGCTCCGCTGCCCGCATCCGCTCGGCGATCTCGGCTCGGGCGGACGCGTCCGCTCCGAGCAGTTCCATCAGGAGCTTGGAGCCCGTGACGATGTTGTCCGCGGACGCGGCGAACATGTCGTAGAAGCTCGTCTCCCTGGGGGTCAGACGAAAGCGCACGTGGGATCCTCGGGGTGCAGCGGATTCGGTCTCGTTGATGCTAGGCGCATCATCCGGCCACGGCTAACTGGCATTCCCTCAGTGTCGCCCATCGGGCAGAGTGCTCACGAAGGCAGGTACCGCCTCCGGCCACCGAATTCTGTACCATATACCTGCCGGGGGTATACGAGTGGGGTATACGCACCGACAGGGGCGACACCCTGGGCCCAGGACCGGACCAGCACCGGTGCACCCCGGACGCCGGCGCCGGGAAGGGACGACGGAGGACGCCATGACCACCACCGAAGCCGGGACCAGCACGACCGGTGCCGCGCCCTGCCACGGCGAGGCGCCCGGCGCGGACGCGCCGCCCGAGCAGGTCCAGGGGCACGGCCACGCCCACAACCACGGCCCGCACGGCTACAGCGACCAGAAGGACCAGCACCTCAAGCGCCTGCGCCGGATCGAGGGCCAGATCCGCGGCCTCCAGCGCATGGTCGAGGAAGACGTCTACTGCATCGACATACTCACCCAGGTGTCGGCGAGCACGAAGGCCCTCCAGTCCTTCGCCCTCCAGCTGCTCCAGGAGCACCTGCGGCACTGCGTGGCGGCCGCCGCGGTGAAGGGCGGCGACGAGATCGACGCGAAGGTGGCCGAGGCGAGCGCGGCGATCGCGCGGCTGCTCCGTACGTAGCGCCCGGCGCGCCATGCGTAGCGTCCGGTACGCCATGCCTGGGCGTCCGGCGCTCCGTGCGTAGCGCCCGGTGGCGGGCCGCGGACCGGCCGGACCGCTACTCGCCCCGCTTCTCCGCCGCCCGGACGACCTTCAGCACCTCGTCGATGCGGTCGGGGCTCAGGCGGTCCTCGTCCGCGCTCGAGGCCGCGATCATCAAATCGCCGTAGAGATCGATCTCGATGAGGGCCACGGGATCCGGCCCACCCGACGAACCGCGTCGCGAAACCACGTGATTCACCTCCTCGGGTTCTGGTTCCTCGGGTTATGGTTCTTCCGCTTACCAGCGTAGTGATCGGTACACATGGCGCGCATGGCACAGAAGGACCATTTCCATGGCCAAGCACACCGTGCCGCGTTATTTCCCCGGCGAACCCACGGTCCCCGCATAGATATCGGCGGAAGCCGGGAGCGCCACATCGAACTTGGTGCCGAAGTCGTAGAGATCGACGGTCGAGACGACCGTCATGGGCGCCGCCGACCCGCCCCGCGCGACGCCGAACCGGTGGGAGAGCCTGCGCGGCAGGCCCTGCCGGTCGAGGTAGGCGTCGAACCGCACCGTGCCGCTGGAGAACCCCCGCGCCGCCACGGCCAGCGGACCGCGGTCCCGCTCGGGCGCGGCGCGCGCGGCCTGGCCGAGGTCGATGGTGCCCCAGTAGTGCCGCACGCCGACCCCGCCCACCCGCTCGTCCCTCATATACGTCACCTCACGCGCCCCGCCCAGCAGTTCGGCCGCCGCGAGCGGGTCCGTGGCGCCGTTGGTCAGCAGATTGCCGTCGGCGAAGGCCGGCGTCGACAGCCGCACCCACTTGTCGGCGGGGACGCCCGCCCCGCGGTTCTTCATGAAGAGCGCGCCGGGGACGAACACCTCGGTGACGGCCCGGTGTTCGGTCGCGCCCGCCGCGTCCGCGGGCACCAGCACCGTCAACTCACCGGCGGGCCGGGCGAAGTCGTAGCCGCCCGTGCCGTGGATGGTCAGCCGGGTGCCGCCGCTGACCGTCTCCATCGACGTACGCACCTTCGCGCCGCCCGCCTCGGCGAGCGCCCGGGCGGCGTGGCGCAGCGCCTCGCGGGCCTGGCCGGGGTCGTCCGCCTGGCGGGCCTCGCCGCTCAGGCTCTTGAGATCACCCCGCAGCTCCGGCCGCTCCTGGGCGGCGCAGCCGGACACCAGCAGGCCGATGGCGATGCCGCCCGCCGTCACACGTCCGCTCCGCCGCACCACCATGACCGTCAGCCCCCTGCCAGCACGCTGTGGAACCCGTAACTGTCAACGACCTCCGGTGACCACCGTCACGGCCGGGTAGCGTGGTCACGTGTCCGACGCAGCCGCCGCGGGCCTCTCCGCGGCCCACTCCACCAGCACCAGCGAGACCGGTTCCTTCTGCAGTGCCCGCTGCACCTGCGGCTGGCGCGGCCCGGCCCGCAGAGCGCGCTCCCTCGCGCGCGAGGACGCCGTGGCCCACGTGTCGACGGCCTCACCGATGAGCCCGTCCGGCGATTGAGGACAACGCGCGAAGCGTGTTGCCGGGGGTCTGGGGGCTTGCCCCCAGTTCCGGGAAGGGGCGGGTAGGGGAAAGCGCCGCAGGCCAACGGACCCGCACCCCTACGAAAGCTACGCCGCCAAATCATTGTCCCGCGGCAACGGCCGCTCAGGCGCCGCAGCCACAACAGGAGCCACCGCCCCACCAGCCCGCACCAGCCACCCCGCCCGCGACGCCGCGAGCATCCGCACCGCCGGGGTGAGCAGCATCATCGCCAACGGGGCCAGCAGCAGCGCGACCGCCGTGCCGAGCGCGAGCCCGCCGACGACGTCCGTCGGATAGTGCACGCCCAGATAGACGCGGCAGAAACCTTCGAGGAAGGCGAGGCCGATGCCGATCAGGCCGTACTTCCGGTTGGCGACGAAGAGGCCCACGCCGATCGCCATGGTCAGCGTCGCGTGGTCGCTGACGAAGGAGTAGTCGGTCTTGCCCTTGACGAGGACGTCCAGCCCGGTGTGGTCGACGAAGGGTCTGGGACGCTTGACGAAGTCCCGGATCGGGATGTTGACCAGGAGCGCGATCCCGGCGGCGAGGGGTGCCCACAGCAGCCCCGCCACGGCGGCGGGCGCGTCGTCCCGCTTGCGGACGCTCCACCAGGCGCAGACCATCAGCACGGCGAGCCCCAGGACGATCCCGTACTCGCCGATGAACTCCACAGCGTGGTCCAGCCAGTTGGGGGCGGACTTGGCGATGCCGTTGATGTCGTAGAGCAAGCTGTTGTCGGGGCCCGGCCCGCCCCCGGCCTCCGACACGAGGTGCCCCACCGCGAGTCCAGCCATGTGTCGTGGCCCCTTATCTGTCGCCTCGTGCTACGTCCAGCTGCCGACCCCCGTGGTCCGTTGCGCCCGCCGATGGCGGCGCTGCTTTCCCACTCCCATGGAACGCGCCACTCCGGCCGGGCGTTCCACTCTCCACTCAAAGATCACCAGGACGTTATCGAAGGGTGACCCATCGTTGCAGTCCGGGGTCGGGACTTCAGACCCCCTTGACCTTGGGGAGCGCTTTCGCGCCATCTTCGGTGACCCGGGTCGCCCCGATGTAGTCCGGTGTGTCGATCTTGTCGAAGCGGATCAGCGCCCCGGTGTGCGGCGCGTTGATCATGTATCCGCCGCCCACGTAGAGCCCCACGTGGTGGATGCTGCGAGGGTCCGTCAGATCGTGCGCGAAGAAGACGAGATCCCCGGGGAGCAGCTCATTCCGCTTGGGGTGCGCGCCCGCGTTCCACTGGTCGTTGGCGACGCGCGGCAGGGTGATGCCCACCGATTCGTACGCGGCCTTGGTGAGCCCCGAGCAGTCGAAGCGCCCCCCGTCCGCGGCGGTGCCGTCGCCGCCCCACAGATAGGGCGTGCCGAGCTTGTCCTGCGCGTAGTAGATGGCGCCGGCCGCCTGCTGCGAGGGCGCGACCGGGCTGACGGGCCTGGCGAAGCTCTTCTCCAGGGTCCGGATGGACTTCACATAGCCCTGGGTCTCGTTGTACGGCGGCACGCCGCGGTGCTGGATGACCGCGTACGCGCCGGCGTTGTACGACGCCAGCATGTTGTCCGAGAGATCACCCGGGACGCTCTGGACGTCCTTGGAGAGCTCGCAGTCGTAGACGGCCGCCGAGGGGATGGCGTCCTGGGGGTCCCAGATGTCCCGCTTGCCGTCCTTGTTGGCGTCGATCGCGTGGCTCGCCCACGTCTCGGGGATGAACTGCGCTATCCCCTGGGCGTTCGCGGGGCTCACGGCCTTGGGGTCCCAGCCGCTCTCCGAATAGATCTGCGCGGCGAGGATCGCGGGGTTGAGGGCGGGACAGAGATTGCCCCAGTCCTTCACCAGCTGCTGGTACTGCGCGGGAACGGCACCGCTCGCCAGCCCCACGGTGCCTCCCCCGCCGCCGCCCACGAGGTTGGCGGCCGCCGTGTACACGCCGACGACGAGCAGCCCGATGAAACACAGGACCATCCCGGTCCCGACACCCACGCCCACCCAGACCTTCCGCACCCCGCAATCCTCCCCCAAGGGCCCGCCGTGTATCCGTCAAATCCCGTTGATGCGTGCCGCGTCACGGGGCCCGGTCGCCCACGAGGGGTCGAGCCGGCGACATCTCGCCTCCCACGCCACGCAGCGCCGCTCGCACAGCGGCCGCGCCACGCCGGGTCGCCGCCACCGCGCCCGACGCGTCAAGGGCGCGTGGATCGGGCGCCTCCGGCCGTACCGGCGACGCGGGCGCGTCCGGTCGCGCGGATGGCGCGAAGCGCCGTTCGAGGGCGCGTTGCTCGGCGAAGGTGGGCGCGTCCGGCATTTTTCGGAGCAGACGATTCCGGATGAGGCCGACGGCGGAGTGGACGTGAGCGGGCAGCCCGCCGGTCAGCGCTTCCCGGACCTCCGCCAGGCACGCGCCCCGCTGGAACCACTCCCCTGCGAGCGGAGCGAGGCGGGCGATGTCCATGCCGGACAGCCGCAGGCGGCGTTCGGTACGGGAGACGGAGGTGAGGGCGTGGGCGCCTTGCGTGACGTAGGGCGGGGGCACGGTCGCCGCCATGACTTCCGTCGCACTTCGGTTCCGAGAACCAGCAGCGTGGACGCCATCCCTCGCTGACATCAAGAGCGCGATGCCCTAGGTCCTTTGATGGGCGTAACCCGCCACTACGCCCCATCCGCCTCCCCCCACTCGACAACCCATCGAGCCTCGGCGAAGAATTGCCCCAAAGCATCTTCGTCTTCGACCCACGAATCACCTCCGGCTGTCAGGAAGTCGCTGTCCGCAGCTGTGAGAATAAGATAACTGGGCGGATCGTCCGGAAGCTCCTTGACGATCACGTACCTACCTTGCTCATCACCTGACGCGATGCGCCCTACGATGCCGATTTTGATCACCTATCCACCTTCCCTTGCACTACTCGACCAGTGGCACGTGGTTATTCACCATCGATTTCTTATCGCCAGGATTCTCGAATATCTCCAGGTGCACATGAGGTATATGCGGCCAATGACCTCCAACCAACGAGTCCTGATCCATCCTGAACTGGCGCAGGCCGTCTGCACTGCGGAACACACCGCGCCCCATCCCCCGCTCCTCATAGTCCTCACCAAGGAATTTGGCGCCCATCTCGATAGCTTCATCGGCGGTCACCGGGTGAGCGCTGACCATGCTGCCCTTGCCTGCCCGGGTCTCGGCAACAGCTGCGTGCTCGCACCCCATCAACCCCAGTGGATCCGCCCAAGTAACCGGATTGTGCACATACGCAACCGGATTCGGCGCCGGCGCCAACCCCAGCGGATCCGCTGACAGATACCGCCCCGTCTCCGGGTCGTAATGCCGGTGGAAGTTGTAGTGGAGACCAGTCTCCGGATCGAAGTACTGGCCCGGGAAGCGGAGCGGCGTATAGGCCGTGCTTCCCGTGGGCCAGGCCGTCGTTCCCCAGAGCGTCGCGCGGGATTGCCATGCCACCTCGCCCTCGGGCGAGATCAGTTCCGTCGGCGTGCCGATCAGGTCCGTGACGATGGCGAAGAAGCGGGAATCCACCTCTCGTTGGGACGCGTCGGCCGTCGATATTCGTTCCGTCTGGGCGATCGGGTGCAGGCCGTCGTGGTCCCACGTCAGCGTGACCGGGTTGGGGAACTCGGAAGAGGTCGTCGTCTGTTCGACCAGCTTCGCGCCGTCCCACGTGAAGCGGACCTCTTCGAGAACCCCGCCCGCCGCGTCGAGGCGCTGTTTCGCGATGCGGCGGCCCAGCGGGTCGTACAGATAGCGCCAGCACGTCCCGTCGGGGGTGGTCACCGACCGCAGGCGGTCCTCGGCGTCCCACTCGTACCGCCAGATGTCCGGCTTCCGGGAGAGTCGCGTCTTGCGGCGTACGACGACACGGCCCAGCGCGTCGTGTTCGTAACGGACGCCACCCGCACGGGTGATGCGAGTGCCCGCGTACGCGCGCGGCCCCACCGCCTCCTGCCCCGGGTGCGCCGAAGGCCAGTCGGCAGAGGTCTGGTTGCCCGCCTCGTCGTAGGCGTAGCGCTCGCTCCAGCCGGGAGCGTCCACCGCCGTGACCCGGCCGGCCGCGTCCAGGGTGAAGGAACGGTCGTCGATCGAGGCCACGGAGCCGTCACGGCGGTATTCGTAGCGGTGCGTCACGACACCCGGCACACTCTGCTCGCTCAGCCGGCCTGCCGGGTCCCAGACATGGGCCAGGGCCATCCCGGAGCCGAAGCGGCGGGCGATCTCCCGGCCCGCCGCGTCGTGTTCCATGGTGAAGGCGTGGCCCGACGCGGTCATGGCCGTGCGGCGGCCCGCCGCGTCGTACGCCCACGTGCTCACCGCGCCCGTCGGCGTGACCCGCTTCGTACGGCGTCCGAGCTCGTCGTAGGCGAAGGTGAGCGTCCGGCCGTCGCACGTCTCGGACTTGACGCGGCCGAGCCGGTCGCGGCCGTACGCGAGCGTCGCGTCCGGACCCGCCGCCTCCAGGAGCCGGCCCGCCGCGTCATGGGCGTACGTCGTCACCGCGCCGCCGGCGTTCTTCGCGACGACCCGCCCCAGCACGTCACGCTCGTACGCGACGGTCTGCTCCAGTGGGTCGGTGCGCGACACCAGGCGGCCCGTCGCATCATGCGCGTACCGCAGCGTCCGGCCGTCGAAGTCCGTCTCCGAGGCGAGCCGGCCCGCCGGGTCGAACTCGTAACTCCAGGTCAAGCCTTGCGGATTGGTGACGGCCGTCAGCTGAAGGCGCGAGTCATGGGTGAATTCGTACCGCACGCCGTCCGGACCGGTCCGCGCCGTGAGCAGGTCGAAGTGCGTGTATTCGGAGCGGGTGACGCCGCCGAGCGCGTCGGTGTGCGTGACGCAGTTGCCCTCACCGTCGTACGTCCACCTCTCCTCGGCACCGTCCGGGCCGAGACGGCGGGCGAGCTTGCCCTCCAGAGTCCATGACAGGCGGGTCGTCGCACCCATCGGATCGATGACGGTCGTCACGCGGCCGAAAGCATCACGGCAGTACGTGGTCACGCCGCCGAGCGGGTCCGTCACCTCAACGGGCAGCCCCTTCGCGTCGCAGGTGACGCGTGTGGTGGCGCCCAGAGCGTCCGTGACCGATGCCGGGTGACCGAGCGCGTCGTACGTGAAGCGGGTGACCGCGCCCGAGGGGTCCGTCGCGGAAGTACGGCGGCCGGCGGAGTCGAAGGTCTGGTGCCGGACGGAACCGTCCACGTCCGTCACGGTCACGGGATGACCCGCCGAGTCGTACGCCACCGTCGCGGCCCGGCCGTCAGGGCGGGTCACCGAGAGAAGCCGCCCCGCGTCGTCGTAGCGGAACTCGGTGGTCCGGCCGAGGGCGTCGGTGCGGGAGAGCAGCCGGTTGTGGCGGTCGCGGCGCGTGCGCGTGACGGCCCCGGTCGGGTCGATCTCCGCGACGACGTGCGAGGTGGCGTCCTCGACGACGTAGTGCGTCGTGTGCCCCAGCGAGTCGGTCATCGACGTGACCCGCAGGCCCGTGCCGGGGTCCGGCTCGCCGTACTCCAGCGCGAAGCGCATATGGCCTTCGGAGCCGGTCTGGAAGACGCAGCGGTCCCGGTCGTCGTACTCGTAGACGTACCGGCAGGCGTTGCGGTCGGTCCACGCTGTGATCCGCACGCGCTCGTCGTAGTCGAACCGCAGGGGCAGACCCGAGGAGTTGATGACGTCCGTCAGGTTTCCGTCGGTGTAGGCGTAGCGGATCAGTTCGGTCTCGGCGCCTTCGGTCACCAGGTGGAGCGCGGTGATCCGGCCTTCGCCCGTGGTGACACGGACGTGGTAGCCGCCGTCGTGCCTGATGCCGGTCGGGGTGCCGTCACCGTCGTACTCGAAGGTGATCCAGTGGCCCCCGGGCTCGGAGACCTGCTGGAGCAGGGCGAGCCCGTCACCGTACGGGGTGAAGTGCCGGGTGCGTCCGGACACCGGGTCCTCGATGACGTAGCCACCGCCGTCGGCGTCGGCCAGCGACCACCGGGGCCCTTCGACGGGGAGCGTCGTGACGCCGGGCACCGGGTGCGGGTAGCTGAGCAGCATGCCGTCCGCGCGTACGTACACCACGCCCGCGGAGTCGATCTCCAGCCGCTCGTCGGCGGTGCTCGACCACGAGGGTCCGAACCACCGGCCCGCCTGGTAACCGGACTCCGCCCGCCGCTCGAAGATCAGCGGCAGCCCGGCGGCGGGCAGGGAGACATCGGTCTGCGGCAGGAACATCCGGCCGGTGGCCATGTCGATGGGGTCACCGCCGGTGCACTTCTGGCCCGGTTCGATGCCGCCCTGCTTGGGGTTGGCGTCCACGGCCTCGCGGGCCGCGCCGCTCTTGATGCCTTGCTCCGCCCCCGCTTCGGCGGCGTCCGTCGCCCCGCGGCGTGCGGCGCCGACGGCCATCCGCTCGCCGGCGTTGGCTCCCGCGCTGCCGCCGCCCGTGGCGGCAGCGGTGAGGATGTTGCCGAAGAGGCGGCCGGTGGCTTCGGAGGGGTCGGAGCCCCAGCCGTCGCCGAGGAGGGTGGCGGGGATGCGGCCGGGGTGGGCGGCGAGGGTGACCATGCCGGCGCTGGTCTGGACGACGCCGTCGAGGTACGCGGCGGGGTGGGTGATGTTGTAGGGGTCGAGGGGGTTGAGGGTACGGGCGAACCGCGTCATATCGGTCACCGACCGCACAGCACCGCCCAGGAGGTGCATCGCCTCGACCTGGCCGCCGTCGAAGAGGTCCTTGGCGTCCCCGGCGAACCGGTCGGAGAACTTGGGCAGCTTCGGCGCGAGTTCGACGGCTTTCTCGATGGCCGAGCGGGCCGTCCCGGCGGCCGCGTTGCGCTGCTTACGGGCCTCGGTCAGGAGCCGCTGGGCCTCCTCGCGGTCGGCGATGCCGGGGTCGGTGCACGGGGGCGGCGGCGCACCGGGGTCCTTGCCCTCCTTCACCTTCGCGTTGTACGCGTCTACCGCCTTGTTGTAGGCGTCCCTGGCCGCCTTGGCGGCCTCCTTGCCCTGTTTGTACAGGCGTACCGCTTCCTTGGCCTGGGCCTGGGCCCAGGTGACGGTGTGCGCGTACGAGGACAAGGCGGCCGCCGCATCCTGACAGGAGTCGGCCGCGTGCGCCCACTTCGGGGCATGCTCGGCAAACTTCTGCGCGAAGTTGTCCGAACCTTCGCCCTTCCATCGACCGGGGTCGATCTTCTGCATGCCGGCGTGCGCGGTGTTGAACGCGGTACGGAAGCTCCGCAGGTGACCGGCGGTGGCCTCGATGCGCTTCGCGTCCCCATGGAGAAGCTGCTTGGGATCCTCGGTCTCCTCGAGCTGCTTCTCACCGATCTCCGCGCCCAGCTCGGCCGCCCGCTTGTCGGACCAGTCGTCCACGGAGTGGGCCGCGCCGTGCAGACCGACCGCGTCAAGACCGTCACCGAGCTTGTGCCCGCCCCATTCGACGGCCTCGCCGAGATTCTTCTTACCCGCGTCGACGGCGTGCTCGATCTTGTCGCCGATGCCGTCCCAGATGGCCATCAGTGACCCTTCCCGGCGGGCGGCGCCTGGCCCTTGATGTCCGCGATGGTCCGCGCGAGCGCCTCGTCGGTGTGGTGGCCGGCCTGCTTGAAGGAACCGGCGCTGTAGTCGGGGTGGGCGATGTCGTTGAACGGGTTGTCCTTCAGCGTCCGTCCCCAGGACTGCTGTTCCGCCTGCTCCTCGGTCAGGTGCGGGTTGCCCATCACGGCGTTGGCCGTCACCTTGAAGGTGTTCGAGATGTACGCGTCGCCCTCGTGGTAATAACCCGCGGCCAGGCCCACGCGCTCCGCGAACTGGCTGCCGTCGTGCACCAGGGCCCTTACGCCCCACTCCCATCGGTGACAGAACGACTTGAAGGCGTCCGTCAGGCCCTGGTGCCCGGTCTCCATGCCGGAGAGGGTGAGCTCGGAGAAGCCTCGGCCGGTGGCCGCCCCACCGGGTGAACCGCCCGATTTCTTGAGCTCGTCGATGGCGCCGTTGATCCCCTTGGTGATGTTGTCGAGAGCGTCCTTGGGGGCGTCTATGCCGTCGCTCACCGTGCCGCACCGCCCGCCGGCCGTATTCCGCCGTCGACGGCCGCGTGCTCGGGCACGATGCCCGCCACCGGCGGGAACATCATGGGCCGCTCGCCGCCCACGTCCAGCGCCACGCCTGTCGGCTCGTCGACGGCCGGAACGACGACGTCCACAAGCCGGGCACCGAGCACGGAGCGGTATTCCCAGTCGCGCGTCGCCCCACCACGGGCCGCGGCGAAGCGGGCCAGCGCGCTCTCGTCCGTGAAGGCGTGGATCCACTGCACTCCGCCGAACTCGGCGGTCCACAGGCCGCCCTGATCGTCCAGCGGTACCAGCACGGCGGTCCGCCGGAACTCGCCGATCAGCGAGGCCGGCCGTCCTCGCACCGCGTGAATCGCGCCAATCTCATCCGTCAACGCCACCGTGTCCCGCCCCTCCCCTTTCAGGGCAGCGTATACAGCGCGCGACAGAAATCGAACGGAGGGTCAGGCGGGGCACGCGGTGGTCCTCTATCGTGAACAACGACATTCAGCCGTACATCCCTTGAGGGGGAACCGTGGCAGAGCTCAACTGGATTCCGGCGACCGAGGGTGACGAAACGGAATATCTTGAGGTCGCTTTCGGTGACGACGGCAATGTCTACATCCGGGAGAACCACCGGCCGGACGAGGTGGTGGTGACCACCGACGCGAAGTGGGACGCCTTCGTCCTGGGCGTCAAGGCAGGCGAGTTCGACCACTTCGTGGAAGGCGTCGAGTAAGCCACGGTCCACACCCGGCCACCGGCGACGACGGCACCTCAGTCGTCGGATTCGCCGCCGTGGCGTGGCTTCTTCTTGCCGTGGCCACCCTTCCGCGCCTCGCCCGAAGGCGACGCTGTCACATCCGCCGGGAGAACCCGCTGAACCTCCGGGCCCGGCCCCTGCGGCTGTGCGCCCCCGCCGCCGGAACCGAACGCCCAAGCGCCGATCGCGGCCGCCACCACGAACGCCGCGGCCCCGGCCGACGCGATGACCAGCACCTTCGGCTTCCGTACGTCCTTGCGGCCACGCCGCGCCGGGGTGGCCGCCGGCGTGGGCACGGGAGCCGGTGTCCGCGTGGGAGCGGGAGCCTGGGGGCCTACGGGGGCGGCGGGCATCGGAGCCGGCGCCGACGCGGCGGCCGGTCCCCAGGGGCCGACGACCGGCCCCGGCGCGGCGCGCGGCGGCGCGGCCGGAGGGGCGCCCTGCCACGACGGCCCCGCGAACCACTCCGCCACCTCTTCCGCCGACGGCCGCTCCTCCGGCTGCTTGGCCAGCATGCGCAGGAGACAGGACTCGAAGGCGGGCGGCAGGTCGGCCCGATGGCGGCCCGGCGGCTCGGGCGCCGCGTCGACGTGGAGATAGAGCAGCGCCGTCGGGCTGTCCGCCCAGAACGGCGGCCGGCCCACGAGGAGCTGATAGAGCACGCAGCCCAGCGCGTACACATCGGAGGCCGGGCCCGCCATCCGCCCGAGCGCGCGCTCGGGCGCGAGATAGGTGCTCGTGCCGACGATCTGACCGACCCTGGTCAGCGCCGTGGACGTCTCGTCCACGAAGCGGGCGATGCCGAAGTCGCCGATCTTCAGCGTGCCGTCGGCGTCGAGCATCAGATTGCCGGGCTTGACGTCCCGGTGGACCACTCCCTGCCGGTGCGCGGCCGCCAGCCCGGAGGCCGCCTGGGCGGCGATGCGCGCGACGCGGGCGGGGTCCAGGGTGCCGCGCGCGGCGAGCTCCTGGGCCAGGCTCGGGCCCCGGACCAGCTCCATGACCAGATAGAAACGCCCGTCCCAGGCCCCGAAGTCGTAGACACCGACCACTTGGGGGTGATTCAGGCGGGCGGCCGTCTGCGCCTCCAGCCGGAACCGCGACGCCGCCGACTCGTCGGCCTCGTCGCCCAGCAGCAGCTTCACCGCGACCTGACGGCCGAGCACCTCGTCCCGGGCTTCCCAGACTTCGCCCATGCCGCCGCGGCCGAGGAGCTCTCCCAGCCGGTACCGATCGGCTACCAGCACCCGTACCACCCTTGTTCTCGACGCCCCCGGAGCGCCGGACACAGGCGGTGAGGGCGACGCACACGGCGATCAGGCCCCACGGCCACGAGGCCCGGTGATCAACCAGGCGGCGCAGGCTCCAGCGTACCGACCGAACACACCGCCACTCGAACATCCGCATGGGCCCCCACCTCGCCGATCATTGCTCGCCGTCCATACGCGTGATACATAGAGTCACCATAGGACTCCCCACTGACAGCGCCTCGCGACGCAGGCCGCACCGGCATCGGTGAAAGGCGTACGGGTTCCGGCAAAAAATGGCGCCAAGTCGACATGCCGGAGCGGCATCGTCGGCGAAGATAGGTCCTGACCTTTGCCAGGCGGCGGAGGGGATGACAACTACCCATAAGGGGCGGTGAGTTACAAATGTTTTTGGCGGCCGGCGACAAGGGTGACATCAACACCATCATTGGCGGAATTGCCCCGAAATGGGGGCCGTTCGGCAGCCTGGGCAACGAGGCACGTGTTCTGGTCGAGGTCGTGATGGCGGCGGCCATCCTGCTCTGCCTCGCTATCGCGATCTGGGGTGCGGCGAAACAGCGCATCGGGGCGACGGCCTTGCGGGACACTTTCAGCGCCGAACAGGGCAAGGGCCTGATCGTGGCCGGACTCACCGGTGTATTCATCATCGGCTCGCTCGGCACTCTCTTCACCATTGTCTACGGCATGGCCATCTGACCCACGCGATCCGGCCGTACCGCGCGGCCCTCTTGACGAACCGGCCCCACCCTCCGGCCACCTCCTCATCGTCAGCCCCAACCGCCCCACCGACCCCATGAGTCCCGCCGCGCATCACCCCCGCGCAGACCCTCTCGTCCCCGAGTCCCCCCGCACCGAGGCTGCCACCTGATGCCCCCTCACACCCCCTCGTACTCCTCCCCCCAGAACCGCTCCGCGCCGCTACCGTCATATGCGGGTGCCACAGCGGCGAAGACGTATGAGGGGACGTGCGCGCGATGAGTCTCGGTGACGACGGCTACGGCCAGGACCCCGGCCGCCCGGGCGGCGACTACGGCGAACCCGCCGGCTTCGACCGCCACCTGACGCGCACCCGCCTGCCGGAGGGCGAGGGCGAGCTGTACGGCCCGAACCGGCGCCCACACGGCGGCCGCCCGGGCCGCGGCAGCGGCCTGTCCAGCCGGAACCTCATCACCGTCGTCGGCGTCGTCGTGCTCCTCATCGCGGCGATCGCCTTCGCGAACAGAGGCGGCGGCGGCTCGTCGGACGACTCGGATGCGGCCGGCGGAAAGGCGAGCGCGCAGCCGACCGCTCCCACGGGCGTGAAGCCGGTGACAGGCAAGGACGGTGCGACGGGGATCGCGTCGGGGTTCGCGCATACGGAGCAGGGGGCGCAGTCGGCGGCTTCGAATTATGCGGTTGCGCTCGGCTCGGTCGAGATGTTCAACACGGCCAAGCGGCACGACATCGTGAAGGCAGTGATCGCGCCTTCGGCAGTGGAGAAGTTCCAGGGCAACCTGGACCAGGCGTACTCGTCGACCTTTTTCAAGAACGTCGGCCTCAACGGAGACGGATCGGCCCCCAAAGGGCTCACGTTCGTGTCGCGGACCATTCCGATCGGCACCAAGACCACGCAGTTCAGCCAGGACAGCGCCACGGTCGAGGTCTGGTGCACGGGCCTGCTGGGGCTGGCCGGCGAAGGCTCGACCAAACCGGTCACCACGGGCTGGTTCACCATCACCATGCACCTGACCTGGACCGACAACGACTGGAAGGCCGTCGATCACTCCCAGAAGGAGGGTCCCGCCCCGGTCAGTGGCGATGTCCCGGCTTCGAGCGCCAGCGCCATCGCCGACGCGGTCAACGGGTACGGAGGGTTCACGTATGCCAGGTAGTCTCCGCCAGCGCGCCCTCACCGTGTCGGGGGTTCTGGCCGCCGCGCAGGTATCCGTGATCCTCCTGGCAAGCCGGGCGTTCGCCGTACCGTCACCTCCCCCGAGCTCACCGCCGGGCTCCGCACCGCCCTCCACGCCCACTCCGGGTGCGAGCGCGGGCCCGAGTGCGAGCGCGAGCCCGGGCCCGGGCAAGAACCCGTGCGACCTCATCCACGGCCCGGCACACGACTACTGCCAAAGCGGCAACACCGGCTCCACCCCCACCACCCCCGACCCCCAATCCTCCACAGACCCCCTCAGCTCCCTCGCCAAAGGCTGTGCCGACGCCGCCTCCTGGATCATCAAGAAGCTCTCCCAAGCCGTGCACGCCACCGGCAACGTCGACTTCACCAACGCCACCTTCCTCCAGCAGTACGCCGTCGTCTTCGCCGCGTCCAGCATCCTCACGCTCGTCCTCTGGCTGCTGGCCGTCGCCAAGCGGGCCGTGCGCGGCGTGCCGTTCACGGAGGCGTTCACGGAGGCCGTGGGGTTCCTGTGGCTGACGGTGCTCGCTTCCGCGTTCACCCCGCTGATCCTCTACACCCTCGTGTCGGCCACCGACGCCGTCACCGATGTCATCGCCACCGGCAGTGGTTCGAACAACGACACCTTCTTCGGCGCCTTCGCCGACGCCCTCCAGAAGGGCGACCACATCGGCGGCGGCCCGATCATGCTGATCGTGGTCTCGCTCGTGTCCGTGCTCGCCGCCGGCGTGCTGTGGCTGGAGCTGGTGATCCGGGCCGCCCTGCTCTACGTCGGCGCCCTCCTCGGCACCGCCGTCTACGCGGGTCTGGTCGACAAGAACATGTGGGGCCACGTGCGCCGCTGGGCGGGCGTCATGATCGCGGTGATCCTGGTGAAACCGATCATCGTCGTGGTGCTGGGACTTGCCGGAGCCCTGTCCTCCGGAAAGGGCCCGAACTCCTTCTCCGCCGTCGTGTCCGGGCTCGCCATCATCATCCTCGCCATCTTCGCCAGCGCGATGATCTACCGCTTCGTCCCCGGGTTCGGCGACGAGATCGTCCACACGCGCAACGCCAGCAAGGACGCGGCCTCCCGGCAGGCGGCCGCCGTGATCTCCTCGCCCGCCGCCCTGGTCAAGCAGGGCATCACCACCCACAGCGCCCGCGGCAACGGCGGGAACGGCGGCGGCGCCCAGGCCCGTCCCGGCAACTCCGTGTCCGGCGGCGTCGCCGCCCACAGCACCCGCGCGCCCGCCCGCCCGGAAGGCGGCAAGGCCGGCAACGGAAGCGCCCCCTCCGCCGTACCGGCGCCTCGCGCACAGAACCGCAGCAATACGCCAGGAGGTGAGCGGAGTTGACGATCCAGGCCCAGTCCCAGCCGATCGCGGCCCGCCGTACGTATCTGATCGGCCGCGCCCGTCCCAACGCGGTCGTCGGCAAGAACCGGGAGACCGGCGAGATCGCCCTGATCATCGCCGGCGCCTTCCTCGGCATGATGTGCGGCCTCCTGGTGCCGATCCTCCCGCTGCGGATCCTGACGCTCAGCGGCTTCCCGGCGCTCGCGCTGTCGGCCGTGTACGTCCCGTACAAACAGCGCACGTTCTACAAGTGGTTCGAGATCAACCGCACGTACAAGCGCACGCTGCGCCGCGGCGCCACCTACCGCTCCTCCGCCGCCGAGGCCGGCACGAGCCTGGACGGGCGCGAGGTCGAGGTCGGGCCGCCGCCGGGGATCGGCCGGATCAGCTGGCTCGCGGCGCCCTTCGGACCGGACGAGATCGCCGTCCTGCTGCACGCCGACCGCCGTACGGTCACGGCCGCGATCGAGATCGAGGGGCCGGGTGTCGGGCTGCGCGACTCGGAGGACCAGGAGGCGCTCGTCGACCGGTTCGGCACACTGCTCAAGCACGTCGCCAACGGCGACGGCTATGTGACGCGCATCCAGATGCTGGCCCGCACGCTCCCCGCCGACCCCGACGCGCACGCCAAGGATGTCGAGCGCCGGGGCGACGAGAAGTCTCCCCAGTGGCTCAAGGACTCCTACGACCAGCTGCAGTCCATGGTCTCGACCTCATCCGAGCAGCACCGCGCCTACCTCGTCGCCTGCATGCACTACACCCGCGACCTGGCCGCCGAGGCGCAGACCATCGCGCGCGCCTCCCGGCACGAGGGTGGCGCGCGGCGGCTCGACCGGGACGGCGGGCTCGCCGTCGTCATGGCACGCGAACTCACCGACATCTGCGCCCGGCTCGCCGAGGCCGACATCCGGGTGCGCCAGCCGCTCGGGCAGGGGCGGCTGGCGTCGCTCGTGCACTCGATGTACGACCCGGACCACCCCATCGACCACATCCAGGCGATGACGCAGCGCAACGCGTGGCCCGCCGAACTGGACGCCATGGAGCCGACGTACCTCCAGGCGAAGACGCGCGAGTCGTCAACACGCGCACCCTGGTGTCACTCCACCGCCTGGGTGAAGGAATGGCCGATGACGCCGGTGGGCGTCAACTTCCTCGCGCCCCTGCTCGTGCACACCCCGGACGTCATCCGGACGGTCGCCGTCTGCATGGATCTGGAGCCGACGGACGTCGCCATCGAGCGGATGCTGACGGAGAAGACGAACGACGACGCGGACGCCTCGCGCGCCGCCAAGATGAACCGGGTCGTGGACCCGCGCGACGTGGCCCACCACTCCCGCGTCGACCAGCGCGGCGAGGACCTCGCGAGCGGTGCGGCCGGCGTCAACCTCGTCGGATACATCACCGTGTCGTCGCGTTCACCGGAGGCACTGGCACGCGACAAGCGCACGATAAGAGCGTCGGCCGGCAAGAGCTACCTCAAGCTGGAGTGGTGCGACCGCGAGCACCACCGGGCCTTCGTCAACACGCTGCCGTTCGCGACCGGCATCCGACGATAGGGGCAACCGCCGTGCTCGACCCACTGGCCGTACTCACCGAGGCGTTCACCAGCTTCCTGTTCGGGAAGGTGGAGACCACCCGACTGCCCGTGCGGACCTCCACCGGGCAGGCCCAGGCCGTCTATCTGCCGACCGCGGCACCGGGCCTCGGCGACTCCGGCGTCGTCATCGGGCGCGAGGTGTATTCCGGCAAGGGCTACATCTACGACCCCTTCCAGCTGTACGGCCAGCAGCTGCCGGCCCCGCACTGGCTGGTGCTGGGTGAGTCCGGCAACGGCAAGTCGGCGCTGGAGAAGACGTACGTCCTGCGCCAGCTGCGCTTCCGCGACCGGCAGGTGGTCGTCCTCGACGCACAGGGCGAGGACGGTGTCGGCGAGTGGAATCTCATCGCCCAGCAGCTGGGGATAACGCCCATCCGGCTCGACCCGACGGCCGCGCTCAACGGTGGCATCCGGCTGAACCCGCTGGACCCCTCGATCACCACCACCGGACAGCTCGCGCTGCTGCGCACGATCATCGAAGTGGCCCTGGGCCGCGGCCTGGACGAGCGGTCCGGTTTCGCGCTCAAGGTGGCGCACGCGTACGTCAACGAGACGATCCTCGACCGACAACCCGTGCTGACCGACATCGTCGAGCAACTGCGCCATCCGGAAGCCGAGTCCGCGGAGTCGATGAATGTCGACATAGACGATGTGCGCGCGTGGGGCCTGGATGTCGCTCTCGTGCTCGACCGGCTGGTCGACGGTGACCTGCGGGGCATGTTCGACGGGCCGACGACGGCGGGCATCGACCTCGACGCGCCGCTGATCGTCTTCGACCTCTCCCACATCGACCGCAACTCGATCGCCATGCCCATCCTGATGGCCATCGTGGGCGTGTGGCTGGAGCACACCTGGATCCGCCCGGACCGCAAGAAGCGCATCTTCCTGGTGGAAGAAGCCTGGCACATCATCAACTCGCCCTTCGTCGCGCAACTCTTCCAGCGCCTGCTGAAGTTCGGACGCCGGCTCGGCCTGTCGTTCGTGGCGGTGGTGCACCACCTGTCGGACGTGGTCGACGGCGCGGCCGCGCGGGAGGCGGCCGCGATCCTGAAGATGGCCTCGACGCGCACGATCTACGCGCAGAAGGCCGACGAGGCCCGCGCCACCGGCAGGGTCCTCGGCCTGCCGCGGTGGGCCGTCGAGATCATCCCCACGCTGACGCCCGGCATCGCCGTGTGGGACGTCAACGGCAACGTCCAAGTGGTCAAGCACCTGATCACCGACGCCGAGCGGCCGCTGGTCTTCACCGACCGCGCGATGACCGAGAACGGCGAGGACTACCTGGCCCGCGAACTCGCGGCGGAGGCGGCAGCCGCCGAACGCGCGGCCGCGGCCATGGAGGCACAGCTGGCCGACGGGGCGTACGGCTCCGAGTCGACGGTGGCCTGACCGATGAGCGGTTCCCACCCCGCCGGGGAGCGCCGACCCGAACGTGGCATTCCGGATGGCCTGTTGGTCGGCGTCATCGCGTTATTGCTGGGCCTGACCCTGCTGGTGTGGGTGACGACCGGCCTCGCCGGCCTGGCCGCGCACGGCGACTGGCCGGACGGCGTCAGCCTGGACCGTACGCCCGTGGCCCTGCGCCACCTGGCCACCGAACCGCACGACCTCGCGGCCGCCTGGCCGGACACCCCTCCGGCCGCGCTCTCCGGATACGGGCTCTTCTGGGGCCTGCTCATCGGCGAGTTGCTGGCGCTCGTCGTGCTGGGCGTCTTCGTCCTGGGCACGTGGACCCGCTGGCGGGCCGTACGGGCGCGACGGCGCGCGGAGGTGACCACGGGGACGCCGGTGGCCACTCAGGCCCCGGCAGAGGCCCCTGCGAGCTCCCAGGCCGCCTCCCCGGCGACCGAGCCCCCGGCGGTCACGGCCGCCGTGCCACCCCAGCCCAGGGAGCGGCAACAGCCCACCACGGCGTCCCCCGCCGCGGACGCCCCGCCGCCGCGCGTCGTCCACAGCACCGACCGGCGCGGTGCGGCGGCGCGCGCGATCCTCGAAGCGGCCGGGCCCGTGCTGGTGACCACCAGCGACCCCGAGCTGTGGGCCGACACCAAGGACTCCCGCGCCAAGCTCGGCCCGGTGCACGTCTTCGACCCGAGCCACCTCCTCGACACCCCCAGCCGCCTCCGTTGGTCCCCCACGGCCGGCTGCGAGGTCCGCGACACGGCGGCCACGCGCGCGGCAGCGCTGCTCGCGCCCGTGCGCCCGCTGAGCGCCCTTGACTCGGCGACGGCCGACACCGCGGAGACCCTGCTGCGCTGCTGGCTGCACGCGGCGGCCGTGGACGGCCGCCCGTTCCGCCAAGTGCACCGCTGGGCCCAGGGAACGGGGGCGCACGAGCCCGTACGGATCCTCCGCACGCACCCCAAGGCGGCGGGCGGCGCGGCGGGTGAGCTGGAGTCGGCCTTGACTGGTCATCCGGAACGCCGGGATATGGCACAAGAATTGACGAGTCGGGCGCTCAATTCCCTTTCGTCCATCCATATTCGGGACGCCTGCAATCCCAATCGAGCCGATGCTCTCGCGTGGGAATCATTCATCGCAGAAGGGGGAACCCTGTACGTGGTGGGTGAGGCGATTGAGGATCCTCGCACCCGCCCGGGTGCGATGCCTCTGCTGACCGCACTCGTCGCAAGCGTGGTCGAGCTCGGCCGGGGCATGGCCGGAGGGTCATCTGCCGGTCGGCTCGACCCACCACTGACGTTCGTCCTGGACGACGTCGCGGCGGTGGCGCCGGTGCCCGCCCTGCCCGGCCTCCTGGCGGACGGCGAGTCCTTGGGCCTGCCGACGTTCGCCCTCCTGCGCTCGGAGGAACAGGCACGCGCCCGCTGGGGCCGCCCTCTGCAGGCGAGCCCCTGACACGGCCGCGCACCCTTCCGCCCGTACGGATCAGACAGCCGGCCGGGCGAGCGCCATCTCGTATTCCAGCGACGACGGATCGCCCTGCATCGGCACGGTGACGCCCGTCCGCTCGAAACCGAGCTTCCGGTACAGCCCCTCGGCCCGGGCGTTCCGCTCGTGCACATAGAGCCGCGCCCGAGCCATACGGGGCTCGGCAAGGCCCCATGACCAGTCGAGCGCCGCCCGGAAGAGGGCCTCCGTCAGGCCCGTGCCGCGGTGCTCAGGGCGTACGAAGACCGCGACCAGATGCGTCTGCGGCACGACCGCCGGACCGCCGAAAACGCCCTCGGTGCCGGGCAGTTCCACCAGGACGGTCACATTTCCCGCCCAAGCGCCGTCGGGCCCTTCGGCGACGAAGGACGTGGAAAGCGCCCGGTCCTGCCAGAACTCGTCGGGCTGGGCGACAGCTTCGTCATAGGTGCTGAGAAAGGCGATCGGCGCGGCCGGATCGGAGAGTGCGATCAGGCGCAACTCCTTGGCCTTCCGCCACTCGTCGGGCCGCACGGTTCTGATCAGATGCTCCATCTACCGATGGTCAACCTGCGTCCATGGCCTGGGCAAATCAGTTTTCCCGCTGTGCCACGGGGGCATGGGAGAGCGCGTGAACGGTATACGGGGGATGGTCGTAGTCATAGCCATGGGGGCGGACGAAGCCGCGGCGGTCCTGCCCCCGGATCTACGGGCCAGGCTCGCGGGGCTCGCCGCTCCGGTGCTCGGCACACTCGTCGGACCACTCACCACTCCGGAGGCCCGTGCGGCTCTGGAAGGCGCCGACATACTCATCACCGGGTGGGGATGCCCGCCCCTGACGGAGGCCGTGCTGGAAAGCGCGCCCCGGCTGCGGGCCGTCGTCCACGCGGCGGGTTCGATAAAGGAGTTGGTGACGGCGGGGGTATGGGAGCGCGGCATAGCGGTCTCCTCCGCCGCCGGGGCCAATGCCGGCCCGGTCGTCGACTTCAGCCTCGCCGCCATCACCTTGGCCACGAAGAAGGCCCTGTCGACCGCGGCGGCCTATGAGTCCGGCTGGCCCGCCTTCCGGGACCGGCAGGGCTCCGACGGCCGCACCATCGGCATCATCGGCGCTTCTCGTATAGGCCGCCGCGTCATGGGCCGCCTGCGCGCTTCCTGCGTCGGATATCGGCTCCTCCTGCACGACCCGTATGTCTCCGAGACCGAAGCGGCGAGCCTGGGGGCGGAATCCGTCGCTCTGGCGGGCCTCTGCCGGGCGGCCGACATCGTCAGCGTGCACGCCCCGCAATTGCCCGAAACACACCACCTGTTGGACGCGGAGCACCTCGCGCTCATCCCCGACGGCGGCACGGTCGTCAATACGGCACGCGGCTCGCTGATCGACACGGAAGCCCTCACCCGCGAATGCGCCTCGGGCCGCCTCGACGCCTTCCTCGACGTCACGGACCCCGAACCACTGCCTGCCGGGCACCGATTGCTCCAGCTGCGGAACGTGCTGGTCACCCCGCACATCGCCGGCGCACAGGGCAGCGAGGCCCGCCGGCTCGGGGTCTACGCGGTGGACGAGGTGGCACGGCTGGTACGGGGAGCGCCGCTGCTGGGGCGGGTGACGCCCGACCAATTGGAGCGGCTCGCGTGAGACAGAAGTGCCCGGGAACGCAGAAATGCCCTGGCAGGAACCGGAGTTCCCACCAGGGCATTTCATCAAAATTTGTTCGGCGGCGTCCTACTCTCCCACACGGTCCCCCATGCAGTACCATCGGCGCTGAAAGGCTTAGCTTCCGGGTTCGGAATGTAACCG
>NZ_JBVHLW010000023.1:0-107532 GCF_055558795.1 Streptomyces sp. NPDC025618 | reverse complement strand
CCCAGCGCGTACGCCTCGTCGGCGACACGGACGTGCACCGCGTCCCGGTCCGGATCGGCGTAGACCGCCACACTTCCGATCCCGGCGTCCCGGCATGCACGAGCGACGCGGACAGCGATTTCGCCACGGTTGGCGATGAGCACCTTGCGCACGAGCTGTTTCGACCTTTCAGACGACAGAGACAGGATTCAGAGGGCCGGACGCCAGGCCGGGGCCGGCCGCGCGGCCCAGCCCACGGCCGCGCCCGCAGGCCGGGCCCACGGTGTGACGTGCCGCGCCGGGCCCGCGGCCGGTGCGTCCGGGCCCGCGGCCGCGGCCAGCACCAGGGCCACCACGGCCGCCAGCTCCGCCGCGTCCGGATTCCCCCGCACCACCCGGATGACGCTCTCGCCGCCGCTCACTGCGGCTGGTTCCCGTGCTTGCGGCTGGGCAGCGGCGCCGACTTCGCGCGCAGCATCTCCAGCGCCCCGATCAGCCTGATCCGGGTCTCGGCCGGGTCGATGACGTCGTCCACCAGCCCGCGCTCCGCCGCGTAATAGGGGTGCATCAGCTCGGACTTGTACTCCTTGACCAGCTGCGCGCGGCGCGCGTCCGGGTCCTCGGCGGCCGCGATCTCCCTGCGGAAGATGACGTTGGCCGCGCCCTCGGCGCCCATCACGGCGATCTCGTTCGAGGGCCAGGCCAGCGAGATGTCCGTACCGATGGAGCGCGAGTCCATCACGATGTACGCGCCGCCGTACGCCTTGCGCATGATCAGCTGGATGCGCGGCACGGTGGCGTTGCAGTACGCGTAGAGCAGCTTCGCGCCGTGCCGGATGATGCCGCCGTGCTCCTGGTCCACGCCGGGCAGGAAGCCCGGCACGTCCACCAGCGTCACCAGCGGGATGTTGAACGCGTCGCAGGTCTGCACGAAGCGCGCGGCCTTCTCCGAGGCGTGGATGTCGAGCACCCCGGCCAGCGAGGCGGGCTGGTTGGCGACGATCCCGACGACATGGCCGTCCAGCCGCGCCAGCGCGCACACCACATTGGCCGCCCAGCGCTCGTGGACCTCGAAGAACTCGCCGTCGTCGACGACCTCCTCGATCACCTTGCGCATGTCGTAGGAGCGGTTGGGGTCCGCGGGCACCAGGTCGAGCAGTGCCTCGGTGCGCCGGCCGGGGGTGTCCTCGGTGGGCTGGGACGGCGGCTGCTCCCGGTTGTTCTGCGGCAGCAGGGAGAGCAGGAACCGCACGTCGGCGAGGCAGCTCTCCTCGTCGTCGTACGCGAAGCCGGAGACGCCCGAGAGCGCGGCGTGGGCGTCGGCGCCGCCCAGCTCGTCCTGGGTGATCACCTCGCCAGTGACGGCCTGGACGACGTCCGGGCCGGTGATGAACATCTGCGAGGTGCCGCGCACCATGAAGACGAAGTCGGTGAGCGCGGGCGAATAAGCAGCGCCGCCCGCGCAGGGTCCGAGGATCACGCTGATCTGCGGGATGACCCCGGAATTGCGGACGTTGCGCTGGAAGATCCCGCCGTAGCCCGCGAGCGCCGTGACGCCCTCCTGGATCCGGGCCCCGGCGCCGTCGCACAGCCCGACGATCGGCGCGCCCGCCGCCTCCGCGAGGTCCATCAGCTTGTGGATCTTCTGGGCGTGGGCCTCGCCCAGGGCGCCGCCGAAGATCCGGAAGTCATGGGCGTAGACGAAGACCGTACGGCCGTGGACCTTGCCCCAGCCGGTCACCACACCGTCGGTGTGCGGCCGCTTGTCCTCCAGCCCGAAGCCGGTGGCCCGGTGCCGGCGGAAGGGCTCCACCTCGGTGAACGTGCCCTCGTCGAAGAGGAGGTCGATGCGCTCGCGGGCGGTCAGCTTGCCCTTGGCGTGCTGCGCCTCGGTGGCCCGCGCACTCGGCCCGGCCAGGACCGCCTCCCGCAGTCCGGCCAGCTCCGCGGCCCGCTCCCGCAACTGCGGAGCGGCCGCCGCGGGAGGCGGTGAGATCGTCTGCTGCTCGACGGCGCTCATGTCAGCCTTTCCTCAACGGTACGCGGGGCGTTACGAGTTGAGCGTGGGACCGCCGCCTACAGCCGCCCTGGAACACGGCTGGAACCGTGCGGCCCATGGCTCCAGCGACGTTCCAGGAAAGGTCCAGACGCCGGGGAGAGGCTCCCTACCAGACACCGGGAAGCGCCCGGTCGGGAGCGTGGAGGCACCGAATGCCAGTGGGTCCGGACACCTTCCGGGACTTCTTTGGTTCCTGTCCCGCCGCCGTGTCGGTCGTCACCGTACGGGACGCCGACGGCGAACCCCGCGGCTTCACCTGCAACACCGTCTGCTCGGTGTCCGTGACGCCGCCCCTGCTCCTCGTCTGCGTCGACAAGAAGTCCCAGACCCTGCCCTCCCTCGAACCGGGCCGCGGCTTCGTCGTCAACGTCCTTGCCGACGGCGGCCAGGAGACGGCGAAGACCTTCGCCACCCGCACGTCGCGGAAGTTCGACGCGGTTTCCTGGCATCCCTCGGCGGCCGCCCAGGGCGCGCCGGTGCTGTCGGATGTGGCCCTCGCCCACGCGGAGTGCGTGGTGACCTCGGTGATCGAGGCCGGGGATCACTGGATCGTGCTGGGGCGCGTGGAGGAGGCTCGGGTGCTGCCTCGGCGGCCTGTCCTCTACCACCGGGGGGCGTTCACGCCTTGGGAGGGGCCGGTTTCTGTGGGGCGCTGATCGGGGGGCTGGGTTTTCTGTCGGGTGCGGGTTGCTTGCGCCTTGCGGTTCGGGTGGCCTCAATCGCCGGCCGGTCTGGGTTTGTGGTGGATGCCGGGGGGCCACGTGCGGAACGTGTCCGCCTCAGGGTACGTATCCAGCCCGTCCGGCGATCGAGGACGCGGCCGCAGGCCGCTCCCGCCGCAGGCGGCAACGAAACCCGCACCCTGCAGCGGCGCGCACACCCCTCACGACACCGCCAGAACCACCCGCTCAGCCACCGCCCCCGCGAACACCACCTCGCGCCAGCCCGAAGCGGGGCCCCCGCCCAGACCCAACCGCCCCGCGATCCTCGACAGCGCCCCCACCAACCGCGCCCGGTCCCCCGTGAGCGTCCCGGCGCCCGCCTTGCGGAGGCGCCAGCCGTCGAGGCAGTCAGCGGCCGCGCTCAGCAGCACGTACCGCTCGACGAGCACGGAGACGCACTCCCCACCGGCCGGCGAGGCAGAGCCGCCCTCGACAAGCGCACCGCACCCCTCCGCCAGCCCCAGCCGCTCCGCCTCCAGCACGGAGACCACAGGTCCGAGCACCGCCGGCAGCGCCGACGGCCGGACCCCGGTGAGCGGGCGCGCGAGCCGGTCGTCCCCGGCGGCGACGCCCGGCAGCGCCGAGGCCAAGCGCGCCGCGAGGCCGGGGTCCGCCCGCCGGGCCGCCCGCGTCAGCGCCCGTACGCACTCCCCGTACCGCAGGGCCGACGCGTCCTGCCCATGGAGCCGTGCGCCGAGTACGGCCGCCAAGCCTTCCGTGCCGGAGAGCAGGACGCGTGGCAGCAGGTGGCGCGCGGTCGGCGCGGCGGGGCCGCGGGCGGCGAGCACGCGGCCCGCGGCCCAGATGTCGGCGACGGCGCCGCAGACGGCGTTCCGCGTGGCCGGGGAGCCGGGCGGCAGGGCCCCGCCGCCCTCGTGGGCGGCGCGCAGCACGGCGCGCAGGGCCTCCTCGGCGTACGCGGACGGGCCGCGTTCAAGCGCCATGACGGTCCGTCAGATCTGCTGGTCGTAGTCGATGTGCCGGGACTTGATGAGGAGGCCCTCCGCGTCGCGGACCAGCACGTCGTGCACGACACAGCTCGGCCAGACCTCCGGCCGGTCGGCGCCGGGGCGGGTGCGCAGGACCAGCGCGTAGACGGTGGACGTCAGCGTGCCGTCGGGGTTCGTGTCCAGCACGATCTGGTTGAAGTAGTGCCGCTTCTGCACGGGGTCGCTGCGGTACTGCTCGTGGAAGCGCTCCAGTTCGGCCTTGATGCCCGCGCGGGTGCGGGCGGGCTCGGTGCCGGGCGTGTGCTGGAAGGTGCCGTCCTCGGTGAAGGAGTCCGCGTACGCCTTGAAGACGCGGTTGTCGAGCGCCTGCATCTGACGTGCGTAGAAATGCTGTACCTCGGCGTAGAGCTCCGCGGTGACGGTCTGCCCGGCCATGACTCTCCTCTGGCGCTGCGTGACGTTCGGGTGTCCGTGGCCACGCTTCCGCCCGCCTCTGGAGGCCGTCTGGAGCCGGTCTCCAGCCGCGCGCTCTCCAGGAAATCTCCATACCTCGTGGAGGCGGCCGCCCGAGGATCGGCGCGTCACTTCACGGCACGAGCAAGGGAAGACATATGAGCCAGGCTGCGGGCCCCGTCGCGTTGGTCACCGGTGCCACGAGCGGGATCGGTTTGGAGATCACCGAGCGGCTGGCCGGCCTCGGCGCGCGCGTGTTCATCTGCGCCCGCCAGGACGACCGCCTCAAGGCGACCGTCGCGGAGCTGCGGGGCAAGGGCTTCGAGGTCGACGGCGTGACGTGCGACGTCAGCCGCCCCGAGGAGATCCGCGGCTTCGTCGCCGCGGCCGTCGAGCGCTTCGGCACGGTGGACATCCTGGTCAACAACGCCGGCCGCAGCGGCGGCGGCGCGACCGCCGAGATCCCCGACGAGCTGTGGCTCGACGTCATCAACACCAACCTCAACAGCGTCTTCCTGATGACCAAGGAGGTCCTGACGACGGGCGGCATGCTCGACAAGGACCGCGGCCGGATCATCAGCATCGCCTCCACCGGCGGCAAGCAGGGCGTGGTGCACGCCGCCCCGTACTCCGCCTCCAAGCACGGCGTCGTCGGCTTCACCAAGGCCCTCGGCCTGGAGCTGGCCCGTACGGGCATCACGGTCAACGCCGTCTGCCCCGGCTTCGTGGAGACGCCGATGGCCGAGCGGGTGCGCGAGCACTACGCGTCCATCTGGGGCGTGAGCGAGGAGGAGACGCACGGGCGGATCACCACCCGGGTGCCGCTGGGCCGTTACGTCGAGCCCCGCGAGGTCGCGGCGATGGTCGAGTACCTCGTGAGCGACGACGCCGCCGCGGTCACCGCGCAGGCGCTCAACGTCTGCGGCGGGCTCGGCAACTACTGATCCGCGCGGTCGCGGGAGAGGCGGTAAGGCATGTCGGAGGAGACACCGGTGCGGCCGGTGACCGTGATCGGGGCCGGGACCATCGGCCTGAGCTGGATCACCCTGTTCCTGGCGCACGGCAGACGGGTGCGGGTCAACAGCCGGCGCCCCGACGCGGCGGACGTGGTGGCGAGGGGCGTCGAGCTCTTCGCGCCCACGCTCCCGCACGGCGGGGCGGACCCCCGGGAGCTCATGGAACTCCTGGAGTTCGAGCCCGACATGGAGCGCGCGGTGCGGGACGCCGCCGTGGTGGTGGAGAACACCCCGGAGGACCTCGCGCTCAAGCAGGAGCTGTTCGCGCGGATCGGCGCGGCCGCGCCCGCGGACACCCTGTTCCTGTCCTCGTCCTCCACGCTGCTGGCCGACGAGATGGGGGCCCTGATGCCCGACCGCGGCCGGCTGGTCGTCGGGCACCCGCTCAACCCCCCGCACCTGGTGCCGCTGGTGGAGATCGTGGGCGGCGAGGCCACGACGCCACAGGCCGTGGCCGAGGCCGTGGAGTTCTTCCGGTCCGTGGGCAAGACGCCCGTGGTCCTGCGCAAGCCGATCACCCGCTTCGTCGCCAACCGGCTCCAGTCCGCGCTGCTCCAGGAGAGCATCCACCTGGTCCGCGAGGGCGTGGTCAGCGTTTCCGAACTGGACGAGATCGTCACGCAGTCGGTCGGGCTGCGCTGGTCGGTGATCGGCCCCTTCCAGGCGTTCCACCTGGGCGGCGGAGAGGGCGGCCTGCGTCAGTGGCTGACCCGGCGCGGCGGCGGCCTGGAGCAGAGCTGGCGGGAGCTGGGGCGGCCGCGCATGGACGACGCGACGATCGACGCCCTGAGCACGGCCGCCGAGGAGGACTTCGGCTCCCGCTCCTACGCGGAGCTGGCGTCCGACCGGGACGCCAAGCAGAACGCCGTGCTGGACGCGCTGGCGCGCTTCCCGAAGTAGCCGCCCCCGGGCCCGTCCAAGGGCCCAACGGGCCGGATCACCCTTCCAGTTCACTTTTCCACAGATGGAGGTTCCCCTATGACCGGGAGCGCGTTGGTGAAGGCCGCCCGGGACGTGGCGGATGTCGCCGCCGCCCACGCGGCCGCCTCGGAGGCGGGCCGCCGGCTCGTCCCGGAGGTGGCGCGGGCGATCGTCGGGGCGGGCTTCGCCCGGCACTTCGTGCCCGCCCGCTGGGGCGGTACGGAGGGGAACGTCACCGATTCCCTGCTGGCGACCGCCGCCGTGGCCGAGGGCGACGCCTCCGCCGCGTGGGTGGCGTCCATCGCCGCCTCGCTGGGCCGGATGGCCGCCTTCCTCCCGGAGGAGGGGCAGCGCGCCGTCTGGGGCACGGGCCCGGACACGTTCATCGCCTGCGCGCTCGTCCCGGGCGGCGAGGCGCGCGAGGTGGACGGCGGCTGGCGCGTCAGCGGCCTGTGGCCGTACCTCAGCGGGGTGCACTTCGCCGAGTGGGCCCTCGTCTGCTGCCCGGTGCCGGTGCCGGGCGGCGGCCGGGACGTGCGCTTCCTGCTGGTGCCGCGCTCCGCCCACGAGATCGTGGAGACGTGGTTCCCGGTCGGGATGCGGGGCACGGGCAGCGACAGCCTGCGCCTGGCGGACGTGTTCGTCCCGTACGGATTCTCCTTCGCGCGGGCCGACCTGCTGGCGGGGCGCTCCGACGCCCCGCTGCCCGCGGCCTCCGCCGTGCCGCTCAAGGCGGTGAGCGCGCTGTCCTTCGCCGGACCGGTGCTGGGCGCGGCCAAGGGGGCGCTGCGGGAGTTCTCCGCGGCGCTCGCGGGGCGGCGCGCGGCGGGCGCGCCGGGGCACCGCGTCTCCGGCACGAGCGAGGCGGCGGCCGAACTGGCCCTGGCCAGGACGGCGGGCGAGATCGACGCGGCGGAACTCCTGCTGCGCCGGGCGGCGGCGGTCGCGGACGCCGGCGCGATCGACGAGCGCGCCCTCGCCCGCGCCTCGCGGGACCACGCGCTGGCGGTGGACATGCTGGCCGGCGCGGTCAACCGCCTCACCCCGCTCGCGGGGACGCGCTCACAGTCGGACAGCGCGCCGTTCCAGCGCTTCTGGCGCGACGTGAACACGGCGGCGGGCCACACGGTCCTCCAATTCGAGCCTGCGGCACGGACGTTCGCGGGGCTGGCATTGGATGCGGTGGGGTCGCCGGAGTAGGCCCTGACGGCGAAAAAACACGACCGCCGGACGGACTCGTCGGGGGTGAGCCGAGTCCGTCCGGCGGCCGCGTGACCGGGGTCCGGGGGGAACCCCGGTCACGCGGCGCCGACCGCCTCCTCCTGAGGGGCCAGCACCGCGTCGAGGAGGCCGGGGAAGCGCCCGTCGAGGTCCGCCCGCCGCAGGTGCAGCAGCCGGCGGGACCCCTCCAGGCTGATCGAGATGACCCCGGCCTCGCGAAGGATCTTCAGGTGGTGCGACATGGTCGACTTGCCGATCGTCAGCCCCGCCTCGGCCTGCACCACGGAGCAGGAGACCCCGTCCTTCAGCCCGAGCGAGCGCACGGTCGTCAGGCGCACCGGATCGGCCAGCGCCTGGAGGACCCGGAGCAGGGTCGTATCGGCGGCTTTCGGATGGAATGCCATGTCGCTCATGCCTCGATCCTAGTTCCGGACACCTTGAGTTCGCTATCCATCGAACCATATGATCCACGACGAACACTTCGAAGTTCATCGAACCCGAAGTTCCGTCGGACCCGCGTCGAACTCGCCATGCCGAACTCGCCGCACCGAACTCGCCGCCTCGAACTCATGGAGACGCTGTGACCACCCCAGACCCACGCCGGTGGCTGATCCTGCCGGTCATCCTCTCGGCGACCTTCATGGCGTCGTTCGACTTCAACGTCGTCAACGTCGCCGCGCCCTCGCTCCAGGAAGACCTCCACGCCGGGCAGGCCGCGCTGGAGCTGGTGATCGGTGGTTACGCCTTCGCCTACGCGGCGGGCCTGGTCACCGGCGGCCGGCTCGGCGACATCTTCGGCTACCGCACCATGTTCCTGTTCGGCATGGGCACCTTCACCCTCGCCTCGCTGCTGTGCGGCATCGCGCAGACGCCCACCCAGCTCGTGATCGCCCGCCTGCTCCAGGGCATCACCGCCGCCGCCATGGCACCGCAGGGCATCTCCCTGATCCAGGCCGTCTTCGACCAGTCGGAGAGGCCCAAGGCACTCTCCTGGCTCGGCGTCATGTACGGCCTCGGCGGCGTCGCGGGCCAGGTGCTCGGCGGCCTGCTGATCGCCGGGAACCTCTTCGGCTGGGCCTGGCGGCCGATCTTCCTCGTCAACGTCCCGGTGGGCATCGTCGCCCTCGTCTTCGCGGCCCGCCTGCTCCCCCGCACCCGCGCCGAGAAGCGGCCGAAGCTCGACCCGGCCGGCGTCGTGGGCATCTCCCTGGCCCTCGGCCTCGCGCTCGCCCCGCTGATCATCGGCCGTACGGAGGGCTGGCCGCTCTGGGCCTGGATCTCGCTGGTGGCCTCGGTCCCCGCCATGGTCCTCACGCTGATGTACGAGGGCAGGCTCAGCCGTAAGGGCGGCCAGCCGCTGCTCGACCTGAGCCTGTTCCGCAGCCGTACGTTCAGCGTCGGCCTGATCATCAATGTCGCCTTCATGGCCACGTTCAGCAGCTTCATGTTCTCCACCACCCTGCTGCTCCAGTCCGGCCTCGGGCTGAGCGCGAGCGAAGCGGGCCTGGCCTTCGGGCCGTTCGCCGTGCTGTCGATGCTGTCGTCCATCTACGGCCGGCCGTTCATCGCCAAGTACAAGAACAAGGCGCTGGCCTTCGGCAGCGGCATCGTCGGCCTCGGCATGCTGGTGCTGGCCCTGGAGGCGCAGTCGCTCGGCGCCGACCTCACCATCGGCTATGTCATGGGCCCGCTGTGCCTGGTCGGCCTGGGCTTCGGCTTCGTCCTGCCGTCGCTGATCGGCACCGTCCTGGCCGGGGTGCGCCCGCACCAGATGGGCATCGCCTCCGGCGTGCTCACCACCACCCAGCAGTTCTCCGGCGCCACCGGCATCGCCGCGCTCGGCGCCGTCTACTTCACGACGCTCGGCTCGGGCCACGGCCTGGCCGACTACGCGCACGCCTCGCGCAGCGTCCTGTGGATCACCTTCGGCCTCTGCGCCGTCCTCGTCGTCCTCTTCGCCCTGCTGCCGCGGCTGACCGCGGACCGCGGCGCGCGGCAGGCCGCGGGACAGGCGGCGGACCGGCCGGCGGCCAAGACCGCGGCCTGACGGACGAGAAGAGCGACCCCGCCTCGTCCCGGTCCCGCGGCAGCACACCCGACCCACCGTCAGAAACAGGGAAGCGCCGTGACCGTCACTCCAGGGAAGATCGTCGTCCGGGACGAGGTCGAACCCGTCCGCTGGGCCGTGGAACAGGGCAGGTTCCTGCTCCGCGGCACGGACACCGGGGGACTGTTCTCCCTCATGGAGTTCACCACTCCGCCCGGCGGCGGCCCGCCGCTGCACCTGCACGACCACGAGGACGAGACGTTCTACGTCACCAGCGGGCTCTACGAGTTCCAGCTCGGCGACACCGTCCACACGGCCGGCCCCGGCACCGTCCTGTACGGCCCCCGGGGCACCGGCCACGGCTTCCGCAACATCAGCGACGAGCCCGGCACGATGCTCTGCTACGTCACCCCCGGCGGCGCGGAGACGATGTTCGAGGAGCTGGCCGAGCTCCAGGGCGGGGACGTCAAGCCCGCCTGGGAGGACGTGGTCGCGCTGGCGGCCCGGCACCACATCAGCTACCCGAGGATCCGGCCGGTCCGGACGAAGCCGAGCGTGACCCGCCTCCGCTGAACCGTGGCACGCCGATGGGCGGCCGCGTCCTGTGACGCGGCCGCCCATCGGCGTAGGGAAACAGGGGCAGTTCACCCGGCGGGCACGACGGCCTCGACCGGCCGCGTCCGCTCCGCGCGCGCCCGCTCCCGGTCGCGCACCAGGCGCATCACCGGCTGCTCCACGGCCTGGTGCAGCGCCCAGGCGAGCAGCACCGAGAGCACCAGCGCGACCGCCACCAGGCCGAGCGCCTGCGCCATCGGCCAGGTGTGCCGCGGGCCGAACGCGTGGTGCCCGTAGACCAGCACCAGCCGGTGGACGAGGTAGAAGGCGAACGAGATCTCCCCCAGCCACATCGCGGCCCGGCCGCGCAGCGGGGAGGGGGTGCCCTCCAGGTCCGACGTGGCGACGGCCGGGATCAGCAGGGCCAGCGGCACGAGGGTGGCGGCCGCGAAGCCGTACGCGCGGGGCAGCTCCGTGGCGAGGTACCAGCCGGCGATCACCAGCAGGGCGGCGGGCACGACCGGCAGCCGGATCCACCGGCCCGAGAGCACGATGCGCGCCATCACGATGCCGAGGACGAAGTCCAGGGCGCGCACCGGCGGGAGCATGTAGGCGAACCAGACCTGCCAGGCGGAGATGCCGCCGAAGTCCGGCGTGGAAGGCAGCGTTCCGGCGATCGCGGGGACGCAGAAGGCGACCGCGGCCACGGCGCCCGCCGCGACCCACAGCAGGTTCTCGCGGATCCGGCCCACCCAGCGGTGCAGGAGCGGGAAGCAGAGGTAGAACAGCAGCTCGCAGGCGAGCGTCCAGCTGACGTCGTTCATGCTCCAGGCGACGTCCATCCACGGCACCCAGGAGTGCACCAGGAAGAGGTTCGCCACCGCCGTGCCGGCGTGCAGCGGACGCCCGGCCCAGAGGATGAGGACGAGCGCGAGCACCCAGGTCGCCACGTGGTTGGGGTAGATCTTGGCGATCCGGCGGGTCCAGAACCGGCGCAGCGGCTCCCCCGGCTTCGCGGTCCACGTCAGGATGAAGCCGCTCAGGATGAAGAAGAAGCTGACGCCGATGGAACCGGCCTTGCCGAAGACGTCCACAAGCCACTTGTCCGCGCCCGGCGACGCGAACGGCGCCTCGCGCGAGAGGTGGTAGCAGAAGACGAGCACGGCGGCGACGAAGCGCAGCCCGGTGAGCGACGGCAGCCGCGAACCGCCGCCCGGCACACCGGGGTTCGGTCTCGGTGACGCGCTCATACCCGGCCTCCCGCCGCCGCGATGCTCTGGCCGGTGATCCAGCGGGCGTCCTCGCCGGCGAGGAAGGCGACGATCCCGGCGACGTCCTCCGGCTGCCCGATCCGGCCCAGCGGGGTGGCCTCGGCGATGGCCGCGAAGCGCTCGCGCAGCGGGGCCGTCGCGTCGGTCTCGACGATCCCCGGCAGCACGGCGTTGACCGTGATCCGCCGCCCGGCCAGCTCCTGGGAGAGGGTCCTGGTGAGCTGCTCGACCGCGCCCTTGGTGGCCGCGTAGACACCGGCACCCGGCGTCAGGGAGCGGGTGAAGGCGGTGGAGACGCTGATGATCCTGCCGCCGTCGGCGAGGTGCCGCGCGGCCTGCTGGAAGGCGTGGAAGGTCCCCTTGACGTTGACGTCGACGGCGCGGTCGAGGAATTCCTCGGTCACCTCGGCGACCGGGCCCATGCCCTGCACACCGGCGTTGTTGACCAGGATGTCCAGGCCGCCGAACTCCTCCAGCACGCGCGCGAAGAGCCGCTCGGCCTCGGCCCGGCCGCCGATCTCCGCGCGGACCGCGAAGGCCTCGCCCCCGCCGCGGACGATCTCGTCGACCACCTCCTGGGCGGCCTGGGCGTTCTCCCTGTAGTTCACGGCGACCCGGGCGCCGGCCGCGGCCAGCCGCAGCGCGATGCCCCGGCCGATGCCCCGCGACGCCGCGGTGACCAGGGCCCTCTTTCCCGACAAGTCGGCCATACCGACGTTCCTCTCCTTGGGCTGACGATCGCCCCTCACTGTGTTCAGCCCATCTGGAGATTCCCTCCAGACGCCCACGGCGGCCGCGCCGCGCGGCTCCAGGAAATGTCCATCGGGGATACAGCCGGGTGCCGCAGGCTCACAGCACTCTGCTCACGGAGAGATCACGGCAAGCTACGGAGGCTGTTCTCGGTGCGACTCGCGGCAAATCTGGTCTATCAAGGGGCGGGCGAGCTGGCGCACGCCGCCGAAGCGCTCGGCTACAGCGTGGTGTTGTCCGGCGAGGGCTACCGCAACGACGCCGTGAGCGTGCTGGGGCTGGCCGCCGGCCGCACCCGCCGCATCGGCCTCGCCTCGGGGATCATGCAGATCCCCGCCCGCCCGCCGGGCCTGGCCGCGCTGACGGCGGCCACGCTCGACGCGCTCAGCGGCGGCCGGTTCCGTCTCGGCCTCGGGGTGTCCAACCCCGATGTCTCGGACGGCTGGTACGGCGTCCCCTTCGACAAACCGCTGGCGCGCACCCGCGAATACGTGGACGTCGTGCGCCAGGCCCTGCGCGGCGAACCCCTGCGCTATGAGGGGGAGCACTTCCGGCTGCCCGCGGCGGGCCGCACCGGCGCCCCGCTGCACATCACCACGGAACTCCCCCGCCCGCACATCCCGGTCTACCTCGCGGCGGTGGGCGCGGGCTCCCTGAAGCTGGCCGGGGAGATCGCCGACGGCTGGATCGGGGTGTTCACCTCCCCGGAGGCCGTCGCGGAGGCGGTCGCCGGGATCCGGGCGGGCCGCGAGCGCGCGGGCCGCGACATGACGGGCTTCGACGTCCTGCCCAGCCTGCCGACGGCCTTCGCCGACGACGTCGAGACGGCCGTGGACCAGCTCCGCGACCACTACGTCTACATGCTCGGCATCGGCGACCCGGCCACCAACTTCTACTGCTCGCTCGCGCGCCGCATGGGATACGAGGCGGAGATGGAGCACTTCGCGGAGCGGCTGGCCGCGGGCGACCGGGCCGGGGCCGCGCGGGCGGTGCCGCTGGGCTTCGTCGACCGCACGGCCATGGCCGGCCCGGTGGCCCGGGTCGCCACGCGGATGCGGGAGTTCGCCGGGGCCGGGGTGACGACGCTGGGCATCATGCTCTCCCCGGCGCGCACGGACCACGACGGCAGGCTGCGCATCCTGCGCCTGGCGGCGGAGGCGCTGGAGGTCTCGGGCGTCGGCTGAGCCTGGCGCGTGCTTCCAGCACGCTGCGCCACGCGACGAGAGCGCCCCGCCCGGAAGGATCCGGGCGGGGCGCTCTCGGCTGTCCACATGAAGCCGTCAGGCGGCCACGGGGGTCCCGTTGATCAGGTCGAGGAGCGCGCGCGGCGTCTCGATCTCGTAGAGCGCGTCGTCGGAGAGGTCGACGCCGTACTCCTGCTTGATCCGGGCGGCGCTCTCCATCAGGGCGAGGGAGTCGTAGCCCAGGTCCTCGAAGGTGCTGTCGAGGCTGTCCTCCGACACGGCGGTGGTGTCGTCGGCCCCGGCGCACTCGGTGAGGATGCGGAACAGGTCGGAGAAGGTGAGGGATGCCATGGTGATCAACTTCCTTGTCTGGGGAGCCGGGTGATCAGGAGGAGGGGCGGGTCACGACGACCGCGGAGTTGAAGCCCCAGCGGCCGCGGGCGAGCACCAGGGCCGCCTTGACCGGCACGTCGCGCGGCGCGTCCCGCACCACGTCGAGGCCGTACTCCTCGGGCACCCGGGTGACGTGCGCGGTGTGCGGGATCACCTGGTCGCGGAAGGCCAGCAGGGCCGCGACCACGTCCGCCGGGCCGCCGCCGGCGTACATGCGCCCCGTGAGCGACTTCGGGGCCGTGACGGGCACGCCGCCCGCGCCGAAGATCCCGCGGATCGCGGCGGCCTCGTCGCGGTCGAGCTCCGGGACGCCGGAGGCGTCGGCGAAGACGACGTCGATGTCGCCGGCCGCGAGACCCGCGTCGGCCAGGGCGAGTTCGGCCGCGCGGCGCAGTCCGGACGGCCGCCCGGAGCCGGGCTTCGGGTCGAACGTCGAGGCGTAGCCGGCGAGCTCGCCGTAGATCTGCCCGGCGCCGCGCTCACGGGCGGAGGCGGCGTCCTCCAGGATCAGCATCGCGCCGCCCTCGCCCGGCACATAGCCACTGGCGTCGGCGTCGAAGGGCAGGAAGGCGCGGCGCGGGTCGGCGACCGTGCTCACCCGGCCGCTCGACAGCTGCGCGGCCCAGCCCCACGGGTCGAAGGCCGAGTCGATGCCGCCGGACAGCACCAGCTTGGTGCCGGAGCGGACCGTGCGGCGCGCGTGGCCGAGCGCGTCCAGGCCGCCGGCCTGCTCGCCGACGAGCGCGGCGCCGGGGCCGCGCATGGTGTTGCGGATGGAGATCTGGCCGGTGTTCACCGCGTAGAACCAGGCGAACGACTCGTAGACGCTGACGAACTCCGGCCCCTGGCTCCACAGCTTCTGGAACTCGCGGTGGGTGAACTCGAACCCGCCCTGGGAGTTGGAGGTGACGACGCCCTTGTCGTAGTCGGTCAGGGTCTCCGCGTCCACGCCCGCGTCGGCGAGCGCCCAGTCCGCCGCGACCAGCCCGTAGCGGGTGGAGACGTCGGTCTGCGGCAGCAGCCGGCCGGGCAGGTGCTCCTTGGCGTCGAAGCCGCGGACCTCTCCGGCGAGCTTCGAGGCGTAGCGGGAGGCGTCGAAGCGGGAGATCTCGGCGATGCCGTTCCCGCCCGCGAGGAGGGCCTTCCAGTACGCCTCGGCGCCCAGTCCGTTGGGTGCCACGACCGAGATTCCGGTGATGACCGTCGCCTGGCTCATGCCGCTACCTCCGGGCGGTGCAGGACCATCGCGCTCTGGAAGCCGCCGAAGCCGCTGCCCACCGTCAGCACGGTGTCCACGCGCTGCTCGCGCGCGGTCAACGGCACGTAGTCCAGGTCGCATTCGGGATCGGGAGTGTGCAGGTTCGCGGTCGGCGGGATGACCCCGTGCTCGATCGCCAGCAGCGACGCCGCGATCTCGACAGAGCCGATCGCGCCGAGCGAGTGGCCCACCATCGACTTGATCGAGCTGACCGGCACGTCATAGGCGTGCTGCCCGAGGCTGCGCTTGAACGCGGCCGTCTCGTGCCGGTCGTTCTGCTTGGTGCCGGAGCCGTGCGCGTTGACGTAGTCGATCGCCGTACGGTCCAGACGGGCCTCGCCGAGCGCGACCCGGATGGCCTCGGCCATCTCCCGGCCGTCCTTCTTCAGACCGGTCATGTGATACGCGTTGCAGCGCGTCGCATAGCCGCCGATCTCCGCGTAGATGTGCGCCCCACGGGCCCTGGCCGCCTCGTACTCCTCCAGCACGAACATCGCCGCGCCCTCGGCGAGAACGAAGCCGTTGCGGCTGCCGTCGAACGGCCGGGAAGCGTGCGCCGGGTCGTCGTTGCGCGAGGTCGTCGCCTTGATCGCGTCGAAACAGGCCACGACGATCGGCGAGATCGGCGTGTCCGCGGCACCCGCCACGACGGTGTCGACGGTGCCCTCGCGGATCAGGCGCGCCGCGTAACCGACGGAGTCCAGGCCGGAGGTGCAGCCGTCGGACACCATCGTCACCGGGCCCTCGGCGCCCATGGCCCAGGCGACCTCGGCCGGCATGATGCCGGGGCTGTGGTAGTCGAACATGTGCGGCGACAGGTGACCGGGGTCGACCAGCCACTCCTTGCCCGCGTCCGACATCACCAGATACTCGTTCTCCAGGCTGGTCGCCGAGGCGACCGCGCTGCCCAGGGTGACGCCGATCCGGTGCGGGTCGAGGCCGCCGGTCTCCAGGCCGCTGTCGAGCAGGGCCTCCTTGGCGCAGGCCACGGCGAACTGCGTCGCGCGGTCCATCCGGCGGATCTCCCGCGGGCTGAACCCCTCGGCCACCGCGTCGAAGTCCACCTCGCCGGCGATGCGGGAGCGGAACGGCGAGGCGTCGAAGAAGGAGATGTCGCGGGTCGCGGTGCGCCCCGCCGTCAGCAGGTCCCAGAACGCCTCCGTCCCGTTGCCCCCGGGAGCCCGCACACCGATACCGGTGATCACTACACGCCGGGTCATCCCCGGCCTCCGTATGTGCAGAACATTGTGGTCCGTTCCTTTCCCCGTCTTCCGCGTGCTCGGCCTGATCAGGCTGCGGCGGCCATCTGGAGGGAACCTGGACGCGGGATAAGGGGCGGCGCCACGGGAGTTACGGGCCGCGGTAGCGGTTCTCCAGGCGCGCTCCAGAACGGGTCCGCATAGTCGGCGGCGTCAGTGAATTCCACTCTGGGGAAGGGGCGCCTCATGCCGGGCCTGCGCGTTCACCGCACCGAGCACACCGCCGTCGTCGCCGCACCGGCCCGGGTCCTGTACGACCTGGTCGCCGACGTCACCCGCTGGCCCGCGGTCTTCGGGCCGAGCGTCCATGTGCGGCACATCGAGAAGGGCGACCGGGCCGAGCGCTTCCGCCTGTGGGCCGTCGTGGGCGACGAGGTGCGCGACTGGACCTCCCGCCGCACGCTGGACCCCGACGCCCTGCGCGTCACCTTCGCCCAGGACCACAGCCGCCCGCCGATCGCGTCCATGGGCGGCGAGTGGCTCTTCCGGGAGCTGCCCGACGGGCGTACGGAGGTCCTCCTGGTCCACGAGTTCCAGGCGGTGGACGACGCACCCGCCGCCATCGAGTGGATCAACGCGGGCCTGGACCGCAACAGCCCCAGGGAACTCGCCGCCCTGGCGCGCATCGCCGAGCTCGGCCACCCCGTCGACGACATCGTCTTCGCCTTCGAGGACGTCATCGACATGCCGGGCGCGGCCGCGGACGCGTACGAGTTCATCGACCGCGCCGACCTCTGGCCCGAGATCCTGCCGCACGTCGGCAAGGTGGACCTCACCGAGACCGAGCCGGGCGTCCAGCGGCTGCGCATGGACACCGTGACGAAGGACGGCTCCGCGCACACCACCGAGTCGATCCGGCTCTGCTTCCCCGGTGAGCGGATCGTCTACAAGCAGACGGCCGCCCCGGCGCTGCTCTTCGGCCACAGCGGCAGCTGGACCTTCAGCGAGGACGAGCTCGGCGCGCACGTCACCGCCCGGCACACCGTCGTGCTCAACCCGGCCGCGCTGAAGGAGGCGTTGGGCCCGGACAGCACGCTGGCCGACGCCCGCGCGTACATCACCCAGGCCCTCGGCGCGAACAGCCGGGCCACGCTCGCCCACGCCGCCGCCCACACGGAGGCCCGCCGCACGGCGAGCTGACCCCCACGGACGACAGAGCCGCCTCCCTGAAGAAGGGAGGCGGCTTTTGTCCACGTACGCGCTTCAGTCGGTGGCGACCCGCAGGGAGATGCCGGCGAGCATGGTGCCCATGAAATAGCGCTGCGTCCGCAGCCAGCGCGGCCGCCGCTTGAGGAACCCGGCGATGGACCCCGCGGACATCGCGATGAGCCCGTTGACGGTGATCGCGATGCTGATCAGGGTCAGCCCCAGCAGCAGGCTCTGCAGGGCGACGGAGCCATGGCCGGGCTCGACGAACTGCGGCAGCACCGAGATGAACAGAATCGCGATCTTGGGGTTCAGCAGATTGGTGACCAGCCCCATCGTGAAGAGCTTCAGCGGCCTGTCCGGCGGCAGCGGCTGCGGGTCGAACGCCGAGACGCCGCCCGGCTTCAGCGCCTTCCACGCGAGATAGGCGAGATAGCCGGCACCGGCGAGCTTCACGGTGGTGTAAACAGCCGGCACGAGCGCGAAGAGCGTCGCGATCCCGGCGACCGCCGCCAGCAGATAGACGAAGAACCCGGCCGCCACCCCGAGCAGCGAGACCAGCCCCGCCCGGCGCCCCTGGGTCACCGACCGGGAGACGAGATACATCATGTTCGGCCCGGGGGTGAGCACCATCCCCAGCTCGACGGCCGCGATGCCGAGAAACGCGTGAAGGCTGACCATGGAACTCCCCGTGTCCGTGCCGCCCCTCGGTGCGCGGGGCGCGTGCACGAGAAGATTACGAAGAGGCGCACGCGAAATGGAGTCCGTGACCGTGGAAACCGAAGTGACCCGCACCACCACCCGCACATCGCTCGGCAAGGCCGTCGACGTGCACCGCCCCGCCCACGGCGGCCGGGCGCCGCTCCCGGCGGTGCTGTTCTGGCACGGCATCGGCGCGGACGAACGGGAGGTCCTGCACCCGGTCGCGGAGGCGGTCGCGGCGGCCGGAGCGGTGGTCTTCACCCCCGACTGGAGCGCTCCCGAACACCTCCTGAACTCCCTGGAGTTCGTACACCAGGAAGCGGCACGCCACGGCGCGGACCCCGCATGCCTGGCGGTAGCCGGCTGGTCGGCGGGCGCGGGCGCGGCGGTGGCCCTGGCGACCGGCCCCGGCCCGCGCCCGATAGCGGTGATCGGCGTAGCGGGCCGCTACGACGTCCCGGCCCGCACGACGGGAAAACTCCCTCTGACCGGCCTGTCGGACGCGCCCCCTGTCCCCGTCCACTTGGTGCACGGCACGAACGACACCGCGGTAGCCGCCGACCACTCCCGCGCCTTCGCGTCCGCTCTGTCCACCCACGGATGGCCGGTACGGCTGTGGGAACCGGCGTCGGACCACGCGGGCGTGCTCTTCGGTGCGTACGACGAGGGGGCGGGCCGGGTGATCCGGAGCGGGACGGAAGCGGCGCGCCGGGGCGGCGAGGCGACGGTCGAGGCGATCGTCACGGCGGCAGTGGCGGGGTAGTTCACCACCCCGCCCTCCCCACACTGGGGCGCGCGCCCCGGCCCCCGACCTGCGGGCCGGTTCACCGCCTGCGGCGGGAGCGTCCTGCGGCCGCGTCCTCAAACGCCGGACGGGCTGAAAAGAATGGCGTACCCGAGGGCTGAAAAGAAGGACCGGCGCACCCCCACAACCCGATGTCACCCTCCGGCGGGAGGGGGTGGGGCTGGAGGGTGGGGTTCTGGAACGCGGTGCGATTTCAGGGTGCTCAACGCGCGTGACCCGCAGCGCACCGCGTTCCAGGTCCTCAGCCCGGAAGTCCCACCCCCGGCACCCACCACAACCCCAAGCCCGGCCGGCGCTTGAGGCCGCGCCCGAAGGGCGCTCCCGCCGCAGGCGGCAACGCACCCGCACCAGACAACGGCGAACCTCACCACCCGAGCCCGGCCGGCGCTTGAGGCCACCCGAACCGCAAGGCGCAAGCAACCCGCACCAGACAACGGCGAGCCGCAGACCCCCTACGCCCGCAACGCGTAGAACGTCAGATCCCTGACCTCATTCCACCGCTCCACAATGTCCGCCCTATGAGCAAGCACGTCAGAGATGTGCTGCATCCCGAAGAACGCCGACACCAACGCCCGAGCCCCCGCCTCAGGATCGATGCCAGGGCGAAGTTCGCCGCTGTAGCGCGCCGTGACCAGCAAGGACGTCAGAAGCTGGGTCCACTCCAGATACGGAGTGGGCAACTCCGCGTCGATGTGCGGGCGTTCGAGCTGGAGCCGGGCGCCCGCCTGCATGACGGGGTCGTCGCGGAAGGCGACGGCCGCGCGATTGAGGATCTCCTCGGCGGTCCGCATCGGACTAAGGCCCTCCGCCTGCACCTCCTTCACCACCATGGGCCAACGCCCGTAATGCTCCTCGACGATGGCGACCGCGAGCGACTCCTTCGTCGGGAAGTGGAAGTAGACGGCCCCCTTCGTCATCCCGAGCCGCTCGGCGACGTGCTGCATCGACGTGGCCCGGAAGCCCTGTTCGGCGAAGAGCTGGGCAGCCACGTGAAGGGTCTGCGCCCTGGTGCGGATCGCCCGGTCCTGCTTGAGGTCGGCAGTGGCACGGACGGGGGTCTTGCGCTGCCTGGTGGTCACTTCTTCTCCTGTCGATCGGAGCGGCGGAGAGAGGCGGCCGGGGGACCGGTCGACGACTCCCGAACCTCTCCCTTGCAATATACCTTCCCGCAGGTATATTTTCTGATTCATCAAGCACAAGCACTGAGTGTCGTACCCGGAGCACGCACCGACGAGGCCAGACCCGTCGGCGCTCCACAGGGGGGGAGTCCAATCGTGCAGGCTGTTCACACCGCTTCCGCTGCCGAACCGCGCCCGGCCACCACCGCCGTAGACGCGACGGAGATCGTCAACAACGCTCTCGGCAGCACCCGTCGGCTCAGATTCGCTCCCACCGTCGAGCGCCGTCTGGTCCACAAGGCCGCCGACAGCCAGGTACTGCTCACCGACGCGGAACAGGTGGGCGACGACCACTTCCTCGTGGCGGCCTCCTGGTCCCCCGACCACCTGCTCTACCTCCCGGGCCCGTCCGGGGCCGGCGACCCGACGCTGCTGATCGAGTCCATGCGGCAGTCGGCCATCTATCTCTCGCACATGTTCTACGGCATTCCCACCGAGGGCCGGCACTTCGTGCTCAGCCACCTCAGCGCGGACATCGTCCCCCGGGGCCTGCCGTTCGACGAGGGCGCCGCCCTGCCCGTGGTCCTCGACGTCACCTGCGTACGGACGTCCACCCGGCCGAACCGCTTCAGCATGCAGCTGTCGGTCTCCCTTTACATACACGGCCGTTGGTACGGCCGGGCCGACTTCCGCTGGGCCGTGCTCCCCCAGGAGGCGTACGAGGCGCTGCGCACGCGCAACCGCCCCACGCTCGACGCGGCGTGCGCGACGGACGACCCCGCGGCGGGCACCTTCCTCCTCCGCCCCGGCGCCGTCGGCCGCCGCCAGGAGCGGGACGTGCTGCTCGCCCAGGCGCCGGGCGCCCCCGAAGGCACCTGGCGGCTGCGCATGGACCGCACCCACCCGGTCCACTTCGACCACGACTCCGACCACGTCCCGGGCATGGTGCTGCTGGAGGCGCTGAACCAGGCGGCCCACGCCTCGTACGTACGGGAGTACGGCGCGGTGTCGCGGCTGGCGCCGTGGATGGTGTCGTCGCTGGAGGCCCAGTTCAGCTGCTTCGGCGAGCTCGACCACCCGATCGACATCGTCGTCCGCCCCGTGCGGGAACCGGGCCCCTCGCGCGCCGGGTTCGAGGTCAGCGCGGTGCAGGGCGACCGGACGCTGACGAGCGCCCGCTTCATCGGCGCCGCGCCCTCCTGGACGCTCCTCGCGGACTGGGAGGCCGTCACGTGCTGACGCCCACCGCGCCCGCCGCGTCCACCGGGCTCGACCCGGCGGCGGTGCGGGCGACCGCGAGCCGTGACGCGCACCTCGCCGAGCAGCACCACCACTTGACCTCCGCCACGGCCGACGCCGTGCGCGACGCCGGGTTCGCCCGGCACTTCGTACCGCGCCGCTGGGGCGGCCACGAGGGCACCTTCGGCGAGTTCCTCACCGCGACCGCCTCGGTCGCCGGCGCCTGCGCCTCGACCGCGTGGTGCGCCGCGCTCTACGCGGGCCACGGCCGCCTCGCCTCCTACCTCCCCGAGCAGGGGCAGCGGGACGTGTGGGGCGCCGGTCCTGACGTACGGATCGCCGCGTCGGTCATCCCGCCTCAGGGCGAGGCGACACCCGGCCCGGACGGCTGGTCGCTGACCGGGCGCTGGGCCTACGCCAGCGGCGTCGACCACGCGGACTGGGTCCTGCTGGCCAGCTGGACCGAGGGCCCGGCGGGGCGCGAGCACCGGATCTTCGCCGTGCCACGGGCCGAGGTGACCGTCCTCGACACCTGGCGGCCGCTCGGGCTGCGCGGCACGGGCAGCAACACGGTCACGGCGGACGCGCTGTCCGTACCGGGCCACCGGACCTTCACCCTGGGCGAGTTGCTGATCCCCCGGCCGGGCGGGGCGCGGTGTCACACCGTGCCGTTCCCGATGGTGGCGGCGCTCCAGTTCGCCGCGCCGCTGCTGGGCGCGGCGCAGTCCGCCCACAGCCTGTGGACGGCCGTGACGGCGGGCCGCAAGCGGGCCGACGGGCGGGCCGCGGCCCTCACCCCGGCGGCCCGGCACCTCGTCGCCGAGTCCTCGGCGAAGCTCAAGGCCGCCCGGCTGCTGCTGACGGACGTGGCCCACCGCGCGGACGGCGCGGTGGTGACACCCGAGGTGGTCGCCGAGTGCAGGCGCGACGCGGCCATGGCCGCCGCCCTGTGCTCGGAGGTGGTGGACCGCCTCTTCCACTGCGCCGGCGCGGGAGCGCTCGCCGACGGCAACCCCCTGCAACAGAAATGGCGCGACGCCACCGCCGCGGCCGCGCACGCGACGCTGGACTTCGACACGGCCGCCGCGGCCTACGCCGACGCGGCCTTCCCCGATACCGACAAGGAGGCCAACGGGTCATGACCGTACGGCCGGTGGCCTTTTTCGACGTCGACGAGACGCTGCTGAACGGCAAGAGCATGCTGCTCTTCCGCGACTGGTGGGACGCCCTCCACCCCCCGGGGGAGACCTGTGACCTGAAGGCGACGGCCCTCACGGGCAAGGACCGGAGCGAGCTGAACCGGGCCTACTACCGCCGCTTCGCGGGCGTACCGGCCCACGAGCTCCAGACGGCGGGCCGCGAGTGGTACGCCTCCTTCCGCACGGACCCGCACGCCTTCGTCGTCCCCGCCGTCACCGCCCTGCGACGGCACCGGGCCCTGGGCCACATGATCGTGCTCGTCTCCGGCTCCCTCTGGCCCGTCCTGGCCCCGCTCGCCGCGGACCTGGGCGCGGACCGCGTCCTGTGCGCGTCACAGCGCGTCGACGACTCCGGCGTCCTCACGGGCGAGATCGTCCGCCCCATGATCGGCGAGGCGAAGGGGGAGGCGGCGGCGGTGCTCATGGCGTCCGCTTCCGTGTCCCCCGCGGACTGCTTCGCCTATGGCGACCACACGAGCGATCTCCCGTTGCTCCGCGCGGTAGGCACGGCGGCGATGGTGGGCACGGACCCCGCCCTGACGGAACTGGCTCTGAGCGAAGGCTGGTTGCGTCTTCCGTCGGAGTCGGGCCCGCTGGATTTGCTGACGCCTCTTTAGTGTGCGTGCCGGCTGGCCTGCGGCGCTTGCGCCTTCCGGCTGCGGGCCGGTTCGCCGCCTGCGGCGGGAGCGTCCTGCGGCCGCGTCCTCAAACTCCCCCAGCTACCTCCCCCAGACTCCGTCCGGGGGCGCCCCCAGAGGTGCCCCAACGGGCTGAAATACGAACCCTGAAGCGGACACGTCCCGCACGTGCTCTCCGGTGGGAGGGGGTGGGGCTGGAGGGTGGGGTTCTGGAACGCGGTGCGTTTTCAGGGTGCTCAATGCGGGAGACCCGCAGCGCACCGCGTTCCAGGTCCTCAGCCCGGAAGACCCACCCCCGGCACCCACCACAACCAAAGCCCGGCCGGCGATTGAGGCCACCCCACCGCAAGGCGCAAGCAACCCGCACCAGACAACGGCGAACCCCACACCCAAGCCCGGCCGGCGCTTGAGGCCACCCGAACCGCAACCACAAACAACCCGCACCCACAAACGAATACGCACCCCTAAGGGCTGGATCCCCCAAGATCCAGCCCGTTCCGCATTTGGGGAGGATAAAACATTCCTTCCAGGGGGTATCTTTTGGGCAGCCACGGGGGCCACGAAGAGAAACGGAGGACCCGGTGATCCAGGAACGCGCCCGCCGGACCAGGGAACATGTACTCAACGCCGCTGCCGAGGAGTTCGCCCTGCGCGGCTACGCCAACACCGCCCTGCAGACGGTCGCCACCCGCATCGGCATGACGAAGGGCGCCCTCTACGCCCACTTCCCGTCCAAGGAGGACCTGGCGCACGCGCTGCTCCAGCACTTCGCGGACGCGTGGGACGACATCCGCAGGGCGTGGGGGGACCTCGACCGGCCCGCGCCGGCAACGCTGTTGGCGGCGGCGTTGAGCCTGGCCAGGAGGCTGGAGTCGGATGTGCGGATGCGGGCGGCGCTGCGGTTGCTGGCGGATGGGGGGCTCACCTCGGACCGGGGCGCCAGGACGCTGGCGGAGATAAGGGACTGTCTGGCGGCACTCGCGCGCCGCGGCCAGGAGGAGGGGGCGATCCTCGCGTCGTACACCCCGGACCGCATCGTGCGGCTGCTCCTGGCGGTCGCCTGGGGCGCGCCCTACGCACCCGGCGCCCCGGCGCTCGACGAGCGCCTCTCGCCGCTGGAGGAGGACTGGGCGATGCTCCTGGACCTGCTCAGCCCGCACCCCCAACTCGCCCTGGGTGCCTGGGGAGAGGCGCCGTGACCGGCAATGACGCACCATCAGCACACACTCGGAAATCGAGGGTTGCGCAGCAGGCGGCACATGTGTCACGCTTCTTCGCGAGCCACTGTGTCTTCTGGACCCCGACGTTGAACGCGTCCTTCGCTCAATTCCCTTGACTCTCCCCAGCGGATACCCACAAGCTGAAAACATTCCTTCGGGAGGGTATTTAACAGTGGATGAACAGGAGATGGGACTGGTGACCAACCCACAGGCCCCCGTCGCACGGGAATCCCGGCCGGCCCAGGCGTCCACGGACCCGGACACCTTCGCCGCCCCCCTGTGCGCATCGCCCCGGTGCCGCCGGGACCACGACGACCCCCGCCCCCGCACCCGGCGCACCGGCACGGGTTCCCGCCTCTGCGGGCCCTGCCGGGAGCGCCTGGCCGACCAGCTCGCCGAGCTCCCCGGCCTCTACGCCGAGAGCGACCACGAGCTGGGCGGGCCGGGCCGGGCCTGGATGTCACCACGCGTCTCCGGAAGCCGCACGCTCCGCCTGCCGATCGACCCGCACACCGCGAGCGTCCGCGACCGCGCCCTGTGCACCCTGGTCGCCTGGGCCGAACTCGTCGTCGACGAGCGGTCCCTGACCACACCCCCCGCACGCACCGTCCCGGCGCTGGCCGCGTTCCTGCGCGAGCAGCTCGCCTGGCTGGCGGCCCACCCGGCCGCCGGCGAGGCGGCCGACGAGATCATGCTGCTCGTCGGCACCATGCGCCGGGTGATCGACCCCGCCCCCGTGGAGCCGACCCCCGTCGGCGACTGCCCCGAGGCGGGCTGCCACGGCACGGTGTCGATCTCCTCGATCGGCAGCAGCAAGGCGGCACTGCGCGGCCTGGTCTGCTCCGCCGGCCACACGCTTCCCCCCAGCATGTGGCTCCGGCTGGGCGGCCTCCGCAAGGAGGTGGCGGCGGTATGACCCCCGCGGAGCGCGCCCGGCGCGTCCCCACCAGTGTCGCCGCCCTCGCCCTCGGGGTCACCGAGGGCACCATCCGCCAGTGGGCCCACCGCGGGCGCATCACCCGCTACGGCACCGCCCGGCGCGCCACGTACGACCTCGACGAACTCGCCGAGCTGGTACGCGGATCGCGCCCCTGACACTCCGGCCGGCCCTCCCCCGTGCCGGCCGGTCCCGCCCGGCCCCGGTGCCGCACTCCCCCGACGGCACCGGGGCCCTCCCCCGTACACGTACGCACCCCCACCCCGCGCACGTCATCGGCACGCACGTCATCGGCACGCACCGCCACCCGGAGAACAACCTCTCGAACGGAGAAGCACGTTGCTGGAACACCGCAAGCTCGGCAGCCAGGGCCTCGAGGTCGCGCAGATCGGTCTCGGCTGCATGGGCATGAGCCAGTGGTACGGCGCCACCGACGACAAGGAGTCGATCGCCACGATCCACCGGGCCCTGGAGCTCGGCGTCACCATGCTGGACACCGCCGAGGCATACGGCCCCTTCGACAACGAGGAGCTGCTCGGCAAGGCCCTCGTGGGCAAGCGCGACCAGGTCGTCATCGCCACCAAGTTCGGCTTCCCGATGAAGATGAAGGACGGCTCCACCGCCCCGGTGAACAGCCGCCCGGAGCACATAGTGGAGGTCGTCGAGGCATCGCTGCGCCGGCTCCGGACGGACCACATCGACGTCCTCTACCAGCACCGCGTCGACCCCGGCGTCCCGATCGAGGACGTCGTCGGCACGATGGCGGAGCTGGTCGCGCAGGGCAAGGTCCGCTATCTGGGCCTGTGCGAGGCCGGTGAGAACACCATCCGCCGCGCCCACGCCGTGCACCCGCTGTCCGTGATCCAGAGCGAGTACTCGGTCTGGGAGCGCAATCTGGAGGACGGCGTGCTGCCGCTGCTCCGCGCCGAGGGCATCGGCCTCGTCGGGTTCTGTCCGCTCGGCCGCGGCTTCCTCACCGGAAGCGTGGACCGCGCCGAGAACTACCCCGAGGACGACTTCCGCAGCCACGACCCGCGGCTCCAGGGCGAGAACTACGACCACAACATGGCGATCGCCGCGAAGATCAAGGACCTGGCCTCCCGCCACGAGCTCACCCCCGCGCAGCTGGCCATCGCGTGGGTGCTGCACCAGGGCGACGACATCGTGCCCATCCCGGGCACCAAGCGCCGCACCTACCTGGAGCAGAACCTCGCCGCGGCCGGCGTCCGGCTCGACGCGGAGCTGCTCCGCGAGATCGAGGACGCCGTCGCCTCCTCGCAGGTGGCCGGCCCCCGCTACAACGAGCGGATGATGGCCTTCATCGACCGCTGACCGGCCCGGCGCCCCGACGGCGCGGCCCCCGCGGCCGTACTCGCGCCGCGCGGCCCGGATGCAGCGGTCCACCCCGTACCCCCGAGCACCGGCGGCCCCCCACCGCCGGTGCTCGGCCTTTCCCTGCCCGGCCGCCGCGACGGCAGGACCCCTGATTCACCCTCCCTCACCCAGTCGAACCCATGCGGAGAGAAGTGGACATGTCCATATCGGATTGGCAGAAACACTGGAAGGCGCGCCGGGGCCGCTTCATCGAGGAGTGCCGGCTGGCCCATGAGCAGCTGCTCGCGGACCTCAAGAACCCCCAGGTGGCGCAGGAGCGCGTGCTCGACGACATCATCGGTGTCAGCGCGGCCTCGCTGCACTGGAAGGAGCGGGGTTACGACGTCCTGGCGAAGGACGCGACCTCCTTCCGCAGGTCGGTGCCGATCATGCGCTACGACGACTTCGCCGAGGTCATCGAGCGCGAGACCCGCACCAAGGGCGGCACCCTCACCTGCAGCCCGGTGCTGCGCTGGCTCAAGACCAGCGGCACGACCGGCACCCCGAAGCGCGTCCCCTACACGCTGCACTGGCTGCTGACCTACCGCATCCCGGCGATGAAGGCGATGTGGGGCACCTATCTGGAGCACCACCCCGAGCTGCTGGCGCACCCCTACGCCACGCTCGACACGCAGACGGTCCGCGAGGACGTCAGCGACTTCGTGCACGGCGTGGAGCACCAGGCCGTCAGCAACCGGCACCCTCAGATCAACACCCGGGACTGGAACCCGCCGTGGTACGAGGCGCCGTGGTTCGGCCCGGACACGCCGACGACGCACGAGGGCCGGATGTACCACCGCATCCGCCACCTCCTCGGCAAGAACCTGCACTACATCTCGTCGATCAACCCGAGCACCCTGATCTCGCTGCGCGACCTCATCGAGGTGCACGGCAAGAGCCTGGTGCGCGACCTGCGCGAGGGCACGGTGGAGGGCGAGCCGTGGGGCGAGCCCGACGTCGCCGCCGCCGATCACCTCGAAGCGGTGCTGGCGAAGCCCGGCTTCAGCCTCAAGGACGTCTGGCCCTCGCTGACGCTCTACAGCTGCTGGCTCTCGGCCTCCGCCCGGCTCTACCAGAGCAAGCTCGACGCGGTCTTCCCCGGCGTCGCCAAGCTGCCCTTCATGAGCTGCGGCACCGAGGGCGTCACCACCATCCCGGTGGACGACACCCCGCTCAGCCAGCCGCTCGCGATCAACCAGGCGTTCTACGAGTTCGTCCCGGCGAGCGTGCCGCTCGGTGAGCTGGTGGAGCGCGGCGAGGCCGTCGAGACGCTGCTGTTCGACGAGGTCGAGGCGGGTGAGGACTACCACCTGATCATGTCGCAGGGCAACGGCCTCTACCGGCTGTGGACCGGCGACATCTACCACGTGGACCGGATCGACGGCAGCGTGCCGTGGATCCACTTCCTCCGCCGTGACGGCGTCTTCCACTCCTTCACCGGCGAGAAGATCACCGAGGCCCAGGTGACGCAGGCCCTCCAGCAGGGCGTCGAGGCCCTCGGCCTCGACATGGGGCTGTACATGTGCGGCCCCAAGTGGGGCGAGCCACCGCACTACGTCGCCCTCGTCGAGAGCCACGGCAGCGACAAGGGCATCGACGCCGCGCTGTCGGAGCGGATCGACCAGGAGCTCAGCACGATCAACATCGAGTACGCGTCCAAGCGCGACAGCGGCCGGCTGCGGCCCATCGAGGTCATCACCGTGCCGCACGACGCGATCAACGCGTACGTCGAGAGCCGCCGGGCCGCCGGCAACGCGACCCAGTACAAGTACAAGCCGTTTCAGCAGGACATCGACTTCGTGGCCGACATCGTCGGCGACTGACCCCGGGGAGAGGCACACATGCTGGAGCTGAAGCGCCCGCCGCAGAACACCCGCAAGGAGATCATCCACGTGCGCCGCGACGGCGCCGACCTCGCGCTGCACCTGTGGCGGCCGAAGAACCTCAAGGGCGCGATCTTCTATTTCCACGGCCTGCAGAGTCATGCGGGCTGGTTGTGGGAGGTGGGCCCGCAGTACGCGAACAACGACATCGCGCTCTTCGTCCTCGACCGCCGTGGCAGCGGCATCAGCGAGGGCGAGCGCAACGACATCCCGGACGTCGGGACCGTGCTCGGCGACTACGCCGCGGCCCTCGCCACGGTGCGCTGCATCATCGGCGAGGAGGTGCCCCTCCAGCTCTTCGGGCACTGCCTGGGCGGCTCCTTCCTCGCGGCCCTGATGCACCATCAGGACTTCGACATCCGCTACGACTCCGCGGTCTTCTGCTCGACCTGGCTCGGCAAGCTGCACGCCACCCTCTCCGAGGAGGAGCGCGAGGCGCTGGCGAAGGAGACGAGCACGGAGCTGTGGGACGCGGGGCTGAAGTCCTCCGACTTCACCGACAACGTGAAGTACCAGCACTACATAGACAACGACGACCTCGCCGTCCGGCAGCTCACCAGACGCTCCCGCGCCACGCTCCTCGGCCTGGAGAAGCTCTATATGGACCCGGCCCGCGAGCTGCCGCCGGTGCCGGTGGGCTACGTCTCCGGGCTGACCGACCCGATCGTCGACCTCGACGACGCCCACAAGACGTTCATCGAGATGACGGGCGGGCGCGGCGGGATCATCAAGTTCCCCACCCACCAGCACTACCTGCACTACACCGAGGCCCGCACCAGCCTCGTCAACTGGTCGTCCACCTTCACCCTGATCCCGGGCCTGGACCACCATGGATGAGGCACGGCTCTACCACGTGGCGCTGCCGATGCGGGTGGGCTTCGACCACCCCGCGGCGCGCCGCCGCCGGTCCGACAGCCTCGTCCTGCGGCTGTCGGCCGGCGGAGTGGAGGGGCTCGGCGAGTGCGCCCCGCGCCCGTACGTCACCGGTGAGACCGTCGAGAGCGTGCGGGCGGAGCTCCAGCGGGTGCCCGTGCGGCGCCTGCTGGAGCGGCTGCGCACGCAGGACAGCGCCGAACTCCTCGGCCTGCTGCGGCGGGACGGCTTCGCGCGGACCTTCGGGATCTCCGGCGGGAACAACCTGATCTGTCTGCTGGAGACCGCGGTGCTCGATCTCCTGGGCCACCGGCTCGGGCTCGGCGTGGGCGAGATGATCCGCCCCGCCGGGCCCGGCCGGGCCGCCGGGGGTCCGCTGCCCGTGTCCCAGGTGATCGACCTGGGCATCGGGGTGGAGGAGTTCCTGGCGACCCGCGGCCCGTTCCACTTCGTGAAGGTGAAGGCGTCCGACGACATCGAGCGCGACGCCCGGACCGTCACCGCGCTGCGCGAGGCGCTGGGCCCCGACGTCCCGGTGATGGTCGACGCCAATATGAGCTGGTCCTACGACGACGCGCTCCACCACATCAAGCTGCTCGCCGGCTGCGGCGCGACGCTGATCGAGGAACCGCTGCGCAAAGGCGCGTGGACGGAGCTTCGCGACCTGCGGCTCGCCACCGGCGTGGAGATCATGCTGGACGAGTCGCTGTGCTCCCTGGAGGACGCCCGCACGGCGGTGCGCACCGGCGCGGCGGACGCGTTCAACATCCGCGTCGCCAAGTGCGGCGGCCTGCTGAACTCGGTGGAGATCATCGACCTCGCGCGGCAGCACGGCATCGCCTTCCAGATCGGCGTCCAGGTCGCCGAGACCGGGCCGCTGATCGCCGCGGGCCGGCAGCTCGCCTTCCGGCACCGGGACGCGATCACCGTGGAGGCGGGCCAGTCGGACCGCTTCTTCGAGCGGATGATCGTCACCCCGGCGCCGGTGGTGGACCGCGCGGCCAACACCCTCTCGCCCGCCGGCGGCGCCGGGTTCGGGATGGCTCTCGACGACAGCGCCCATGAGTGGGCAGTGCTCGGCTACGCCGGGGACACCGACCGATGGCAGCCCCTGGTGGCTGCGACGAAGGCCGAGGCATGAGCAAGTACTTCTCCGACGTGATCGTCGAGTTCCTGCGCCAGCAGGACATCGACTACGTGACCTTCAACCCCGGGGCGTCCTTCCGCGGCGTCCACGACTCGCTCGTCCACGAGGACAACGCGGAGATCGCCCCGGAGATCGTCATGGCCTGCCACGAGGAGATCGCGGTCGCGATCGCCCACGGCTACCACAAGGCGAGCAACCGGCACATGGGCGTCCTCGTGCACGCCAACGTCGGTCTGCTGCACGCCTCGATGGCCATCTTCAACGCCTGGTGCGACCGGGTGCCGCTGTTCGTCCTGGGCGGCAACGGCCCCCTGGACGCGGGCAAGCGGCGGCCGTGGATCGACTGGATCCACACCTCGCAGAACATCGAGTCCGTGGTCAAGGACTATGTGAAGTGGTGCGACCAGCCGACCAGCCAGCGCGCCACGGTCGAGTCGCTCTACCGCGGCTTCAAGCTGATGAACACGCCGATGCGGGCCCCGGTCTTCGTGGCGCTGGACTTCGACATCCAGGAGCAGCCGCTCCAGGACGACGTACGGCTGCTGCCGAAGTCGGCCGCGGCGGCGACGGAGCTGCCGCCGCTGGACGCCCTGGCGGCCGACGGCCTCGCGGCGCGGCTGCGGGACGCCGAACTGCCCGTGCTGATCACGGACTTCTCCGGGCAGGACCCGCGCACGGTCGCCCCGCTGACCGCGCTCGCCGAGTCCCTCGGCCTGGCCGTGGTCGACCGCGGCAACCGGCTGAATTTCCCCAGCACCCATGAGCTCAACCTCTCCGGAGCGGACGCCGCCTTCCTCAAGGACGCGGATCTGGTGCTCGCCCTGGAGGTGCAGGATCTCGCCGGCGCGCTCGGCTCGTTCCTGGAGCTCGACGACCACGGGAAGCCGGCGAACGGCGCGCACGTCGTCACCATCGGCGCCAACGACCTGCTGACCAGCAAGTGGGCGGCGGACTACCAGCAGTTCGTGCCGGTCGACCAGGCCGTCGCCGCCGACGCGTTCGGCAGCGTCACCGCCCTGCGCGAGCGCGTCGAGGACGCCGCCTTCGCCACCCCGGCCTTCACCGCCCGGCGGGACGAGCGGATCAAGCAGATCTCCGCCGCGCATGTGCGCGCCCACACCGAGTGGGCCGCCCAGGCCGAGGAGGCCAAGGGCAACGCGGTCATCCATGTGGCGGCCGCCGTGGACGAGATCCACCGCGCGGTCCGCGACGAGACCTGGGTGCTGGCCAACACCGGCAGCCTCACCATCGACGGCTGGGTCAAGAAGCTGTGGCCGCTGGAGCGCCCGCAGAGCTACCTCGGCCTCAACGGCGGCGGCGGCCTCGGCTACGGCCTCGGCGCGTCGGTCGGTGCCGCCCTCGCCCACAAGGACGACGGGCAGATCGTCATCGACCTCCAGTCCGACGGCGACTTCCTCTACACCCCCAGCGCCCTGTGGACGCTCTCCGCGTACGAGGTCCCGCTGTTGACGATCGTCATGAACAACCGCCTGTACCTGAACTCGACGCAGCACGCCCAGCGGATCGCGGGCAACCGCGACCGCGACATCGACCGCGCGCACATCGCGACGAGCTTCTACGACAACCCGGTGGACTTCGTGACGCTGGCGCGGTCGTACAACATCCACGCGCTGCCGCGGGTCGAGTCGATCGCCGACGTCGCGCCGGCCGTCCGTGAGGCCGTCGAGTTCATCAAGGCCAACGGCAGGCCGGCGCTCGTGGAGATCCTCATGGAGTGAGCGGCGGCTCGTCTCCGGGGCGGGCGGCCTCCCCTTCGCGCCGCCCGCCCCGGCCCCTTCTTCCCCCGAACCCACCGGCTCCCGACGGGAGTTCACCGACGTCCTTGGAGGGCGTTCCGCCGTGACACAGTTCTTCGCATGCACGTACCAGGGCGAGCGGCTCATCGGCTTCGACGAGCCCGCCGACGGAGCACCGCTGCACCTCTACCGGACGCCGGGTGACGACCTCGGCGCGCAGCTGGCGGCCCACGGCTACGACCCGGCCGCGTTCGCCGCCGCCGTCACCGCCGGGGAGCCGGCCGTCACCGTGCCGGCCGACCGCCGTCACGAGGTCCGCCACCTGCCCCCGCTGCTGCCCACCGAGCTGGGGAACGCGCTGGTCAGCGGCTTTATGCAGACCCACAACGTCAAGGTGACCGACGAGGCGGGCGAGGGCGGGGAGCGCCCCCAGCCCAACTGGTTCTTCAAGGGCCTCGGCACCTCCCTCAAGGTCGCCGGTGACCCGCTGACCGTGCCCGCGGCCGCCATCGCCGTGTGCGAGGAGGCCGAAGTGGTCCTCCTCTACGTCGACGACGAGGACAGCGTCCCCCGCTACGTCGGCTACACCTTCGGCAACGACCTCACGGACATCGGGCGGTTCAAGCGCGACCACGGCCACCTCTCGTACGCCAAGCTGTGCGACGCGGCCGTCTCCCCCTGGTTCTTCTCCGGCGAGCCGCCGCGCTCGGTCACCGGCAAGGTCTCCATCGAGCGGGACGGCGCCACGGCGTGGGAGGGCGGCTTCACCACCGGCACCGACGCCCTCGCCTACCGCCTCGACGGCATGATGCGGCACCTCTTCTCCTATCCGCCACTGCACCACCCCGGCCGCGTGCACTACGTCTTCATCGGCGCGGACCGCAGCAGCTTCCACGCCGGCTTCCGCATCGGCGACGGCGACCGGCTGACCATCGACGTGGCGAGCCACGGGGTGACCCTGACCAACGTGATCACCTGGGACGGCTCGGAAAGGCCGGTGGAGTGACCGTGGAGCTCATCCGCAAACTCAGCGACGTGGAGGCGGCCTTCGCCTACACCCATGGCCTGCTGAAGGGAAACACGCAGGTCACCACCTGGGTCAGCGTCGACGCCCTGTTCGGTGACGCGGAGCTGGACGCCGCCGTCGACCGGTGGGCGCGGCGGCTGCCGCTGCTGCGGGCGCGCATCGAGGAGCGGGACGGCTCGCTGTGGTTCCGCGAGGGCCCCGCGCCGGAGCCCGAGCAGCTGCGCCGCGGCCCGCTGCCCGCCGGAGCCGCCCCCGAGGACCTCCAGGGCGAGGAGCTGAACGACGTCCTGCCGACGGGCGGCGCCCTGTGGCGGCTGCGCGCGGCGGCGGATCGGCGGGCGGGGGTGACCCATCTCTACTTCACCCGCAACCACGCGATATCCGACGGCCACTCCACCGGTGGCACGCTGCGGGTGCTGCTGGAGGAGCTCTTCGGCGCCCCCGGGGACGCCGGGCCGGAGCCGTTCTCCCGCAACGGCGACGAGCTGACGTACCGCACGCCCGCCACGGACACCCCACAGGCGTCCGCCGTCCCGGAGGCGCCCGCGGCCCCGATCCCCTTCGCGGTCCGCGCGCCGTGGCCGGAAAGAGGCGCCGCCTTCGTGCCCGTCGACCTGTCGCCGACGGAGTCCGAGGCCGTCAAACTGTACTGCCGCCGCCGGGGACTGACGATCAATCAGTTCTTCGCCACGGCGCTCGCGGAGTCCTTCGCGCTGACCACCGGCCGCGACGAGGTCGACTTCTTCACCGCCGTCTCGCTGCGCCGCCGTTACGCCGAGACGGAGCACCTGACCGACCTGGGCTGCTACATCAGCGTCGTACGGGCGCCGCTGCGGCTCGACGGCGCGGGCTTCAAGGACCACGCCCAGGCGTACCGTGACGGCTTCCGCGCGGCCGACGCCGCCTGGCGGCCGGTGGTCCGCGACCACCGGGAGATCCGCGCGGCGGCCCTGGCCGCGGCGGCGGCCGACAGCTCACCGGGCATCTGCATCACGAACGTGGGCCCCGTCGACGCCTCACTGGGGGCGCACGTGGAGCGCGTGACCGGATTCCGTACGGTGGTCAACCGCACGGGCGCCAACTACGGCGTGGTGCTGCACCTTTCGACCTTCCGGGGCGCCTTCGGCCTGGCGCTGTCGTACGGCACGCCGAGCGTCGACCGCGCCGTCGTGGAGGGCACGGCGAAGCTGCTGCGCGAGCGCGTCGCCCTGGCGGCCGGCGCGACGCCCGGGGAGGACCCGCGGCCGCGCCCGCCGTACGGCAGTGTCGCTATCCCGGCTGCCCCGGTCGCGCGGCAGCGTCCCGCAGGACGAGGTCGAGCAGCCCGGGGAAGCACTCCTCGAACTCGGCCTTACGCAGCCGGTTGATCCGCTTCGCGCCCGCGTCGCGCTGCTCGATCAGCCCGGCCGAGCGCAGCACCGCGAAGTGATGGCTCAGCGCGGCCTTGCGGACGGGCACGTCGAAGCTGCCGCAGGTGCGTTCCCAGTCCTCACTTCCGGCCAGTTCCCGCACGAGCGTGAGCCGTACGGGGTCGGAGAGCGCGGCAAGCGCGGTCTCCAAGGCCACGTCCCGGGGATGGACGTGCTCAGGTGGAGTGCGATGCGGCGCGGTCGCCGCTGCGTTTTCCCTGGTCATGACGGCCTTCCTGACGAACGATTGCAAAGTGTTCGATGTTCTGCGTACAGTTTACTTGTTCGCCTCACGTCGAACAGTCTATTCGAGTCGTGCGTCCCCGGCTCCCGCCGACCCCGGGGCGGGTACTCCCCCGGCCCGCCCCGGTCCCGACTTCTCCCCACCCTTCCGACCGACCTTAGGAATAGGCATGTCCCAGAGTGAACCCAGTACTGCGAAAAGGAAGCTGTCGCTGCTCGCGGCCTGCCTCGGGTTCGTCGTCGTCATCCTCGATGTCAGCGTGGTCAACGTCGCGACCGACGCGCTGAGCAAGGACTTCGGCGGCAGCCTCTCCGGGCTGGAGTGGGTGATCAACGGCTACACCCTCACCTTCGCCGCGTTCCTGCTGTCCACCGGTTCGCTGGGAGACCGCTTCGACCCGAAGCGGATCTACCAGGTGGGCTTCGCGCTCTTCGCCGTCGCGTCCTTCGCCTGCGGCGCCTCCACCACCCTGGTCGCGCTGATCATCTCCCGCGTGATCCAGGGCCTCGGCGCCGCGATGATCGTCCCGTCCTCGCTGTCGATCGTGAACAAGTCCTTCCCGGACCCCACCGAGCGCGCCAAGTCCGTGAGCCTGTGGGCCGCCGCCGGCGGTCTCGCCCTCGCCCTCGGCCCCGTGGTCGGCGGTGTGCTCATCGACCAGCTCGGCTGGCGCTCGATCTTCTTCGTGAACGTCCCGATCGCGGTCGTCGGCATCTGGCTGACCCAGGTCAACGCCCCCGGCACCGTCCGGGACGCGAACGCCCCGCGCCGCTCCTTCGACCTCCTCGGCCAGGTGCTGGCCGTCATCGCGCTGGGCACCTTCACCGCGGCCATCATCGAGGCCAACGGCCAGGGCTGGGGCTCCACCTTCGTCATCACCTCCCTGATCGTCTTCGTCGTCGCGACCCTCGCCTTCATCGCCGCCGAGAAGCGCAGCAGCGACCCGATGCTGCCGCTGCACCTCTTCAGCCGTAAGGCGTTCACCTCCACCTCGCTGATCGGCGTCCTGGTCAACTTCGCCTTCTACGGCCTGATCTTCGTCTTCAGCCTCTTCTTCCAGACCGCCTGGAGCTACTCCCCGATCGTCGCCGGCCTCGCGTTCCTCCCGATGACCGCCACGATCATGATCGCCAACCTGGCCTGCGGCCCGCTGGCCAAGCGCTACGGCGCCCGCACGGTCCTGATGACCGGCAGCACCCTGGCCGCGGTCGGCTACCTCGCGACCCTCCCCGCCGTGCACGCCGGCTCCTACCTCGCGATCGTCATCCAGTTCCTGGTGGCGGGCTTCGGCATCGGCCTGGTCGTCCCGGCCATGACCAACGCCATGCTCTCCGCGGTCGACAGCGGCAACATCGGCATCGCCTCCGGCGTCCTGAACGCCTCCCGCCAGCTCGGCGGCCTGATCGGTGTGGCCGTCATGGGCCTGATCGTCGGCCACGCCGACTCCGACACGTTCACCTCGGGTCTCCAGTCGGCTCTGGGCTGGGCGGTGGCGGCGCTGGTCGCGTGCATCCTGCTCAGCGCCTTCGGCATCCACCGGGTGGTCAAGGCGAAGACGGCTCCGGCTCCGGCTCCCGCCGCGGCCCCGGCCGCGACCCCGGCGAAGGCGGCCGTCCCGGCCGAGTAGCTCCCGCGCGGGGCCGGGGGCATTCCTTTCCCCGGTCCCGCCCCTTCCCAACCCACCCCACAAACCCCAGAGCGGTCGCCCCCAACCAAGGGACGGCCGCTCTGACTTATGCCGGCGTACCGCCGTCGGTAGATGCCCCAAGGCCATCGAAAAGAGGAGGACGCCGGCATCACCACCCGCAAGAAAGGAATCCGCATGCCGCACCTCATGCTCGAACACTCGGGCAACATCCGCGAACAGGTCGACGTCGAGGGCCTCTTCAAGGAACTGCATGCCGCGCTCTCGGAAGTCGGCGGCTTCCGTGTCCAGGACTTCAAGAGCAGGGCCGTCCGCCTGCACGCCTTCATCGGCGACGGCACCTACGAGCAGGCATTCGTCAATCTCGACATCCGCACCTTCGCCGGGAAGCCGGCGGAGGCGAAGCGCCGGATCAGCCAGGAAGCACTCCGCGTGCTGGGCCGGCACTTCCACCGGACGATGTCGGAGACGTCCTGCGACATATCGGTTCAGATCACCGAGCTGAACCGCGAGAGCTATTCCCGTTCCCGTTCCGAGGACCTGGAATTCCAGGCCCCGTCTCTACAGGAGAGCACCGCACCGTGACCGAATACCAAGGAAAGCGCGTCCTCGTCGTCGGCGGGAGCTCGGGCGTCGGCCTGGCGACCGCCCGGCGGTTCGCGGCGCTCGGCGCCAATGTGACCGTCGCCTCGCGCTCGAAGGAGAGGATCGACGCGGCGGTGGCCACGCTCGGCGAGCGCGCCACCGGGCAGTCCCTCGACATCACGGACAACGCCGCCGTCGAGGAATTCGCCGCGGCGGCGGGCGAGTTCGACCACGTCGTCATATCGGCGGCGGAGACCCCCATGGGCCGGGTCGACACCCTCCCGCTGGAGGACGCGTACGCCGCGATGGACAGCAAGTTCTGGGGCGCGTACCGCCTGACCCGCGCCCTGTCCGTCCGGCCCTCCGGTTCGCTGACGCTCGTCACGGGCTATCTGTCCGTACGCCCCGGAAAGGCCGCGGCGCTGCAGAGCGCGATCAACGCCGCCCTGGAGGCCCTGGTCCGCGGCCTGGCCCTGGAGTACGCGCCGCTGCGCGTCAACGCGGTCTCGCCGGGCCTGCTCAGGACGCCGCTGTGGGACACGCTCCCCGAGCGGAACCGCGAGGCGATGTACGAGGCCGCGACGGGCCGGCTGCCCGTCGCGCGCGTGGGCGAGCCGGAGGACATCGCGGAGGCCGTCGTCTTCGCGGCGGGCAACCCGTACACCACCGGCACGACCCTCTTCATCGACGGCGGCGGCTCGATCGCCTGACCCCGCCCAGCACCCGCGACGCCCAGGACGGGCTGGATCGTGCGGATCCAGCCCGTCCGGCGCGTGCGGGTCACGCAAGCCCGGCACCCCCACACCGCCCGGAGTACCACCTACGGCCCCAGAACCAACGGCGCCTTTCCCACCACGGAGCAGCCATGATCTACGTCAACCGCCCGGTCGTCGCACTGCCGCCCCACGAGGTCACGCTCAAGGAGATCCAGGACGACATCGTCCGCGCGCACCCCGACCACCCCCGGCTCCCGGCCATCCTGCGCGTCCTGGACTCGACCGGGGTCCAGCGCCGCCGCTTCGCCCGGCCGCTCGCCACGGTGGCGGCCGACCGGCCGTCCGGGGAGAGCAACGCGACCGCCTACGCCGATCTGTGCGAACTCGCCGAGCGGGCCGCGCGCGGGGCCCTCGACACCGGCGGTCTCGGCCCGCTGGACATCGACTGCCTGATCACCACCCACGCCACGGCGTTCGCCGTCCCGGGCCTGGACGTCCACCTCGTCAACGCCCTGGGCCTGCGCTCCACCGTCAGCCGGATCCCCATGACCCAGCTCGGCTGCGCGGGCGGCGCCCACGCACTCGTACGCGCCGCCGAGTTCCTCGCGGCCCACCCGGGCAAGCGCGTGCTCGTCGTGGCCGCGGAGATCCTCAGCTCGGTCTACCAGCACAGCGACGACAGCATGGAAGCGATGATCTACAAGGCGCTGTTCGGCGACTCGGCCGGCGCCTGCGTGGTCTCCGGCGCCCGGCCGGCGGGGCCGGCGTTCCGGGTGGACGACACCTGGGAGTACGTCGTGCCGGACAGCACCGAGCGCTACGAGATGACGCTGGACGACCGGGGCTTCCACTTCGGCAGCACCCCGGCCGCGCTCAAGGGCGTGGGCGATCTCATGCCGCACCTGCGCGAGTGGCTGGGGGCGGACACGGGCGCCTGGAAGCCGCAGTTCACGGTCGCCCACACGGGCGGCCCGCGCATTCTGATGGACCTCGCCACCGGCCTCGAATGCCTGCCCGAGGTCACCCGCCACTCCTGGGAGAGCCTCCAGGAGCGCGGCAACCTCGGCGCCGTGGCCGTGCTCGACGTCCTGGCCCGTACGTACGACGAACCGCCCGCCACCGGGGACACCGGCGTCCTCATCGGCTTCGGCCCCGGCTTCACGGCCGCGGCGTGCCGCGCGACCTGGTGCGGGCCCACCGAGGAGAAGGAGAGCTCATGAACGGGGGACCTGTGGTGCTGGATCTGGTCGGGCCGGGCGCGGTCGACATGACCGGCCTGCTGTCCGGGCCGATCCGCCGCCTGGAGCTGGTGGACGTCCCGGCGGCGGAACGGAGCGGCTCCTACGCGCCGTTCACGGAGCTGGTCGTCCATGTGGACGCCGACCCGGCGTGCCCGGCGCCGGACATGCCGATACCGACCGGCGCGCACACGCTCTTCACGCTGCGCGATCCGGACCGTTGCATTCCGGTCACCCTGGACGTCACGAGCAGGAGGCCCGAACAGTGATCCTCGCCCCCGCCACCGGCTCCGCCACGGCGATCCTGGAGCGCATGGTGCCCTCCGGCGTCCTGCACGCCGGCTGCGACGACGCCGAGCACTGGCAGCTGTGCGAAGCGGAACGCTTCCGCCTCACCCCGGACCCGGGCACCGAGACGGCCCTGATCGTCCTGGAGGGCGACATCACCCTCTCCCTGGAGGAAGCACCTCCGGTGGACGCCCGCGCGGGCCAGGTCGTCCTGATCCCCCCGGACGCGAAAGGCGAACTCCACACCCGCCAAAGACGCGTCCGCCTCCTGGGCCTGACGACGAGAGGCGGCTGAACGGAAACGCCGGACGGCCGGCTTTGCGAGCCACGGTTCGCAAAGCCAGCCCGTCCGGCGTTTGAGGAGGCGGCCGCAGGCCGCTCCCGCCGCAGGCGGCAACGAAACCCGCACCCGGAAACAATCCGCACCCTTAAGCCGGCACACTCCCATCCTCCGCCCCGGCCCCAGCCGGAAACGCGTCGACCACGGCGAACGCCCCCTCCAGCCCGGCAAGCCGAAACACCTTCCACACCCGAGGCACCCCCCGGACGACCCGGAGCCGCCCACCGCGATCCCGCATCCGCCGCCGCGCCCGCAGCAACAGCCGCAACCCGCTCGCATCCAGAAAAGTGACCCGGCGAAGATCGATGACGACGTCACCCCGGAACCGCTCGGTCAGCGCGTCCACACGCGGCCCGAGCACCTGCTCCGCCAAGATGTCGATTTCTCCGTGCAGTTCAATGATGATGGCGCCGTACGCCACGCGCTCCCGCATGGCGAAGGCGGGTTCGTCCACGCCCATGTCGCCCCTCACCGACCTCCCTCGGCCGCATATGCCGTATGCCTTTCTGGTGCCCCGGCAGTACGTACTTCTCACCTTCGTCGCAAGGGTGAGAGCTCTTGGGGCATTGAGGGGCACAGGCGCGCGCGGGAACGAGCAGAAGCGCGCGGCGCGCCACAAGAGGCGCGCGGTGCCCCGCGGAAGTCGCGGGGGGGAAAGGGGACGGGAAGCGACGGGAAGGCGACGGCGAAAGGGGCGGGGGGAAGCGACGCCAGGTCACGGCGCCGGCCTCCCCCCGATGAGGACACGGCCCTCCAAGTCCGGTCCGCAGTCGGGGGAAATCGCGGCCCGGACCCCGCAGTGAGGTCCATGTCCCTGGCCCGCCGGATTCCTGCCAGACCCGGCGCGCTTACCCCCATCCTCCGCCTCCGCCCGACCCCGCCCGGCGGCCGAAGGACCCCCCTTGGCGGGCCTTTGGTCCTTAAAGGTGCCGTGAGGAACCGCCTCCGCCGGGGCCACCGGTCCAGCCTTTCGCCCATACGTGCGGTTAGACTCTCGCGTCCATAGAGGCACCGGGGACAGCAGGGGAGGCTGTGGGGTCGTGGCACAGGCGAAGAAGGTCGCGCTCTACGCCGTCATCATTTTTGTGGCGTACACGATCATCCACTCCCCGGCGCGGTCGGCGGAACTCGTGCAGATAGGGTTCGAAGGCATCTCGGACGCCGCCAAGAGCGTCGGCGAGTTTATGACCCAGCTGATCAACTGAGGGCAGAACCGTGATCCGTCACCTCGTCCTGTTCAAGCTCAACGAGGGCGTCGAGCGCGACGACCCGCGCGTCGCCGCGGGCGTGCAGGCGTTCGATGAGCTCGGCAAGGAGATTCCCGAGCTGCGGTTCTGGGAGTGCGGCTGGAACGTCTCGGACCGGCCGATCGCGTACGACTTCGCCATCAACTCCGCCGTCGACGACGCGGAGGCGCTCCAGCGCTACCTCGGGCACCCCGCGCACCAGGCGGGCGTGGCGCTGTGGCGAGAATTCGCCACATGGGTGATCGCCGACTACCCGTTCTGAGGGAACCCCGGCCGACCTGCCGGGATGCCCGTCCACGCACGGCCCAGAGGGCCCTTCGCCGACCTCGGCGAAGGGCCCTTTTTCGCCACTCAACACGGCACTTTGCGGTGCTTGCACACAGTGCACATGTCTTGTGATGCTATGACCGCTTTTGCCGGATGAGTTGACCGTGAAGGGTGGCGTGACCGTGTCGGCCCGTACCGTCCCCGAAGCCCCCCTCCAGCGCGACCAGCCCCCCGCCTCCGCCGAGACCCACAGGCCCTCACCCGAGGCGCACACGCCCGCTCCCGAGGAGCGGGCGGCCCCCGCCCGCGACGACTCCGGCGACGAGTCCGAGGACCATCCCAGGAGCCGCGGCGCGGACGCCAGGGCGCTGACCCAGGTGCTCTTCAAGGAGTTCGTGACCCTCCAGCCCGGCACGCCCGAACACACGCGCGTACGGGCCGCCCTGATCGAGGCGAACCTCCCGCTGGTGCGCTACGCCGCCGCGCGCTTCCGCAGCCGCAACGAGCCGATGGAGGACGTCGTCCAGGTCGGCACGATCGGCCTGATCAACGCCATCGACCGGTTCGACCCCGACCGCGGGGTGCAGTTCCCGACCTTCGCGATGCCGACCGTCGTCGGCGAGATCAAGCGCTATTTCCGCGACAATGTGCGCACCGTGCACGTCCCCCGCCGGCTGCACGAGCTGTGGGTGCAGGTCAACGGCGCGAGCGAGGACCTGACGGTGCTGCACGGCCGGACGCCCACCACCGCCGAGATCGCCGAGCGGCTGCGGATCCCCGAGGACGAGGTGCTGGCCTGCATCGAGGCCGGCCGCTCCTATCACGCCACCTCCCTGGAGGCGGCCCAGGAGGGCGACGGCCTGCCCGGCCTGCTGGACCGGCTGGGCTACGAGGACCCGGCGCTGGCCGGGGTCGAACACCGTGACCTCGTGCGCCACCTGCTCGTCCAACTGCCGGAGCGCGAACAGCGCATCCTGCTGCTGCGCTACTACAGCAATCTGACGCAGTCCCAGATCAGCGCTGAGCTGGGCGTATCCCAGATGCACGTGTCCCGGCTGCTCTCCCGGAGCTTCGCCCGGCTGCGTTCCGCAAATCGAATCGACGCGTAACCCTCACGGGTGACAGCCCTTGAGGCCAGCGGGCAGATATGTCGACTTGACGCTACAGCGTGTTGCCGACATGTGACATTCTGCTGGAACTGCGTTTGCCACAGCCCGGCCTCCGGTATTCAGGTGGAGGCTGAACCCTCGTACGAGGGAGTTGCTGTGACCCGTCCGCGACCTCAAGGGGGTGGCATGTCCGTAGACCTGGGCAGCGCGAAGGTGCTCGCCAACGACGCACCGCACGCCGTGCTCGACGACTGCGAAGCCATCGACACCCGCACCCTCTCCCGCTCGCTGTTCCTGCGGCTGGCCACGCTCGACCGGGACAGTGCGGAGCGTACGTACGTCCGCGACACCCTCATCGAGCTCAATCTCCCGCTGGTGCGCTATGCCGCTGCCCGCTTCCGCAGCCGCAACGAGCCGATGGAGGACATCGTCCAGGTCGGCACGATCGGCCTGATCAAGGCGATCGATCGTTTCGACTGCGAACGGGGGGTGGAGTTCCCGACCTTCGCGATGCCGACCGTCGTCGGTGAGATCAAACGGTTCTTCCGGGACACGAGTTGGTCGGTGCGCGTGCCGCGCCGGCTCCAGGAGCTGCGCCTGGCCCTCACCAAGGCCAGCGACGAGCTCGCCCAGAAGCTCGACCGCTCCCCCACCGTGCCCGAACTGGCCCTCTGCCTCGGCGTCTCCGAGGACGACGTGGTCGACGGCCTCGCCGTCGGCAACGCCTATACGGCCAGCTCGCTGGACTCGCCGTCCCCCGAGGACGACGGCGGCGAGGGCTCCCTCGCCGACCGGCTGGGTTACGAGGACAGCGCGCTGGAGGGCGTCGAATACCGCGAGTCCCTCAAGCCGCTCCTGGCCAAGCTGCCGCCCCGGGAACGGCAGATCATCATGCTCCGCTTCTTCGCCAATATGACGCAGTCGCAGATCGGCGAGGAGGTCGGCATCTCCCAGATGCATGTCTCCCGCCTCCTCACGCGCACGCTCTCGCAGCTGCGCGAGGGGCTCATCGCGGACTGAGAACGGGTTCAACGGGGGACCGTTCACCTCTCTGTACTCCTGACGTCGCGTCAGCCAGACTGAGCCGATGCGACGGAAGACGATCGTCTCCGCGATGTCCGTCCTGGCCGCTCTGCTCTCGGGCTGCGGCGGCAGCTCCCGGGACCCCTACGTCGCGACGGCGGCCGGCCCCGTGGAGGGCACGGTTCCGCCACTGGGCGGCGTGGAGCTGATCCCGCTACCGCCCTCCCCGAGCGGCTCGCCCTCCGGGCGCCCCGCCCCTTCGCGCCCCGCCCCGCCCGCGCCCGCCCTCCGGGTCGGCCCCCTCCACCGCGCGCCGGACCCGGAAGGCCGCCGCTGGTGCGACAAGGTCACGCTGACCTTCACGAACACGGGCGGCCGGCCGATTACGACGGGCAAGGTCACCTTCGCCACCCATGTCTTCGACGCGACCGGCGCCGACCGGGCGGCTCTGCCGTCTTCTTCCGCGCTTCCCGTGATCGGGGCAGGACGGTGGGTGGAGAGTTCGTGGAGCGTCTGCGCGGATGAGCGGCGGGTGCCGGGGGGTATGCGGGTGGAGACTCGGCTGGTTTCGGCGACGACGCCTTGATTGTGGCTGGGGTTCTTGTGGCCTCAGTCGCCGGCTGGGCTTTGGCTGGGGTTCGCGCCGTTGTCTGGTGCGGCTTGTGTGCGCCTGCGGCGGGCGGCCTCAAACGCCGGCCGGGCTTGGGTGGTGGTGGGTGCCGGGGGTGGGCCTTCCGGGCTGAGGACCTGGAACGCGGTGCGGGCACCGTGCTTCGTATGGAGTGCCGTAACGACGCACCGCGTTCCAGAACCCCACCCTCCAGCCCCACCCCCTCCCACCGGAGAGCACGTGCGGGACGTATCCGCTTCAGGGTTCGTATTTCAGCCCGTTGGGGCACCTCTGGGGGCGCCCCCGGACGGAGTCTGGGGGAGGTAGCTGGGGGAGTCTGAGGACGCGGCCGCAGGACGCTCCCGCCGCAGGCGGCGAACCGGCCCGCAGCCGGGGGCCTGGGGCGCAGCCCCAGTGCGGGAAGAGGTGGGGGAACAAGCCCCCACCCAACCGCCGGCTTCAGGAAAGCGCCAGCCAAGCCACCGCCGCCACAACCACCACGATCGCGATGATCACCGCAGCCGTGACCCCCACCCGGGACCCGGAAGCCGCAGGCGCGGGCGCCGCCCGCCGCCCGCCGCCAGGCGACTCGTCGACGAACGCGCGGAACATCTGCGTGCTCCCCGCCGGGTCGTAGCCCTCGGGGTTCTGCTGCGGGTGCTGATGGGGGTTGGCCATAGGCCAGGACCCTAGCGAAGGCACCCCCCGTTTCGCGCGCCGGGCCACGTAAAAAGCGCACCCACACCGCCCCCACCTGCCGCTTTACACCTCACCTAGCAGAGCTTGAAGGTTCCTTTACCCGATAAACCCCCATTTCGTTTGCCTTCAGCAACCAACTTCTGTTCTTATGGTTGCCCTGAGCAACTGAAGTGGAGGAGTCGGTCGAGTGGCCGCACAGGAGCAGTACGAGGAACTCAGCCGCCAGCTCGGGGCCGTCGCCACCGTCCGGCGCGACCTGGGTCGCGTGCTTCCCCCGGAGTGCCCGCCGTCGGCGGCGATGATGCTGGCGCTGCTCAAGCAGTGCGGTGAGGTCCGGATGGGCAAGCTCGCCGAACTGCTGGGCATCGACATGTCGGTGACCAGCCGCCATGTCGCGTACGCGGCCGAGCGCGGCTGGCTCGAACGGCAGCCCGACCCCCTCGACAAGCGCTCCCGGCTGCTCAGCATCAGCCCTCGGGGGGAGGAACTGCTGGAGCAGGTGTCCGCCCGCTACACCCGGGCGCTCGCCGCCTGCCTCAGCGACTGGCCCGACGAGGACGTCGTCCGGCTCACCGAGTTGCTGGGCCGGCTCCGGACGAGCTTCGGCGGTTGCCGGGTGCGCGCCGGGCAGCCCTGACCGTCGCCGCGGAGCGCGAACCCCACACACGTACTGATCGGCAGTAAAGGAATTCCATGGCCAAGACCACACCCGCCGGTGTGGGGGGCGGACACACCACGCACGGAGGCCACTCCGGCTCCGACGCCGCCCCCATGACGCACCGCCAGATCATGGAGGCGCTGTCCGGGCTGCTGCTCGGCATGTTCGTCGCGATCCTGTCGTCGACGATCGTCTCCAACGCGCTGCCGGAGATCATTCATGATCTGCACGGCAGCCAGTCCTCCCTGACCTGGGTCGTCACGGCGTCGCTGCTGGCGATGACCGCGTCCACCCCGCTCTGGGGCAAGCTCTCGGACCTCTTCAGCAAGAAGCTGCTGGTCCAGATAGCCCTGGTCGTCTACGTCGGTGGTTCCGTCGTGGCCGGCCTCTCCCAGAACACGGCCACGCTGATCGCCTGCCGGGTCGTCCAGGGCATCGGCGTCGGCGGTCTCTCGGCCCTCGCGCAGATCGTCATGGCCGCGATGATCTCCCCGCGTGAGCGCGGGCGTTACAGCGGCTACCTCGGCGCCACCTTCGCCGTCGCGACCGTCGGCGGCCCGCTGCTCGGCGGCGTCATCACCGACACCGACTGGCTCGGCTGGCGCTGGTGCTTCTACGTCGGTGTGCCCTTCGCGATCATCGCGCTGATCGTGCTCCAGAAGACCCTGAAGCTCCCGGTCGTGAAGCGGGACGTCAAGGTCGACTGGCTGGGCGCGTTCTTCATCAGCGCCTCCGTCACCCTGCTGCTGATCTGGGTGACCCTGGCCGGCAAGAACTACGACTGGATCTCCTGGCAGACCTACGTCATGGTCGGCGGCTCGATCGTGCTCGGCGCGCTCTTCGTCCTCGTCGAGTCCAAGGCGGCGGAGCCGATCATCCCGCTGCGGCTGTTCCGCAACAAGACGATCTCCCTCGCCTCGGTCGCGAGCCTCTTCGTCGGTGTCGCGATGTTCAGCGGCACGGTGTTCTTCTCGCAGTACTTCCAGCTGGCCCGCGGCAAGACGCCGACGATGTCCGGTGTGATGACGATCCCGATGATCGGCGGCCTGTTCATCTCGTCGACCGTCTCGGGCCAGATCATCACCAAGACGGGCCGCTGGAAGGCGTGGCTGGTCTCCGGTGGCGCGCTGCTGACCGCGGGCCTGGGCCTGCTGGGCACGATGCGCTACGACACCCCGTACTGGCACCTGGCGATCTTCATGGCGCTGATGGGCCTCGGCATGGGCATGATGATGCAGAACCTCGTGCTCGCCGCGCAGAACCAGGTCGCCCCGAAGGACCTCGGCGCCGCCAGCTCCGTCGTCACCTTCTTCCGCTCCCTCGGCGGTGCGGTCGGTGTCTCGGCGCTCGGCGCGGTCTTCGCCAACCGGGTCCCGGACTACGTCAAGGACGGCATCACCGCGCTCGGCCCGAAGGCCGCGGCGGCGCTCGGCCAGGGCGGCTCCGGCGGCGGCATCCCCAAGCTGTCCGACATGCCCGCCCCGGTCCGTGAGGTCTTCGAGAGCGCCTACGGGCACGGCGTCGGCGACGTCTTCCTCTACGCGGCGCCCTGCGCGCTGCTGGCCTTCATCGTGACCCTCTTCATCAAGGAGGTCGCGCTGAAGAGCAAGTCCGGCACGCAGGCGGCGGCCTCCGGGTCCGAGCAGGCGGACACCGAGCCGGCCCGGCAGGCCGGCTGACACAAGACCCCGGCGGCAGGGGCACGGCACTGAGCGGAGGCGTGCCCCTGCCGGCGGAAGCCGGGACCGGAACGGCATGAACGGTCCCGGGCGATGAGCCCCGGTGGGCGGCGCGCGCGAAAGGCAGGGGACGGCCTGCGCGCCACCACCGGGGCTCTGCCGTACGTACGGGCGGTACGGCGGGCGGTCAGCGGTCGCGCATGGCCTCGATGCCCGCGATCACCGTCTCCAGGGCGTAGGCGAAGTCCTCCTCGCGGCGCTGCTCCCGGGTCATGGTGGCCTGCGAGTCCATCAGGTCGACGGAGTCCTTGAACGACTCCTCGTAGTCGTCGCGCTCCGAGACCTCGGCCATCAGCTGCTTGAAGTACTCGTCCTCGGTCAGCCCCGCGGCGTTGCAGCGCTCCTTGAACAGCCCCTCGGCCGTGCAGAAGCCGTAGACGAACTGGAAGACGGCCGACAGCGCGCCCGTGATCCGCTCCTCCTCCACGCCGCTGCGCCGGATGACGGCCAGGCAGGCGTTGGTGTAGGCCATCGAGCGCGGACCGATGTTGAGATAGCGGCCCAGCAGCTGGGTGACCCAGGTGTGGCTGGAGAGCATCTTGCGGTATTCCATGGCGAGGAGGCGCAGCTGGTCGCGCCAGTCCTCGTCCTCCCGGGAGACGTCGGGCACCGCCATCGAGCCGTTGATCCCGTCGAGGACGATCTCCAGGAGGTCGTCCTTGGTGTCGACGTACCAATAGACGGACATGGCCGTCACCCCGAGCTCGGCGGCCAGTCGCCGCATCGAGAACTTCGCGAGCCCCTCGGCGTCCAGCAGCCGCACCGTGGCCCCCACGATCCGCTCCAGGTCCAGCGCGCCGTCCCCTTCCCCCTTCCGCTTGGGAACCGCCTTCCGTGACAACCAAACACTGGCCCGCGGGCTCTCGGCTCGACTGCTCGCCATGGCGATTCCCTTTCCTTTACGGGGTGGTACGTACGGAATGCTAGGCGCATGCCGACACGGGTGGAGCGGGCGGATGTTGTGGCCTGTCCGCGGGTGGCATCGTCCCCCGCACCACCGCTGCGCGGCGGTGTCCTCAATCGCCGGACGGGCTGGATGTGCTGGCTACGGTCCGCACGATCCAGCCCGTTGGGGGCACCTCCCAGCGGTAGCTGGGGGAGTTTGAGGACGCGGCCGCAGGCCGCTCCCGCCGCAGGCGGCAGACGGACCGGCAGCCGGGGGTCTGGGGCACGCGCCCCCACGCGGCGGAGCCGCACATCAGATGCAGCCGGGAAGGGGCGGGGCTGGGGAAAAAGCGCCGCCGGCCCCACCCACCACCCCCCTGGGGAAAACCCCCTCACCCCACCTGCCGCTCAGCCCTGCGCAGCAGAACCGCCGCCACCACGCCACCCGCCAGAACAGCCCCGGCCCCCACCAACTGACTCGCCTGCACGCCGGAGGCGAACGCGTCCTGGACAGCCGCCCGGTCCTCCGAGGACGACACCCGCGAAAGAGCCGCCGGCAGGGATCCGGCCCCCGCCGCCACCGCGGGCACAAGCGCCGCGAAGCGCGAGTTGAGGACGGCACCGAGCACCGCCACGCCCAACCCGTTGCCGCACTCCTGGAGCGTGCCGTTCACCCCGGCTCCCACGCCCGCCTTCTCCGGCGGGATCGCGGACATGATCGCGTTGGCCATGGCCGGCATGGAGAGCGCGATGCCGGCACCCATCAGCACCAGGCCCAGGAACATCCCGCCGTAGCCGTGCGCACCGAGCACCGCGATCGACGCGAGCCCCAGGGCGAGCAGGCCCATGCCGCCGGCGATGGCGACGGGCGTGCCCACCTTGGGCAGCAGCCGGGCACCGACGCCCGTGAGGTTGAGGACGACGATCACCAGCGCGAGCGGCGTCATCCGCAGGCCCGTCTCCAGCGGGTCGTAGCCGAGGACGAGCTGGAGGTGCTGGGTGAGCAGGAAGAACGAGCCGCCCATGCCGAAGGCCACGAGGATGCCGCCCGCGACGGCGCCCACGAACCGGCTGTTGCGGAAGAAGCTCATGTCCAGCATCGGGAACGGGATGCGCCGCTCCCACAGGGCGAAGGCGGCGAGCGCGACCACGCCGACGAGGGCCGCGGTCACCACCCGTCCGGAGGTCCAGCCGTGCACCGGGCCGGAGATGATCGCGAAGGTGATGCCGGTCATGCCGATGGTGGACAGGAGCGCGCCGAGGAGGTCCGGCCGGTCGCCGGAGGGGTTCTTCGACTCGGGTACGAGCTTGAGCACGGCCACCAGGCCGATGAGCGCGACCGGCAGATTGATCAGGAAGATCGAGCCCCACCAGAAGTGGTTGAGCAGCGCGCCGCCGATGAGCGGTCCGGCGGCGAAGCCGAGCGAACTCACTCCGCCCCACAGGCCGATCGCCTTGGTGCGCTCCTCGTCGTCGAAGACCTGGACGACGACGGCGAGCGTCGTGGTCATCAGCAGCGCCCCGCCTATGCCCATGCCCGCGCGGGCGGCGATCAGCTGCCCGGTGTTCGAGGCGAGCCCGGCGACGAGCGAGCCGATCCCGAAGAGGGCGAGGCCGGTGGCCAGCATCTTCTTGCGGCCGTAGCGGTCGGCGGCGTTGCCCGCGGCGAGCAGCAGGCCGGCCTGCACGAGCGAATAGGCGTTCATCATCCACTGCACGTCCGCGGTGCTGGCGTGCAGTTCCTCCGTGAGGGAGGGGATCGCCACGTTCAGGATCGTGTTGTCCAGGAGGACCGTGAGCTGCGCGAGGCAGATGACGCCGAGGATGAGCCAACGCGCGGGATTGCGTTCGGGACTTCGCCCGGCGGCGTCGGTGGTGTTCATGGTCGTGGCGGTCACACGGCCCCCCTTGTACGGTGTACGACTGGCTTACATCGTGCACCGTACAAGACTCCCTCTACGCTGTACAACGGCTTTTTCAGCGGGCCTTCGTGAGGTCGTAGAACGCGGCCGTGCCGACCGTCACCTTCGTGAAGTGGGCCGCCACCCAGGACGAGATCTCCGCCGAGGGACCGCCCCGGCCCCCGCGCCCGCCGCTCTGTCCGAAGCTCTTCCCGAAGCCCTGCTCGCCGCCCCGCGACTCCCCGGAGGCGATGAACCAGTGCACCTTCCCCGCCTTCACATACGCCTGGAACTGGCGGAGCGTCGGTGACGGGTCGCTGCCGTTGAAGCCGCCGACGGACATCACCGGCACCCGCGTGGCGAGTTGGTAGCCCGCGGCGTTCTGCGAGCCGACGGCGGCCGCGGGCCAGGTGTAGTCACCGGCGTCCCGCTTCAGCGCGGCGGCCGCGGCGGCGGAGACCTTCTGGCCACCGAGCAGACCGCCCATGCCGCCCGGCATGCCACCGGACATCCCGCCCGGCATCCCGCCGCCCGCCGTGCCGGATCCGCCACGGCCCTCCTTGCCCCCGGAACGAGCGGAACGAGCGGAACCACCAGGTCCCCCAGGAGCACCCGGGCCACCGCCCCGGCCCCCCGGCGTCTTCCCCGGCGTGCAGTGCCCGCCGCGCCCGCCGAAGTGCCCGCGGCCCACGGCCGGTCCGGCCGTCACGAGCGACCCGCCGTGCGCGGTGTTCACGGTGTCGAGCGTGTACGCGGCCGGCGCGGCCAGCGCGCTTCCCGCCGCCAGCGCGGCGACGCCCCGAGCGAGCCCCTTGCCCGAGCGCCGTACGAGCAGCAGCGCGCCGCCCGCGAGGACGCCCGCGGCGAGCACGCTCCACTTCAGCCACGGCAGCCAGTGCGGGGTGCGGTCCAGCAGGACGTACGCCCAGCCGGCCGTGCCCACCGTCACCAGCGCCAGCAGCGGATACGCCCCGCGCTTCCACAGCAGGGCCGCGCCCGCCGCGAAGAGCGCGGACACATAGGGGGCGAGCGCGATGTTGTAGTACTCGTGGAAGATCCCGGACATGAAGCTGAAGATCAGGAAGGTCATCAGCAGCGCGCCGCCCCACGCGAGGAACGCGAGCCGCCGCATGCGGTCCCGGCCCGCCGCGCGCCGCAGCAGCCACAGCCCGGCCACCAGCAGCACCAGCGCGGCGGGCAGCAGCCAGGCGATCTGGCCGCCCATGTCCGTGCCGAAGAGCCGGGTGAGGCCCGTGTCCCCCCACCGGCCGCCGCCCGCGCCGCCCCCGCCATGACCGCCGACGCTGCCGGTCTCGTTGCCGTTGATGCGCCCGAGGCCGTTGTAGCCGAAGGTCAATTCGAGGAAGCTGTTGTGCTGCGAGCCGCCGATGTACGGCCGGGAGGACGCGGGCCACAGCTCCACGGCCGCGACCCACCACCCGCCGGAGACCACCAGGACCAGCCCGGCGAGCAGCAGTTGACGCGCGCGGCGCAGCGGAGCGGCCGGTGCGCAGCACGCGTAGAGCAGCGCCAGCGGCGGCAGGATCAGCCACGCCTGGAGCGTCTTGGTCAGGAAGCCGAGCCCGAAGCAGAACGCCGCGAGCAGCAGCCAGCGGGTCGCGGCCGTCTCCAGCGCCCGCAGCACGCACGCCACCGCGCACACCATCAGCAGGCAGAGCAGGGCGTCGGGATTGTCGAAGCGGAACATCAGCGCCGCGACCGGCGTCACCGCCAGCGCCGCCCCCGCGAGCAGCCCGGCGGCCTGCCCGAAGTACCGGCGCACGGTCGCGTGGAGCACGCCCACGGCCGCGACGCCCATCAGCGCCTCGGGCACGAGGATCGCCCACGAACTCAGCCCGAAGATCCGCACGGAGAGCCCCATGGGCCAGAGCGCGGCGGGCGGCTTGTCGACGGTGATGGCACTCGCGGCGTCGGAGGCGCCGAAGAAGAACGCTTTCCAGCTGGCGCTTCCCGCTTGCGCGGCGGCGGCGTAGAACGCGTTGGCGTAGCCGGAGGAGCTGAGATCCCAGAGGTAGAGCAGAGCGGTACCGACCAGCAGCGCGCCGAGCGCGACACGACCCCGCCTGCGGCGGGCTCGCCCCGGACTCCCGGCTGCGGGCACGTCGCCGCCTGCGGCGGGAGCGCCCTTGGGGGTCCCCCCGGACGAAGTCTGGGGGAGCGTCCTCAATCGCCGGACGGGCTGAATTTGCGCACTCTCATCAGCCATGTCCAGCCCTTGGGGGCACCTCCCAGCGTTAGCTGGGGGAGATTGAGGACACCGCGCGAAGCGCGGTTCGGGGCCCGGGGCAGAGCCCCGAGTCGGGGGCCTGGGGGTACCCCCCAGTTTCGGGAAGGGGCGGGGCTGGGGAAAAAACCCGGCACTCAACAAGAGCTCCCAGAGACGTCATCGGAAAACGGAGCGAAAACCCAAGCCCGCAGCAGCAGGAACCGAAGCGCCGTAGCCGCCAGATTCGCCGTGATCAGCACAGCCACCTCCGTACCGTGCGAAGGCGAACCACTCGCCAGAGAAAGCGCCGCCAGCGACCCACTGGTCAGCGCCAGTCCGATCGCGAAGACCACAAGCCCCTGCGCCTGATGCCGGAAAGCCCGGTCACGACCACGCACGCCGAACGTGAGCCGCCGATTGGCGGCCGTATTGGCGACAGCGGAGAGCAGCAGCGCCAGAGCGTTCGCGCCCTGCGCCCCCATGCCCGTCCGGAAGAGCGAGTACAGCGCCAGATAGAGACAGGTGCTCACCGCCCCGACGAGGCAGAAGCCGACCGCCTGCCGGGCCAGCCCGCGCGGCACGCCCGGCACGGCGCGGTCGCGCGGGTCGTCGCCGAAGGGGCGGCGCAGCCGGTCGAGCGGCAGCGTGCCGGTGGCCAGCGCGCGGCCGATCCGCCAGACGCCGCGCAGGTCGTCGGCGGCGGTGCGGACGATGTGCACGGAGCTGTCGGGGTCGTCGATCCAGTCGACGGGCACCTCGTGGATCCGCAGGCCCGCCCGCTCGGCGAGCACGAGCAGTTCCGTGTCGAAGAACCAGCCGGTGTCCTCGACCAGCGGCAGCAGCCGGTCGGCGACGTCCTTGCGGATCGCCTTGAAGCCGCACTGCGCGTCGGAGAAGCGGGCGGCCAGCCCAGTCCGCAGGATGAGGTTGTAGGCCCGGGAGACGAACTCCCGCTTCGTTCCCCGCACCACCCGCGAACCGCCCGTCAGCCGCGACCCGATGGCGAGGTCGGAGTGGCCGGAGATCAGCGGGGCCACGAGCGGGAGCAGGGCCTTGAGGTCGGTGGACAGGTCGACGTCCATATAGGCGAGCACCGGTGCCTCCGACATCGTCCACACCGTGCGCAGCGCCCGCCCGCGCCCCTTCTGCTCCAGCCGGACGGCGGTGACCTCCTCGATGGTGTCGTCGAGGAAGGCGGACACCTCGGGCGTGCGGTCGGTGCTGGCGTTGTCGGCGACGGTGATCCGGAAGCCGTACGGGAAGGTCTCCGTGAGGTGCGCGTGGAGGCGGCGTACGCAGCCCTCCAGGTCGTCCTCTTCGTTGTGGACGGGGATCACGACGTCGAGCACCGTCGCGGCCCGTTCCGCGGACAGCGGGGCACGCGCCGGCAGGGCCGCGCCGGGAGGTGGCTGGGTCATGCGCCGACCCTTCCGGCCGCCGCTGTCCCGCCCGTGTGGTCAGCCTGTGACCGGGCTGTGAATGGCCCTGGCCTGCCGGGGCAGTTCGACGGTGAAGACCGTACGGCCGGGCGCGCTGTCCACGCTCACCCGCCCGCCGTGCGCGGCGACGACGGCGCGCACGATCGCGAGCCCGAGGCCCGTGCCCCCGCCCGCGCGGGACCGCGAGGCGTCGCCGCGCGCGAACCGTTCGAAGACGTGCGGGAGCAGCTCCGCGGGGATGCCGGGCCCGTCGTCCTCGATCTCCAGCACGGCGTACGGGCCGGCCTCGCGCACCCGGGCGGTGACGGTGGTGCCCTTCGGCGTGTGCGTACGGGCGTTGGCCAGAAGGTTGACCAGCACCTGGTGCAGGCGCGCGGGGTCGCCGCGGATCTCGGCGGGTTCGGCGGGCAGGTCCAGGCGCCACCTGTGGCCGGGCCCGGCGGCCCGGGCGTCGCTCACGGCGTCGACGGCGAGCGGCGAGAGGTCGAGCGCGTCGTGGGCCAGCGGGCGCCCGGCGTCGAGGCGCGCGAGCAGCAGCAGGTCCTCGACCAGCCCGGTCATCCGGTGCGCCTCGGACTCGATGCGGCCCAGCGCGTGCCTGGTCGCGGGCCCGGCCTCCTCGCCGCCCCGGCGGGTGAGCTCGGCGTAGCCGCGGATGGAGGCGAGCGGCGTACGGAGCTCGTGGCTGGCGTCGGCGACGAACTGCCGTACGCGCGTCTCGCTCTCCTGCCGCGCGGCCAGTGCCGAACCGACGTGTCCGAGCATCCTGTTGAGCGCCGCGCCGACCTGCCCGACCTCCGTGCGCGGATCCGCCTCGGCGTCCGGCACGCGCTCGTGCAGCGCCACCTCACCGCTGTGCAGGGGCAGTTCGGAGACGCGGGTTGCGGTGGCGGCCACGCGGCGCAGCGGCCGCAGGGCGATCCCGACGTTGGCGGCCCCGGCGATGCCCGCCGCGACGAGCCCGGCGGCGGTGACGCAGACCTCCACCAGGATGAGCGTGTCGAGCGTGTCCTGGGCGACGGCGGTGGGGATGCCGACGAGATACGACATCTCTCCGTCCCCCGACACCACCGACAGCGCCCGGAAGTCCCCCCGCCCCGGCAGCTCCACGTCATGCGGCCGTCCGTCCCGCCGGAGCCGCCCGAGCGCGGCGCGCTGCTCGTCGGTGAGCGGGTCGAGTACGGGCCGGGGGAACCCGGCGGCACTGACGGCGGCGTCCCGCATGGCGCCCCCGTCGGTGACGGCCCCCACGGTTCCGATCGGCTGCCCGCCGCCTCGCAGGAACTCGAGCGGCTCGTCCTCACGCGACCCGAACCGGTGCCCCCCGGGCGGCCCGGCCGCCCTCCGGGCCACTTCCTTGAGCTGGGTGTCGAGCTGCCCGTAGAGATAGCTGCGCAGCACGATGGTGGTGACGGTGCCGATGACTGCGCAGACGACGGCGACGAGGACGACGGTGGACACGACGAGACGCGCGCGCAGCGACCGGACGCGCCGGGGTTTGCCGGCCACGCGCCCCGGACCCCCGGCTGCCCCGCCGTTGCCGCCTGCGGCGGACTCATCAGCCATATCCAGCCCGTCCGGCGATTGAGGACAACGCGCGAAGCGTGTTGCAGGGGGTCTGGGGGCCCTCCCCCGGTTTCGGGAAGGGGCGGGGCTGGGGAAAAAGCCCGCCGCAGGCGCCCACCCTCACGCCGCAGCGGCCGGCTTGATCAGATACCCCACCCCACGCCGAGTGTGAATCATCGGCAAGCGACCGGCGTCGATCTTCCGCCGCAGATACGAGATGTAGAGCTCCACCACATTCGCCTGCCCCCCGAAGTCATAGGACCACACCCGGTCCAGGATCTGCGGCTTGCTGAGCACCCGCCGAGGATTCCGCATCAGGAACCGCAGCAGCTCGAACTCGGTCGCCGTCAGATGGATCTCCGTGCCGCCCCGCGACACCTCATGGCTGTCCTCGTCCAGCACGAGGTCGCCGACGGTGAGGACGGAGTCCGCGCGCGGCGCCACCGTACGGGCGCGCCGCAGCAGCCCGCGCAGCCGGGCGACGACCTCCTCCAGGCTGAACGGCTTGGTGACGTAGTCGTCGCCACCGGCGGTGAGACCGGCGATGCGGTCCTCGACGGAGTCCTTGGCGGTGAGGAACAGGACGGGGACGTCGGGGTGTTCGCCCCGCAGGCGGCTGAGGACGGTCAGCCCGTCCATGTCGGGCAGCATCACGTCCAGCACGACGGCGTCGGGCCGGAAGTCACGCGCGGCCCGCAGGGCGGCCGTGCCGTCGGCGGCGGTCCGCACCTCCCAGCCTTCGTAGCGCAGGGCCAGGCACAGCAGTTCGGCCAGCGGTGCCTCGTCGTCGACGACCAGCACCCGTACGGCACTTCCGTCGTCGTGCAGCAGTTCCGTTCGCGCGGCAGGCGAGATCGAGGTCATACGGGGGATCCTGGGCGAGCAGGCTGAGAGGTGCCTTTCGGCTTCCTGTGATTCGTCTGAGAATCCGTGGCCCTCCTTCCGTACGGTGGGGCCCATGACGAAACCACGGCTCGGCAGGATCGGCGTCTGGAGCAACGAGCTACGGCTGGACGATCCGGCCAGAGGGGATGAAATCGGCGCGGCGGCGGCGGAGTTGGAGGAGCTCGGCTACGGCACACTGTGGGCCGGCGGCAGCCCGGCCGTCTCGCAGGCGGAGCACTTGCTGGCGGCGACCCGCCGCGTGCGCGTGGGGACCAGCATCCTCAGCATCTGGCAGCACCCGGCCGCGCGGGTCGCCGCCGCGTACGCGAGGCTCGCGCCGGCCGCGCGGGAGCGGTTCGTCCTGGGCCTGGGCGTCAGCCACCGGCACATGGTCGAGGGGTACGCGCGCCCGTACTCCGCGATGAAGGCGTATCTGGACGAGCTCGACGCCACCCCGGACGGGCCGCACGCGGACCGGCGGACGCTGGCCGCGCTCGGCCCCCGCATGCTGAGGCTGGCCCGGGACCGGGCGGCGGGCGCCGTGCCGTATCTGGTCACGGCCGAGCACACCGCGCGGGCGCGCGAGGCGCTCGGCACGGGCCCGCTGCTCGCCCCGGAGCTGAAGGTCGTCCTCGACGACGACCTGGCGAGCGCCCGCCGCTCGGCCCGCGACTATCTCGCCTTCTATCTCCCGATGCCCAACTACACGAACAATCTGCTGCGCCTCGGCTTCACGGAGCGGGACTTCGAGGGCGACGGCAGCGACCGCCTCCTCGACGCGGTCTTCGCCCTCGGCGACGCCTCGGCGATCCGGACCCGCGTGGACGCCTTCCTGAAGGCGGGCGCGGACCACGTGGCGATCCAGGTCGTCCTGGCCCCGGCCCGCCGCAAGGCGGGCGAGCTCCCGGTCGCGGAATGGCGCACACTCGCGGAGACACTGCCCCTGGCAGACTGACCGCAGGCGACCCGGCAGGCGGGAACGCGCACGCGCCTCAGCCAAATCCCGCCCGTCCGGCGCTTGAGGACACCGCCGCGCAGCGGTGGTGCGGACGACACAACCCGCAGCCGACCACAAGATCCCGCCAAAAGCGCCGCAGGCCCGGCACTCCGAAGAGTGCCGGGCCTGCGGTCTTAGTAGCGGGGACAGGATTTGAACCTGCGACCTCTGGGTTATGAGCCCAGCGAGCTACCGAGCTGCTCCACCCCGCGACGGACGAAAGAACGATTTCAGCAAATGTGAGATCGGTCTCTCGGCTGTGCGCTCGGCAGGATTCGAACCTGCAACCTCTTGATCCGTAGTCAAGTGCTCTATCCGTTAAGCTACGAGCGCTCGGCTTCCCGGCGGTTTTTCTTGCCGGTCGGCGTTGCGTGGACAACATTACATGAACTGCGCCGTGACGCGAAATCCATTAGCCACTTGCCGCCTGACCTGCGAAAACACCCCTCAGACAAGATCGCCGAGGGCCCTCTCGTCCGGAACCGCCGCCCGTGAACGCAGAAGCCCCGGCCGTCTCGGAAGACGACCGGGGCCACACACAAGCGGAGGCGGAGGGATTTGAACCCTCGATGGGATTTAAGTCCCAAACCGCATTAGCAGTGCGGCGCCATAGACCGGACTAGGCGACGCCTCCACGCTCACCCGCGCATGCGCGGGTGGTGCTTGCAGATGATGACACAGCCTCGCGGTCGGCCACCAATCGCTCCCTACGGTACCGGGCTTTCACCGGCTGGGGCAAAGATGTTTCCCGGTGCGCAACGCGTTGCGTCCTCAGGCGTTAGAGGGGTGAAGGGTCCCGTTCGGGCCCCTCCGGCCCACCGGCCGCGCTTCCGGCGCCTACGCCCGCCCGGTCGTCCGGCGGCCGCACCCCCGTCGCCCCTGGAGTTCCGCATGCTGCTCCGCAGAGTCGCCCTCACCGCCGTGGCCCTGGTCCCGGCCCTGCTCGCCGCCCCCGCGGTCTCGGCCGCGCCCCTCCCCCTGCCGCAGCCGGAGAACGGCGGCGATCACCTCACGGTGTCCGTCAGCGACGCCGGCCGGCTCAACGGGCGCTACGAGCTCTACTGCCACCCCGACGGCGGCACGCACCACCGCCCCAAGGAGGCGTGCGCCCAGCTCGACAAGCAGGCGCGCTGGGGCAAGGACCTCTTCGCACCCGTGGCCAAGACCCAGATGTGCACGGACATCTACGGCGGGCCGCAGCGGGCCCATATCTCCGGGCGCTGGGCGGGCAAGCCGGTCGACGCCGACTTCAGCCGGACGAACGGGTGCGAAATGGAGCGGTGGAACAAGTTCTCCGAGCTCCTCGGCAACCCGGAAGTCTCCGACGAGGACTGACACAAGAGGCATGTCCGGCCTGCGGCGGGACGCCCCGCAACGGCCCGGGGAAGGCCGGAGGGCGGCCGGTCCGCACGCCCCGCCGCACGCGTCATCCGCCGTCGCGCCCGCCTCCACAGCCCGTAGACTTCCCCCCAGTGACACGCCTGGAGGGCGCCGGAGAAGGCGCTGCCCGTCCGGCGAAGTCTGCAAGGTTGCGGTATCCAGGGAGGAAGCGTCGTCGTGAGCAGCAGGCCATCCCGAGGCGCTGCTCGCCTCGCAGCCATACTCGACGCCCTGCCCGACGCCCTGTTGCTCGTCAACTGCAACGGCACGGTCGTCAACGCCAACCACATAGCGCTGGAGACCTTCGAGGTCCCCGGCACCGGTCTCGTGGGGCGCGGACTGCTCTCCCTGCTGCCGGACTTCGACTCGCGGCGCATCCCCGGCTCGATGCGGCTGCCCGACAGCGACGACGGCCGCACCAAGCCGACGCGGATGGTCGCGCGGCGCACGGACGGTTCGCAGTTCCCCGTCGAGGTGACCAGCGCCAATCTCGAGGACGGCCGCACGCCGTACGCCGACCACTCCTCCTACACCGGTGACGAGCTGCTGATGCTCGTCGTCCGCGACCTCACGGGCACGCTCGACACCGAGGCCGAACTCGCCCGCCAGCAGCGCCAGACGGAGATGATCCTGCGCGCGGCGGCCGAGGGCGTCGTCGGTGTGGACACCGAGGGCAAGGTCGTCCTGGTCAATCCCTCCGCCGCGCAGATCCTCGGCTACCGCGCCAGCGACCTCGGCGGCCAGGAGCTGCATCCGCTCGTCCATCACTCCCGCGGGGACGGCACGCCCTTCCCCTACGAGGAGTCCCCGATCGCCGACACCCTGCGCTCCGGGCGCAAGCACCGGGTGCGCGGGCAGGTGCTGTGGGCGAAGGACGGGCGCGCGGTGCCCGTCGACCTGACGACCGCGCCCGTGCGCGACGGTGACCAGCTCGTCGGCGCGGTGATGACCTTCACCGACCGCCGCCCGTACGACGCGCTGGCCGCCCGCCACGCCCAGCTGCTCGCCGTCCTGGACTCCTCGCTGCGGGGCCCGCTGGAACAACTGCGCGGCGAGCTCGGCACGCTGGCCGACGACCCGGCCGGACAGCTGTGGCCGGAGGCGAATCAGATCCTCCATCACCTTTCGGCCGGATACGCCCGGATGTCGACTCTTGTCGACAATGTCCTGGCTTATCAGCGGCTGGACGCGGGCGAGACCAAGCTGGCCAGGAAGACCGTCCCGCTGGACGAGGTCGTGGCGGCCGGTGTCGAGGGCGCGGTCGAGCTGATCGGTCCCGGCCGCGCGCAGTTCGCGGTGCACGCGCCCGCGATCGAGGCGGAGATCGACGCGGAGCGGTTCGCCCAGGCGCTCGCGCACCTGATCGCGGACGTGGCCGGCGTCGACGCCACGGGGAACGCGGCGGTCCCTCCCCGGTCCTCCGGGGATTCGACGATCGTCGTGGCGGCGGCACAGCGCGGGGAGGTCGTGCGCATCGAGGTGCGCGGCCCCTTCGCGGGGGGCGACCCGGTGCACGGGCCGATCGTGCGGGGCATCGTCCGGGCCCACGGCGGTGTGCTCCAGACCCACGACATGCCGGGTGCGGGCGGCAACGCCTACGTCCTGGAGGTGCCGGTCTCGGCCGCGAACGGCCCGGTGACCGGCACTCCCGAGCGGCCCGTCACGGACGCGATGAACGCCACGACCGTCATGCCGGTGCCCGCGCAGCGGGCCCGGGGCACGGCCGCGCCGGAGCGGCCCGACGAGGCACCCGAGCAGCCCCAGCCGACGGGGCGCCGCCGGGCGCGGCCGCGCGCGGACGAGGAGGCGTCGACGGACGGCGCCGGGCTCGTCCCCCAGCAGGGCGCGCCCGCGCCGACCGGGCGGCGCGCGCGGCGGGACCAGCGGCCCGCGGAGGCCGAGGCGCCGCGCACGGCGTTCGCCCTGCCGCCCGCCGAGGCGGACCGCGCGCCCGAGCCGACGGGCCGCCGCGCCCGCCGCACGGCCACACAGACCCCTGAGCGTCCGATCCCGGGCCAGGCCGCCGCGGAACCGGACGCCCCGCGCACGGCGTTCGCGCTTCCGGCCGGCCCGTCGGCGCCGGAGAAGAAGGACGCGCCGGCGGACCCGGCCGCGACCCCGCAGCAGGGGCAGCCGGGCCCCTTCCCGGCACAGGGCGGCACGCCCGCGGCCGCGCAGGGCGGCGCGCCCTCCGCGCATCAGGGGCAGCCCGCACGGCCGGGGCCCTTCCCGGCACAGGGCGGCACGCCCGCGGCCGCGCCGGACAGCGCGCCCTCCGCGCCCGGCGGTCCGGGCGCCCCGCACCAGGGTCAGGCGGCCCTCCCGCCGCATGAGGCCGCGGGTGGCGCGAGCTCCTCGCCCGGCGGCGACGCGAACCCGGCCCGGCCGGGCGACGGCGCGGCACCGTACGCCCCCGCGGGCGGCACCGCCGCGTTCCTCGGCGACCCGGGCCACGGCCCCACGCCAGGCGGCTCCGCACCCGACGGCAACCCGGCCCCGCCCGGCGGCTGGCCCGCACCGGGCGACGCGCCGTCGGCAGGCACCCCGCAGCAGACCGGCGGCGCGAGCCGACCGGGCTCCGCGCCCGCAGCCACCCCGGCCCGGCCCGGCGAGAACCCGACCTCCGGCACGCCCGGCACCTGGCCCGCACCGGGCAACGCGCCGTCGGCGGGCGCTCCGGGACATCCCGCCGCCCCGGGCGCCCCCCAGCAGGGCGGCGGCACCGCCGCCTTCCTCGGCGACCCCGACCACGGCTCGACGCCGGGCGGCGCGCGCGGACCCGCCTCCGCGCCCGAAGCCAACGCGTCCCCGGCAGGCGCCCCGGCCCAGCCGGGCGAGAACCCGAACCCTGGCCCGCCCGGCACCTGGCCCGCACCGGGCAACGCACCGTCGGCAGGCGCCCCGCAGCAGACCGGCGGCACGAGCTCCGCCCCCGGCGGCACCGCCGCCTTCCTCACCGGCCCCGACCAGGGATCCGGCGCGGACCGGCGCCAGGCGGCCGACGACGCGGGCACCCAGCAGAACCACCCCACGCGGGGCACCGCTCCCGCGCAGGGCATGCCGGGCACCTGGCCCGCACCGGGCAACGCACCGTCGGCGGGCACCCCGCAGCAGACCGGCGGCACAGGCTCCGCCCCCGGCGGCCACGCAAACCCGGCAACCACCCCGCCCGGCGGCTGGCCCGCACCGGGCAACGCACCGTCGGCGGGCACCCCCCAGCAGACCGGCGGCACGAGCTCCGCCCCCGGCGGCCCCGCAGCCACCCCGCCCGGCGGCTGGCCCGCACCGGGCGACGCGGCGGCCAACCCGAACACCGGCGGCACCGCCGCCTTCCTCACCGACGGCGCGAGCGGCGCGGCCGCCGACGCCCCGCAGAACCACGCCGCGCGCAGCGCGACGCGCACCCAGGTCCGGCCGGGCGAAAGCCCCGAGCCCGGCACCTGGCCCGCGCCCGGCGACGGCGCGGCGCCGTACGACAACGCGGGCGGTACGGCCGCGTTCCTCGGCGACCCGAACCACGGCCCCACGCCAGGCGGCTCCGCACCCGACGGCACTCCCCGGAACCACCCCGCGCCGAGCGCGACACGCACCCAGGTCCGGCCGGACGCAAGCCCCGCCCCCGGCACCTGGCCCGCACCCAGCGACGCCGACCCTGCCCAAGGGCCCGCGGCGGACGGCGGGCAGCGCCCCGGCGCTGGCTCCGCGCCCGGCGGCAACGCCCCCGTCCCGCACGGCGGCTGGCCCGCGCAGGGCGGTGCGACCGCCGACGCGAGCGCCCCGCAGAACACCGCGGGCTGGCCCGCACCCGGCGACGACACGGCGCCCTACGACGCCGCGGGTCACCCGAACACCGGTGGCACCGGCGCGTTCCTCGCCGCCCCCGGCCAGGGGCCCGCCGCAGGCGAAGCCGCCCGGCCCCAGGCGCCCGACGACGCCGGCACCCAGCGGAACCACCCCACCCGGGGCACCGCACGACCGGGCGGAAGCCCTGCCCCCGCGCAGGGCGGCGGCCCGGCGCCGCACGGCGCCGCCGCGGTCCCCGGCGACGACCAGGGTCCCGGCGCGAGCCCCGGGACGGCCGCGGCGCCCGACGGCACGGACCACCCGCAGCCCCACCCCGCGCCGCCCGCCGCAGGCGCCCCGCAGGCCCCCGCGCCGAGCGCCGGGGGCGAGGCCGCCGCGCCCGGAGGCGCGGACAGCCCTCAGAACACCGCGCGAAGCACGGCACCGCACCCCGAAGCCGACGCCGACCCCACGCCTCCCACCGGTCGCCGCCGCGCCCGGAGGGCCCTCGCCGAGGAGCCCGGCGCGGCCGATGCCGCACGTCCCATCAGCGTCCGCATGCTCGGGCAGGGCCCCGCATCCGGTGAGACGCCCCCCGGCGGCACGCCCGTCGGCTCCGGCAGGCGCCGCAAGCTCGGCAACCCCTCCGAGGAGGAGCGCCAGACGCCCACCCCCTCGGCCGCCGCCCCCCGCCCGCAGACCCCCGGCAACCCCCAGGGCCGCGCCTTCGCCATAGGAGCCCCGGACGACGGTTCGGAGGGCCCCGAGCCGCTCGACGGCCCGAACAGCGCCGTCGAGGTCGTCAACACCCCCCGCCCGCCGATGGACGACGAGCTCCCCCCGGAGCCCCTCGACAACCCCCGCCGGCTGCTCGTCTGGCCCGCCCCCGACGACTCCACCCGCACCGCCCTCACCGAGCGCGGCTACCGCCCCGTGATCGTCCACTCCCGCGAGGAGGTCGACGCGCAGATCGCCGCCTACCCGGCCGCCCTCTTCGTCGACCCCCTGACCGGCCCGATCACCCGCACCGCCCTCCAGTCCCTGCGCGAGGCCGCCGTCGCCGCCGAGGTCCCGGTGCTGGTCACGGCCGGTCTGGGCCAGGCCGCGAAGGAAGCGGCGTACGGCGCCGACCCCGCCGTACTCCTCAAAGCCCTCGCCCCCCGCGACAGCGAGATGCACCCCTCCCGCGTCCTCCTCATCGAGGAGCACGAGGCCATCGCCGACGCCCTGACCGCCACCCTGGAGCGACGCGGCATGCAGGTCGCCCGCGCGACCGGCGACGCCGACGCGGTCACCCTCGCCGCCGAACTCCGCCCCAACCTCGTCGTCATGGACCTCATGCAGGTCCGCCGCCGCCGCGCCGGCATCGTCGACTGGCTGCGCGGCCACGGCCTCCTCAGCCGTACGCCGCTCGTCGTCTACACCTCCCCCAGCACCGACCCCACCCAACTCGCCCTGCTGGCGGCCGGGGAGACGGTCCTCTTCCTCGCCGAACGCTCCACCAGCGCGGAGGTCCAGGGCCGGATCGTCGATCTCCTCTCGAAGTTGGGCTGAACACCTCGCGCACCCGTGCGGGCGAATTTTTTCTTGTACAGGGCCTCCGAAGCTCTGGCCAGGTCTAGCCTGCGCGGTGACCATAAGGGTGCGTAGCGTGAGGTGAGCCCCAATGCTGATGCGTGGCATTGCCAACCCGCCCGTGTCGTGGCGGTACTGCGGCGACCAACTCAAGTCATGGCGAACGATCGCGGGCGTCAGCCGCGAGGACTTGGCCAAGGAGTCCAACTACGGCGTGGAAACCGTCAAGTCGATGGAACAGGGCCGCCGCAAACCGACGCGACGCCTCCTGGAGGTCGCGGACCAGATGTGCGGGGCGCAGGGTCTGTTGCTGGCGGCTTGCCCGTATCTTCAGCCAGAGCCGGTGCAAGTGCATGCGCCGGAGTTCATGGCTACGGAGCAGCAGGCCGTCGCCATGCACACCTTCGAGCTTGTCCTCATCCCGGGGTTGCTGCAGACCGAGGAATACGCGAGGACGCTCATCCAGTCGCATATCCCTCCCCGCACGGAGGAGCAGGTCGCGTCGGGCGTCGCGTATCGCATGACTCGGCAGAAACGACTCGACGAGCCGACCGTGCTGTTCAACTTCGTCATCTACGAAGCGGCCTTGCGCACGATGCTGGGCGGCCCTGAGGTGATGAAGAAGCAGCTCCGACACCTGCTGGCGGTAGGTGAACAGCGCAACGTGTTCATCCAGATCCTGCCCATGGGACCGGGGTACTTCCCCGGCATGTCCGGCCCGTTCGTGCTGCTTGAGACCTCGGAACAGGAGCAGTTCGTCTACACCGAATGCCAGCGAACTGCACAGCTGAACGGTGACGGCGAAGCAGTGAGCGAGATGACGAGTCGCTTCGCGATGCTTCGCATGCAGGCTCTCAACGAGGAAGACTCCAGGCAGTTCATCGGCAATCTGATGGAGGAACTTTGAGCAACCAGCTGATCTGGTTCAAGTCCAGCCACAGCGATGACCACGGGGGCGGTAATTGCGTCGAAATCGCCTACTCCTGGCGGAAGTCGAGCTACAGCGACAACGAGACCGGTAACTGCGTCGAAGTCGCCCACCCCTGGTTCAAGTCCAGCTACAGCAACCAGGACCAAGGAGGTAACTGCATCGAAATCGCGAGCCACGCCCATACCATCCACGTCAGAGACTCGAAGCTCACCCACAGCCCCCAACTCTCCATACCCACCCACTCCTGGGCGGATTTCATAACCTACGCGTCGGCCGACGCTTGAGCTTCGGGGGACGGGGGTCGAGACCCGAGCGACTTACCCAAGGAACGGGTGGCAGGCTCAACCCACCCACCCTCCCAACTCCCGCGTACCACAACTCGTATGACTTTAGGTAGCCGAGTGGCGACGGTGTGCGCAGGGTGTGTAGCGTGCGCAGCAACAAGCAACCCCCGCCGGTGCTACCAACACCGAACGGGGGTCTGACCACCAGAGATCACGCAAGGATCCCCGTGGCTGTCGCCAACTTTAGTCCTCTCATGGCCCCTGCGGGCTACGGCAAGCGCTCCGCTCCCGCCCAGAAGCCCCGCCGCAAGGGCGACTTCTCGCACCTCCCCGCCCGCGAGGCGGCGATCGCGACGTACATCGACCGCCTCCCCGACGGCGCGGCGATCGATGTGAAGACGCTCGCGAAGGAGCTGGCGGCCTACGGCCAGCAGGCCGTACGCACCGCGCTCAACGCCCTGACCAGGGCAGGCCACCTCTTCCGCAGACGCGAGACCGTCGGGGACGGCCGTACGCAGTGGGTGTTCCGTACGTACTTCTCGCGGACCGCGCGCGACGAGTCGTGGTGGCGCCGCTTCCTGCGGGGCGACGTCCCGGCGGAGGCGGAACCCACCCCTACGGAGGAGGCGCCGCCGCCCGCGTACAGGATCCTGGCGGACGTGGGCGGCACGGACCCCCGCATGGCCCTCTCGGCGACGGAATGCGCCCAGCTGACGCCCTTGGCCGAAGAATGGCTGGCCAGAGGGGCGACCGAGGCCGAACTCGTACGGGCCCTGACGACGGGCCTCCCCCCGGAGGTCCACTCCCCGGGCGCGCTGGCCCGCACCCGCCTGAAGTCGAAACTCCCCCCGCGACGCGTCCAGGCGCCGCCACCACCCGCCCACCTCACGGAATGCGAGGGCTGCGGCGCCCCGGCCCGCGCCCTCCCGGGCGGCCGCTGCCGCGCTTGCCGCGCCGACGGCCCGAACGAAGGCTGGCTGGCGGAGTCCTTCGACGAGAACTTCCACCGCCAGGTGGAAGCGGTCCGAGCGGGCATCGGCAAGTTCATCCCCCGCCGCGGCTAGGGCGCGGGGAACCGCGCGCCCGGCCACCGACGGACCGCGGCTGGACTTCCGCAGTTCCCGAGGGGAGCTCAGCCCGGGAACCCCGGCACCACCAACCCCGACTCATACGCAATGACAACCGCATGCGTCCGGTTCTGCGCACCAAGCTTCGTCAGTACGTTCCCGACGTGCGTCTTCACCGTCTCCAGGCTCACCGTGAGGGACCTCGCGATCTCCGGGTTGGACAGGCCCGTGGCCATCGACCGCAGAACCTCCTCCTCGCGGTCCGTCAGGGCGGCCCTCGGCAGCGCCTCGGCGGAGTCCAGCGGGCGGGCCGCGACCATGCGGCGCAGGGCCGCCGGGAAGAGGATCGCCTCGCCTGCGGCCACCACCCGCACCGCCTCCGCGATCTGCGGGACCGGGCGCCGCTTGAGCACGAACCCGCTGGCCCCCGCGCTGAGCGCGGCCGTGACGTAGCCGTCGTTCTCGAAGGTGGTGATCACCACGACCCTGGGCGGATCGGTCAACCCCTCTGACGTGGCGAGGAGTTGCCGGGTGGCCTCGATCCCGTCGCGCCGTGGCATCCGTACGTCCATCAGGACCACGTCCGGCCGCAGCCGCCGCGCCTGCTCGACCACCTCGACGCCGTCGGCGGCCTCCCCGACCACCGTGATCCCCGGCTGGGCCCCGAGCAGCAGGCACAGGCCGCTGCGGGTCACGGCGTCGTCGTCCGCGATCAGGAGGGTGACGTCTCCCGGGAAGCTGACGTCTCCCTTCCCGCCGGGGCCGGTCATGGCGGCTTCGCCCGTGGTGGCACCCGTCATGCCGACGTCCGTACCGGCAGCCGGACCGCCAGTCGCCAGTGCCGGCCGTCCGGGCCGGACTCGATCTCGCCGTGCAGCAGCCGTACGCGCTCGGTCAGGCCGGGCAGCCCGTGCCCGGACGTCGGGAAGCCGCCCGTGGCCGGGCCCGTCCGGTTGACCACGCCGAGCTCCAGGACGTCCTGTGCGACAGCCACCCGGACCTCGATCGGGCCGCCCGCCCCGTGCCGCAGGGCATTCGTCAGGCCCTCCTGCACGATCCGGTACGCCGCCCGCGAGAGCGTGCCCCGCACCTGGGCCAGGTCGCCCGACAGCTCCGGCTCCACCACCGCGCCCGCGTGCCGCAGCCGGTCGAGCAGTCCGGGGAGGTCGGCCAGGGTGCGGGTCGGAGCCGCCTCCGCCTTCTCCTCGCGCAGCACACCCAGAACGTAGTCCAGGTCCTCGAGCGCGGCCCGGGCCGACTCCTCGATGCTGCGCAGCGCGCCGCGGGCCGCCACCGGGTCGGCGGCGAGCAGCTCGCCCGCCACCGCGGCCTGGATCGTGGTGGCCGTCAGCGTGTGTCCGATGGAGTCGTGCAACTCGTGGGCAAGCCGGTTGCGCTCGGCGAGCCGCAGCTCCCGCTCGGCCGCCAGGGCGAGCCGCTCGGCCGACGAGGGGCCGAGGAGACGGGGCGCCAGCCACCGCAGCGCGTACGTCACCGCCGCGCACACGGCCGCCGCGAGCAGCGCGCAGCCGAGCGCCATCGCCCAGCGCGACCAGCCGCCCTCCGCCCGCACCGTCCAGCCGAACAGACTCAGCCCCGCCTCGGCATCGAGCCAGCCCCCGGGGAGGGTGAGGGCGGCGATGAGGAGCAGTCCGCCGACCAGGGTCGCCGTCCAGCCCAGTGCCACGTGCAGCAGCAACCAGAGGGGAGTCCGCCAATGGCCGGCGTCGGGTGACCGTACGGATGCGGGATCCGGCAGCGGCACCCTCAGCAGCCGGCGGGCGGCCACGATCAGCGCCCGCCGCGTGGTGCGGGCGAGCCCGGCCGCGCCGATCAGCGCCGCCCAGACAAGGAGGCCCAGACCCATCAGCACGCCGTACGGAGCGGACCGCCACACCAGGCCCGGCAGCATCGCGAAGGGCAGCAGCGGAAGGCTCGCCAACGCGCCGCAAGAGGCGAACAGCACGCCCGTACAGGTGGAGCCGCGCAGCAGCGGCCGGATTCTCCTCAACATGGTCCGGTCAGTATGACCGGGCCGCTGACCTGCGACCTCCCCCGATCGGGGGAGCGGATTCTCCCGCCTTTCCGCGATGCGCGCCCGCGGTCCCGAAAGCCACGATCGAGCCCTGAGCAGCTGACGGGAGCACGGTCGATGAACACGCGAGAAGTACGACGAGAAGTACGGGAAGGAACAGTGGCCCGGGGGTTGGGAGCGCCGCCGGGCAGGAACGGTCTCGCGGTGACCGCCTTGATCCTCGGGGTCGTCGGCCTGGCGATCATGGTGTCCGTCCTGGTCGCCGTCCTCATGGTCTGGTACGCGAACCACACGCAGGCCTGCTATCGGCCCGACAGCTTCCACCAGTACACGCAGTGCGTCCGCGAGCACCTCACCGGAAGCAACTGAAGTACTGAAGTCCCTCTCATTCCACAGCCCCTTTCATTCCCCAGGAGTTGACGCATGCGCGAGCAGGCACGGCAGAGGTTCGGCCGAGACGGTGATCAGGGCCGGGGCCGGGCGGTGGCGCTGGCGGTCGCGGCCGCGCTGGCGGTCGGTGTCATGACGACGGGAGCCCCGCCCGCGGCGTCCGCCGCCCGGCCGGACTCCGTCCAGCAGGGCCTTGACGCGCTGGTGCGGTCCGACGGCCTGCCCGCCGCGCTGGCCGGAGTGAAGGACCGCGAGGGGCGCACCCGTAACTACACGGCCGGTGTCGCCGACGTGACGACCAGGGCGAAGGTGCCGGTGGACGGCCAGGTCCGCATCGGCAGCAACACGAAGACGTTCACGGCGGTGGTCGTGCTGCAACTGGTCGGGGAGGGGAAGGTCGGCCTCGATGCCCCGGTGGACACCTACCTCACCGGGCTCGTACGGGGCGACGGCATCGACGGGCGCCACATCACCGTCCGCCAGTTGCTCCAGCACACCAGCGGGCTGCCGGAGTACGGCGACTACCTCGACGACCATGCCCTTCAGCACCAGTACTACGACCCCCGCGACCTCCTCGACATCGCCCTCCAGCACAAGGCGCACTTCGCCCCGGGCGCGCGATGGGAGTACAGCAATACGAACTACCTGCTGGCGGGCCTGATCGTGCAGAAGGTCACGGGCCGGCCGCTCGCCGAGGAGATGGACCGGCGCGTCATCAAGCGCGTCGGGCTGCGGCGCACCTATTTCCCCACCCCAGGCGACAGGACCGTCCGCGAGCCGCACCCCAAGGGCTACTACCAGGACGAAGCAGGCGCCCCGCTCCGTGACTTCACGGACATCGACCCCTCCTGGGGCTGGGCGGCGGGCCAGTTGATCTCGACGAACTCCGACCTCAACCGGTTCTTCGGCGCGCTGCTCGGCGGCCGTCTGCTCCCGGCGGCCCAGCTGGCCCAGATGCGTACCACCGTCCCCGTCGGGGGCGGCGCGGGCTACGGCCTGGGCCTCATGAGCCGGCCGCTGTCGTGCGGGGGCGTGTACTGGGGTCACGGCGGCGACATCCCGGGTTACGAGACCCGGGGCGGGGTCACCGAAGACGGCCGCGCGGTCAGTGTGGCGGTGACCGAGATTCCGCCGGACGCGGAGGTCACGGGGCGGGTGGAGAAGGTCGTGGACGCGGCGCTGTGCGGCCGTTAGCAATGGCCGGGTTGTCGCGGGCCTTACGGGCATCGCGGCCTTGCGGCCGGAGGGGTTCGCGGACCCAGGCGGCGCCGTCGCGACCTACCGCAGCCGTACGTGCCGACGCCGGGCGCCGCCCCGGAAGACCCACCCCCGGCACCAGCCACGACCAAAGCCCGGCCGGCGCTTGAGGCCGCGCCCGAAGGGCGCTCCCGCCGCAGGCGGCAACAGACCCGCCCCCACCTACGCCCCACAAGCCGTATAAACGACCACCCACTCCCCCGCACACCCCACCGGCTGAAACGCCGACGAAGCCAACCGCAAGACAGTCCCGAGCTCAGGACAGGCCAGCCTGGAAACCCCACTGCCACGATCGAAGCAGAACTGCGAAGCCCACAGCCGCCGAAAGTCCCCACTGACGGCCGTCAACTCACCCACAAGCGCGGACAGTTCCGCATCACGAGGCCGCACCACCACTTCCGTCCGCAAATAAGCCACGATCTCCCGCGCGGACCGCTCCCAATCAAGGAACAGCGACCGAGCCCGCGGATAGGTGAACATCAACCGCCCGAGCGACCGATCGCGCGCCGGAATCCGGGGAAAGTCGAAGAAGACGCGGGTTGCGGCCCGGTTCCACGCCAGGATGGCGCCGTTACGGCCGACCAGATACGCCGGGGACTCGCGCAGGGAGTCAAGAACACGCTGCACACCGTCCCGGACAACCGCCCCGCCCGAGGGCCCGGCATCGGACGGGAGCGGGCGCCCGGCGAGAGCCCGCAGATAACGCCGCTCGCCCGGCGCGAGCCGAAGCGCCCCGGCGACCGCGTCGACAACCCCGTCCGATACCAGAGCGGTCCGGCCCCGCTCCAGGCGGATGTACTGGTCGACGCTGACCGAGGCCAGATCGGCCACCTCCTCCCGGCGCAGCCCCGCGACCCGCCGCGGCCCGTGGACGCGCAGCCCCACTTCACCAGGGCTCAACCGCGAACGGTGGAACATCAGGAATTCACGCAGCGCGATCTCGCGGTCCATCCGGACATTTTCGACGGAGGCCACGACGGCAGACAAACCCTTTGGCGCCGGTGACAGTGCAGATCCTGCCCTGTCACCGAAACGCCCTCCGCCCTGATCCTGAGCTGATTCCCGACACGATCCCGACTCGATCAGGAGCCCTCATGGAAACCGGTCAGCCCAGCCGCACCGCGATGCGCGCGGCGCACGGCCGCGCGCGCCACCAGGCCGACCCCCGGCGGATCCTCACCGACCCGCTGGCGCCCAAGATCCTGGGCCTGGACCCCGCCGGGCTACCGCCGCTGCCCGACGACCCGCTCGACCTCTACGGCCTCCGCTTCCTCGCCGCCCGCAGCCGCTTCGCCGAGGACGCGCTGTCCGCCGCCGTGGCCACCGGCACCCGGCAGCTCGTGATCCTCGGCGCGGGCCTGGACACCTTCGCGTACCGCAACCCCCACCCAGAGCTCCGGGTGTTCGAGGTCGACCACCCGTCCACCCAGGCGTGGAAGCGCCGCCAACTGGCGGCGGCCGGAATCGAGATCCCCGAGTCGGTGACCTACGCCCCTGTCGACTTCGAACGCGACCCCCTGCCCACCGCTCTGGCCAACGCCGGGCTGGACCGCACCCGCCCGGCGTTCTTCCTCTGGCTCGGCGTCACGGCGTACCTCACACGCGACGCCGTCCTCACCACTCTCCGCTCCATGGCCGGCCACCCCGCCCCGGTGCGGATGGTCTTCGACTACTACGGCGAGGCCCCGCCGACGCTGTCCCCCGAACTCCGCGCCGTACGCGAGGCGGCGGCCGAAATGGTGGCCGAACTCGGCGAGCCCTGGCTCAGCTGCTTCACCCCGGAGGACATCGCGGCCGAACTGCACGCGATGCGTCTGACCCCCACCGAAGACCTCACAGGCCCGGCCTTGGTCACCCGCTACGCCGAAGGCCCCGTCCCCGCCGCGGACCCGGTGAACAGCCATGTGATCCACGCGGGACGCATGACATGGAATCCCGGGGCGACCGGGTGACAGGCCCACGTCTACGAGCACCTCCGGTCACCGCCGGATCAGCCACTCCCGCACTCGCGGTTCACCGCGAGGATCCGTTCGGCAAGCGACTTCTTCCGGTGGCGGCCCATGGGCGCCCCCTCCCTACGTCGCACCCCAGTCCGGGAGTGCTCCGGAGAACGCCCTGGCCGGGCGCCCTGGGCGAGCGTCCGGAAGGGACATGCGTCCTCGTGGGAGGGGGCGCACGAGGTGCGCCGCGAGAGACAATAGCGGCCTCCCGCACGGGAGTTGACCAATCGCCGGTCTACGGCAAAAACGGCGCTCACATCTTCCACCCAAGGCAACTGGTGATCTTTTCCGGCCTCAGTGTCTGTGAGGACTGCCGGCCACCGTCGGACCAGCCACCTCCCGAACCAGCCGTACAGGCCGGGGAGTTGGCCCCGCACCGCCCTACGCCAAAACCCCTACCCCACCAGATCCGCCCAAGACCGCGCCCGGAACGTCAGCACGTCCCCGAACGGGTCGTCGAAAGCCGTGCCGTGCCGTACGGCCACGAGATACGCGCGCCGCGCCTCCGTGTCCCTCATCCGGATGGATCCCGTGTATTCCTCGTCAGCGATCCACGAGTCGCCCGCCCCGGCGATGTCCATGCGGAGGGCGAAGCGGATCTCCTCGTCGTAGATCTTGGCGCTCTTCACCTGCCGCATGGAGTTGCTGGAGCCGTTCGCGGCCAGATAGTGGTACTTCCCCTTGCGTTGGACGGGCCGGGACCACGCGCCGCTCCCCACGCGGAAGAACAGCGAGGCGTCCAGGAGCGAGAGCGCGTCGAGGTCGCCCTCGGCGTCGAACTTGAGCTGCACGACGTCGTCCCGGGACACCGACTCCTTGGGGCTGAAGTCCTTGCCCTCCCACAGCCCGACGGGGTAGAAACGGTCACCGTCCCGCTTGTGCCAGTACAGGATGAAGGGCATCTGCCCGCCAAGCCGCTTCGCCTTGTTGTCGCGGTCCTTGTAGTGGATGAACGGCATGTCGACCCCTTCCTGATGCGACGTGCGGCGTGCGGCTACGGGCGGGAGCGGAGCAGCCGGGTGACGTCCCTGGCGTCGGCGTCCGCGCGCCACGAATCCGGAAGCAGGTCGGCGGGCAGCGACACGATGCCGTCGCTCTCCTCGACGGTCCTCGACCCGTGGTCGACCATTTCGCGCAGCGCGCGGCCGGCCTTGCGGGGAATCGGCCGCTCGCGCACCCGGATCACGTCGGACAGCTCGCCCTCCACGCCCGGTGCCGCCACCTCACCGCTGAACCGGCCGATGAACCGGTGGCCGAGAATGTGCCGCATGTAGACGAAACTGCCGTCCAGCCGCCGGATCACCGGCACGAGCTCCAGCCAGCCCACATAGCCGGGCGGGATCGTCACGGTCAGATAGTCCTTGAACGTCGTCTCCTTGCTCCAGCTGGTGGAGAACGACGTGGTGACCGACGCCTTCACGATGTCGAAGAAACCCGCTTCGACGGTGGAGGAGATCTCGAACGTGTGCGAGGTGCCGATGGTCTCCTCGCCGCCGATCTCGCGCTCGACGGGGTTGCCGGTCTCGTTGAAGACCGCCTTCCCCAGCGAGGTGGCGCGACCGAAGTCGTAGGACATCAGGTCCCACCAACCACCCACGCCGTAGCCCGAGATGGGATTTCCGGCAGGCGGCACCCAGTGGCTTTCCGGCACGTCCTGCGGCCTGATCACCGGGATCCGCTCAGGGAAGTCGTAGTGACTCCCGAAGCCGAGCTCGTACATGATGTTCCGGAGCTCGGTGAGATCCGGCTGCCGCTCCAGCAGTGTCATGCGATTCTCCCGTGGCTGTGTGAAGCTCTGGGATTTTCCGGCGCTCCGCAGTCTCGCGCCGGGACGCGACGACACCAAGGCGCCTTCCGGACAAGGGGGCGAGTGCCGACGGCCTCGACGGGGCGCCTGCGGCGGGCGGGGGTGGGGGTCGCGTGCCCCAGGCCCCCGGCTGCGGGTGCGTTGCCGCCTTCGGCGGGAGCGCCCTGCGGGCGCGTCCTCAAACTCCCCCAGCTAACGCTGGGAGGTGCCCCCAACGGGCTGGATATCCAGCCCGTCCGGCGTTTGAGGACAACGCGGCGAAGCCGTGTTGCTGGGGGTCTGGGGGATCACCCCCAGTTTCGGGAAGGGGCGGGTAGGGGAAAGCCTGCCGCAGGCGCCGGCAACCCGCCCAACTACCCCAGCACCGAAACCTCCAAAGCCCCCTCCGCATAAAGCCGCCGAAGCACCTTCTTGTCGAACTTCCCGACAGAAGTCTTCGGCACGGAAGAAACCCGCACCCACCGCTCCGGCACCTGCCACCGAGCCACCCGCTCGCCCAAGAAGCCCCGCAGCACTTCGTACGAGACTTCCGACCCGTCCCGGAGGACGACCGCCGCCAACGGCCGCTCCCCCCACTTCTCATCCGGCACGGCCACGACAGCCGCCTCCGCGACCTCCGGATGCGCCATCAAGTGATTCTCGAGCTCGACCGACGAAATCCATTCACCACCGGACTTGATGACATCCTTCGCCCGGTCCGTGAGCGTGAGATAACCGTCGGGAGACATCGTCCCGACATCACCCGTACGCAACCACCCATCGGCGCTGAATTTGTCGTCGGGCCGCACAGGCTCCGCCCCGGCGCCGCCGTAATACGCGCCGGCGATCCACGGGCCGCGTACCTCCAGTTCGCCCGCGGACTTCCCGTCCCAGGGCAGGAGTTCGCCGCTGGGGCCGGTCAGCCGGAATTCGACGGAGGCGGGGAGGCGGCCCTGCGTGACGCGGTACGGCCAGGCGTCCTCGCCGGTGACGCCGGCGGGCGGGTAGGCGACGGAGCCCAGCGGGGAGGTCTCGGTCATGCCCCACGCCTGGGCGAGCCGCACGCCGTGCCGCTCCTCGAAGCCGCGCATCAGCACGGGCGGGCAGGCGGAACCGCCGCTGATCACCGTGCGCAGGGAGGACATGTCGCGCGGCCGGGCGTCGAGCTCGGCGAGCAGGCCCGCCCAGATGGTGGGGACGCCGGCGGAGACCGTGGGCCGCTCGGCCTCGATCATCTCGGCGAGCGGGCCCGGCTGGAGGAAGCGGTCGGGCATCAGCATCGACGTACCGGCCATGAACGCCGCGTGCGGGAGCCCCCAGGCGTTCACGTGGAACATGGGGACCACAGGAAGGCAGATCTCGTCCGGGGTCAGGCCGAAGGAGGCCGCCGCGTTGACCTCCATGGCGTGCAGATAGATCGAACGGTGGCTGTAGAGCACGCCCTTGGGCTCGCCCGTGGTGCCCGAGGTGTAGCAGAGGGCGGCGGCCTGGCGCTCGTCCAGCTCCGGCCAGTCGAAGTGGTCGCCGGGATGCCCGGCGAGCAGTTGCTCGTAGTCGTGCACCTGAGGACGACAGCCCGCCAGGAGGGACAGGTCGCCCGGGCCCGAGACAACGATGTGCTCGACGGAGTCCAGGTGCGGCAGCAGCGGCGCGAGCAGCGGCAGCAGGGAGCCGTTGACGATGACGACGCGGTCGGCGGCGTGCCCGACGATCCAGGCGAGCTGCTCGGCGGGCAGGCGGAGGTTGAGGGTGTGGAGGACGGCGCCCATGGCGGGGACGGCGAGATACGCCTCCACGTGGTCGCTGTTGTTCCACATCAGCGTGGCGACGCGCTGGTCGCCGACGACCCCGAGCTCCTCCCGGAGCGCGTGGGCGAGCCGCACGGACCGCGTGCCGATCTCACGGAAGGTCCGCCGCCGCGGCTCGCCGTCACCGGTCCAGGTCGTCACCGTGGCGTCCCCGTGGACGAGCGCACCGTGGACGAGGATGCGGGTGACGGTGAGCGGTACGTCCTGCATCGTGCTGAGCACCGGGGGGCCTCCCGAAGGACAAAAGCGGAATAGTGATCGTCCGCTGATTCTCCTGCGGTAACTCCTGGTAAGTCACTACCCACTTGCTAAGACGCAGGCCACACCACGTCCCCTCGCCGGAAGGCCGCGGTCAGGCCCCGGTCCGGCCGCTGTCAGGCCCCGGGCAAGGCCGCTGTCAGGCCGCGCACGCGAGCTCGGGATCCTCGCGCAGCTTGCCCAGCGCGCGCGAGACCGCGCTCTTCACCGTGCCCACGGAGACGCCGAGCAGCTCCGCCGTCTGCACCTCGGTGAGGTCCTCGTAATACCTGAGGACGACCATGGCCCGCTGCCGGTCCGGCAGCCTGCGCACCGCCCGCCACATCACATCGTGCAGCGACTGCTGCTCGGCGGGGTCCAGGGCGGTGGACTCGCGCTCGGGGAGTTCCTCGTACGGGAACTCCTCGACCTTGCGCTTGCGCCACTGCGAGGTGCGCGTGTTCACCAGCGCGCGCCGTACGTATCCGTCGAGCGCCCGGTGGTCCTCGATGCGCTCCCAGGCCAGGTAGGTCTTGGTGAGCGCCGTCTGCAACAGGTCCTCGGCGTCGCACGGGTTCGAGGTGAGCGAGCGGGCGGTGCGCTGGAGCACCGGGCCGCGTGCCCGTACGTACGAGGTGAACGACGGGTACACGGCGGTGGAGGCGCTGGTGCACACAGGCGTCGCGGAAGCTGTCATGCCTCAACGCTAGGAGCGCACCCGCACCTGGCGGATCGGCCGGAGGTGCCGAAGAGCGATCCCCCTCAGGTCGTATGTGTGGGGCGGCCCCCACCTCCCAGAGGGGGAGAACGCTGCCCTAGTCGATGATCGCCACCGGTGCGTCCACCAGATTCCGGTCGACCGTGAGCTTCTGGCCGCCGTGACTCTCGGTGACGTTGCCCTTGTACTGGTGGATACGGCGGTGCGGGGTCCAGGCGCCGCGGCCCAGCGCCGGCTCGCCGTCGGTCGTGGGGTCCGTGCGCCAGCGGGCGAACCACATCACGTCGGGCAGCCCGGAGGTGCCGTTGCGCCGGGCGCGGTCCATGTGGCGTACGCCGGAGTCCGCGCTGCTGTAGAAGCCGGGCAGATAGCCGAGGTCGCGGACGGTGGCGCTCCAGCCGCGGATGAAGGAGAGGGTGATGTCGGCGCACTCGTCGTCGCCGTCGTCGTACGCCTCCATGTCGAGGTAGAGCGGGCTGCGGGGGGCGATGCCGAGCGCGGAGGCCCGGTTCGCCGCCTCCTGGCCCTCGTCCTGGCCCTGGTCGTAGGGGTAGTCGCCGATGCCGTAGGTCCTCTTGTTGTCCGCCCGGACGCAGGGCGACTGCGAGCCGACGAAGATCGGCAGGATCTTCCAGCCCAGGCCCCGGGCGCTGCTGAGCCAGCCCGCGTTGAGGTAGGTCTGGTGGGGGCAGGCGCGGGCGCGGCCGGCGTAGTAGACGCCGACGGCGCGGTAGTCGGAGTCCTTCCAGGCGCGCAGGGCGGTCAGGGAGGGGGCCTGGCAGGCGTCGATGCCCCACCCCTTGAAGATCTTGGCTCCTTCGTCGCGCGGATCGCCCCGGTCCCCGGCCGCGGCGGGCGCGATACCCGAGGTCAGTTGGGTCAGCGCGACCATCAGGGCGACGAGATATCCGATGATCTTCCTTCTTCGTGCCATGACGTGAGTCAAAGGGGGCCGGGGGTGGGCCTGTCCGCTGACACGCCGCCGGTTCATCCGTCTGCCCCGAGAAGCAGCCCGGACGTGGGAACTCCGGTACCCGCGGTGACCAGCACCCGCCCGGCCCCGGCCACTTGGTTCACCGCCGTGCCGCGGAGCTGGCGCACGGCCTCCGCGATGCCGTTCATGCCGTGCAGATACGCCTCGCCGAGCTGGCCGCCGTGGGTGTTCAGCGGCAGCGCGTCCGAGGCGACGAAGGCCGCGCCCTCGCCGGGCCCGCAGAAGCCGAATTCCTCCAGCTGCATCAGGACGTACGGAGTGAAGTGGTCGTAGAGGATGCCCACGTCGATGTCCTCCGGGGACAGTCCGCTGCTGCCCCACAGCTGCCGCGCGACCACTCCCATCTCGGGCAGCCCGGCCAGGTCGTCGCGGTAGAAGCTGGTCATCTGCTCCTGCGCGCGGCCCGCGCCCTGGGCGGCGGCGACGATCACGGCGGGCGGGTGCGGGAGCGCGCGGGCCCGCTCGATGGAGGTCACCACGAGCGCCTGGCCGCCGTCGGTCTCCTGGCAGCAGTCGAGCAGCCGCAGCGGCTCGGCGATCCAGCGGGACGCGGCGTGGTCGGCGAGGGTGATCGGTCTGCCGTGGAAGTACGCGGCGGGGTTGGTCGCGGCGTGGCGGCGGTCGGTGACGGCGACGTGCCCGAAGACCTCGGGCTCCAGGGCGTACGTGTGCAGATAGCGGCGGGCGCCCATCGCCACCCAGGAGGCCGGCGTGAGCAGCCCGAAGGGCAGCGCCCAGCCGAGCGCGGCGCCCTCGGCGGAGGGCTCGCGCCGCTGCACCCCGGCACCGAAGCGGCGGCCAGAGCGCTCGTTGAAGGCGCGGTAGCAGACGACAACCTCGGCGACGCCGGACGCTATGGCGAGCGCGGCCTGCTGCACGGTGGCGCAGGCGGCGCCGCCTCCGTAGTGGACACGGGAGAAGAAGGACAGCTCCCCGATGCCGGTCGCCTGCGCGACGGTGATCTCGGGGCTGGTGTCCATGGTGAAGGTGACGAGGCCGTCGACGTCGGCGGGGGTGAGTCCGGCGTCGGCGAGGGCCGCGCGGACGGCCTCGGCGGCCAGGGCCAGCTCGCTGCGGCCGGAGTCCTTGGAGAACTCCGTCGCCCCGATCCCGACGACGGCCGCCAGGCCGCCGAGGCGGTCGGGGCGCCGGGCGCTCACGCGGGGTCCGGGGCCGGGAGGGTCACCGTGACCGTACCGGTGACGTGGGGGCCCAGCCGGTTCGTGCCGACGACGAAGACTTCGGCGGTGCGATCGTTCACGGAGACGATCCTTCCGGTCAACACCAGTGCATCGCCGGGATAGTTGGGCACACCGAGACGGATCGAAACCCGCCGCAGGACCGCCTCCGGCCCGAAATGGTCGGTGACGAACCGGCCCACGAGTCCATTGGTGGTGAGGATGTTCATGAAAATGTCTGGAGAGCCCTTGGCCCGCGCCGCCTCTGCGTCATGGTGCACGTCCGTGAAGTCACGGGAGGCGAGCGCACCCGCGACGACGAGCGTACGGGTGACGGGCACGGTGAGCGCAGGCAGTTCGTCGCCCGCTCTCATCGCGCCACCCGTGCCGCGAGGGCGCGGAATACGGGCAGGAGCTGCCCGCCGTCCACACGGACGAACTCCAGCTCGACGGGCATCCCGATCCGCACCCGCTCCGGGGCGACCCCGGTGACGTTACTGATCATCCGTACGCCTTCGGCGAGTTCGATCAGCACGACCGCGTAGGGCGGGTCGAAGGCGGGGAACGGCGGGTGGTGCATGACCACGTACGAGAAGACCGTCCCGGCGCCGGACGCCTCGACGGCCGTCCACTCCGGCGACCCACAGCCGCCGCACCCCGGCAGCCAGGGGAACCGCAGCGCCGCGCAGGTGTCGCACCGCTGGATGAGCAGCTTCCGCTCGGCCACGCCGTCCCAGAAACCGGCGTTGTCCCTGTTGACGACGGGCCGCGGCCGGGCGGCCGCGGTCGCGCGCTCACTCTTCGCGGGAGCGTACTTGAGGATGCGGAAGCGGTGCGTCCCGGCGAGCTCTCCATCGGCCCGGACGTCCATCCGCGTGGTGATGAAGTGCCCCGTGCCCAGCTTGGTGGTCTTGCGTGCCGACACGGACTCGATGACCGCTTCGTATGTGATCACGTCCCCTTGCCGGAGCGGGCGCAGATACTCCTGCTCGCAGTCGGTGGCGACCACGGCCGTGCAGCCGGCGGAGTCGAGCAGGGCGAGCAGCTCGGCGTACGCGGCGGCGCGCCCGGCGGGCCCGGAGAGGCCGCCCATCGTCCATGCCTGGAGCATGGTGGGCGGGGCGATCGGGTCGGTGCCCGCGTAGGCCGGGTTGGTGTCCCCCATGGCCTCGCACCAGTGCCTGATCATCGGGGCGTTGACCGGGTCCTTGCCCCGGCCGGAGCCCGCGGGCCGGCCCTCATAGCTCTTGAGCTTCTTGAGCAGCGGAGATACGTCTTCGGGGTCGTCCACCGGCTCCCCTTCCCGAGTTTTTCTGACTGTCCGTCAGAAAAACTCGGACTGTCAAGGGCGCGCGGACCCGGGTGACCCGTGCGGGGGAAAAGCCGCGCGGCGGCACCGGGGGTGCCGCCGCGCAACCATCACCAGACCCTGTCCACTCTCACCCGGTCACGGGTGTCGCCCCGATCCAGCGGCTACCAGAGCTTCGAGAAGGTCACGGAGACGTTGTCCTGGCGGATGGCGGTGTCGTGGGAGTTGTTGACGCTCGCCGTGGTGGCCTGGTTCGAGGCACCGGAACCCGTGGCCTGCTGGAGGCCCGTCGTGGAGTTTCCGTTGTTGGTGTGCCCGACACCGCTGCCCACGATCGCGGCAGCGGCCACGTTGGATCCCCGGTTCGCCAGCTGGCCGCCGTCGTCGGCCGAGGCGATGCCGGAGAACAGCAGAGCGGCCATCGGGAGAGCGGCAACAGCGGCGAGGACGCGAGCAGTGCGGGTGCTTGCCATGTCAATTCCTCCAGAACACAGAACGGAACTACTGCTTAGTGCCGAGCAGTTGGCCTACCGCCCAGCGATGTCGCCGACGTCGCTGATGATGTTGTGCCCACCGAATCCCCGGCGAACCACCCGTCGCTTCTCATTCCCTCGCAAGCATGACCGCTCACGAATAAACCCCGACACTCCACTTAGCGTGCGTCCGGTGCGTCCCAGGGGGCTCGCTCTTCCCTTGGAGCCGTTGCGCCCCATGGGGAGAACCGTTCCGGCTTTTATTCGGCCTTTTCGTGAGGGGGGTGGGGATTAACGTTCTTTCTGGGGCTGGTGGGGTTCGAGTGCATTGTGGTTGCGGTTCGGGTGACCTCAATCGCCGGCCGGGCTTGGGTCGTGGTGAGTGCCGGGGGTGGGCAAGTGCGGGACGTGTCCGCCTCAGGGTTCCCAATCAGCCCGTCCGGCGATTGAGGACGCGGCCGCAGGCCGCTCCCGCCGCAGGCGGCAACCGGCCCGCAGATCGGGGCTTGGGAAGGGCCGGGGAGGGGAAGAAGCCCGCCGCAGGCGCACCGAAAAGCGAACCCCGCCCCCGGCTACCCGCTCTTACCGACCGCCAACTCCATCCCCGAAAGGCTCACGCGAATCCCGTCCCCCTCAACCTTCACCCCCCGCAACTGAAGCACCCGCGCCTCCTTCGGCAAGGAGAAGGAGAAGGACAGACGATCGGAAAGCTCCGGCGGCCGCATATGGATCAGGCCGTCGATCAGCTTGGGATCGATGCCGATCTTCGAGAGCAGCCAGGGCCGGTCGACCACGACGTCGACGAGATTGACATGGGTGAGCTGCTCGACGAATCGAGGCGCCCCCGTCAGCTCGTGCAGCTTCCGCTCGTCCCGCAGCGCCTCCGCGACGACGTCCGCCGGCACCCCGAGCCGCTCGACCACGGCGGGCACCGACAGCAGCGCCTTCACGCGCGCCGCGTCCCGGCTGACGCGCTCGGCCGTCTCGCGGTGCAGGGTCAGGCCACGGCCGTGCCCCGGGCGGTAGGTCGCGATGCCGGGCACGTCGAGGCTCATGCCGTCGATGTCGGTGGACAGTTCCCGGTTGTCGACGAGCCGGAGCTGGGCCTGTGCCCGTACGCGCAGTTCCTGCCCGGCGATCGTGAGCCGCCCGTCCGCGCTGATGGAATTGTCGTCGCGACGGCTGAATTTCACCTGCGAGGCCGCGAGTTCGCGATTCATGTCGTCGAAGGACATCACGACTTCGCCGTCAAGATTTCCGACGACCGCGCCGCGGATATCGCTCGGCAGATCGCCGGTCAGCCGGATGTCGTGTGCGCTCGCCTTGACCTTCGCGAGCGACACCCGGTCCGCGGCGACATGCGGCACGGTGACATCGACGCGCTCCAGGCGCTTGTCCAGCACCTGCGTGAGGAAGGGAAATCCGTGGATGTCCACCTGCGGGGCGGCCACGAGATGGAGCTGTTCCTGGAGCGCCCGCTGTGCCTTCTTCTCCGCGTACATCGCCGCGCACCGGTCCGCCAGCACGAGAAATCCGGCACACACGAGAAGCGCGAACACCAGCTTCAGGGCCCGGGGCACCGCGGCGAACGGCCCCCGGCGCCGCCGACGGCTCCGCTTGGCACGCCGCCCTTTCCCGGTCCGCCGGTGATCGGGCGGCGACCACGGCTCGTCACGCTCGATCCGCAGCGGAAGGACGGTTTGCACAGATGTCGGGGAATCCCCCGCCACGCCCTCCGGTATCGGCATCTCCTGGGTCACTTCGCCGAGAAGCGGGTCGGGATCGGCGAGCGCGGCGAGTTCGTCGTACGGATTACGGGGGCGAGGTTGCATGCGTATGGGGGTTCGCATCGTCTCATCCCACCACGCGCGAGCCCCCGGAACGCAAGTGAGTTCTGTTAGCACGTCGTAAAAACGAGGCAACGTGGCATGGACCTATGGTTACATTCCCGCCAACTGATGGTCCGTCGGGTACGCGTACACCCGCACCGGATCGAGCCGCAGCTCGTGCGGCCCCATGCAGTCGGCGACGAGGGTGGCGACGAGCGTCCCGCAGCCACAAGCCATGTTGCGCCCGTCCGTCCCCCGCGGCCCACAACAGCCCCAGTGCGCGCTGGAGGGCGCGGCCACCCGCAGATGCCGCACGTCATCAGGGTGCACGACCACGGAATTCCAGGTCCCCACGGAAACCGGTCCGCCGCCGCTTGCCGGCCTGGATCAGCGGGGCGGCCGCCACGGCGCCACGCACGACGGAGCCCAACGCCTCGCTGCCGTGGGCTGGGCCCTCTGCCCGGCTCCTACGGATTCCGGCCCGATCGCCATCGAAAAGCGCGCCTTTTCACCCATCCGTGCCGTAAATCCAATGCCCTGACAGGTGATCTCGGACACAAGAAGAAGCAATGACTGATGAGAGGTCGCTTTTGCGCCAACCGTCCATTCACGAATGCCGGTACGGTCCCCCTCTCAATTCATTGATCGATATCAACGGGGGAATCACATGATGAACGGTGTCGACACCGTCAAGGCCGCGCGGAGACTGAGCGGACTCGTCGCCGTCGGGGCGCTCGCCCTGACCGGCTGCGGTCCCGACGAAAAGCCCGCCCAGCCCGCCTCATCGGCTCCGTCCGCTCCCGCTGCCAAGCCCAGCGCCCCCACCGGCGCGGCCTCGACGGCCGGGCCGGGCACGTCGAGCGCCGGTACGGGCAGCGCGGGCGGAAGCGGTTCGGACGCGAAGTCCGGCGACAACCTCAAGCTCGGGCAGGCGGCGAAGATCCCCTTCACCTACGGCTCGACGAAGGGCGAGATCTCCCTGGCCGTCACCTCGATCGACCAGGGCGACCCGGCCGACCTCGCCTCGCTGAACCTCGGCGACCAGGTGAAGGGCAAGGTCCCTTACTACATTCGCTATTCGGTCACGAACGCCGGCACGACCGACCTGTCCTACAGCGCCGTGAACCACATGAAGGGCCACCTGCCCGACGGCACCGAAGCCCAGGACCTCATGGTCATCGGCAATTTCGACAAGTGCAAGAGCGACGCGCTCCCGAGCGGTTTCACCGGCGGCAAGACCGCCCAGGGCTGCGCGGTGGCCCTGGCCCCCTCGTCCTCGGTGAAGGTCACCTCGGCCGAATACTGGGGCGAGCCCTTCACCCTGGGCAAGGGCGTCTTCTGGAAGTGATCCGGAAGCGATCCGGCTGACAAGGCCCCGCCCCGAAAATTCTTACGGGGCGGGCCTGTTCACAAGAGGTCGGCGGCGCCCGGGCATTCGGCTACCTCTCATTCCGCCGACGCATTCCGCAAGCCTTGCCGAAGGGCCTTGCCGTCGCCGAAGAGCGGCAGCAGGAACACGACGTGCGCGAGGTACCACCAGGCCAAGGACCGGTCGAGTCCGGAAAACCACAGAAGGGCGCCCGCCGAGACGCAGGCAGACGGCCCGGCCAGTGCCACCCCTGCCATCTGCCGTGCGGTCATGGCCCCTCGCGGAATCACGGACGTACGCCATGCCGTCCGCTCGATCGTGATGTGCGTGACCGTACGGATGCGCCTGAGAACGACGGCGTGTGCCGACTCGTGCAGGGCGAACGGGACCACCAGGCCCAAGGTGGCCGGCTTGACCAGCAGCACCCAGGCCATGGAGGCCGGTACCGGGTCACCGGAGCGCACCATCCACACCAGGGCCGCGGCCAGGAGGGCGCCGGCGAACGCCAGCAGTGGCCACACCTGGGCAGCCACCGCCCACACGACGAGCCGGAGCCTCAGCTCAGTCGACGGACGCGTTGAGGAGCTGCTCACGGCGCTCCTTCAGCACCTGGTAGGCGATCCTGGTCACCGTCAGGACGAAGGTGAGCACGAGGAACAGGGCGATGAGCGGGATGGGGTTCTCGACCCCCGTGGTGATGCCCAGTGCTCCGTCGTCCTTCTTCACCGTCTCGAAGACCAACGATCCGAAGAAGGCCTCCCGTTCGACGATCTCGTCAGTGCCCGTCGAGAACATGAGCGTGAGCAGCACCGCCGCCACGGTGCCCAGCGTCAGCAGCGCGGCCCCTATCGCGGACGTCAGTACCGACCGTGCCTTGAACATTCCTTCTCCTTGACTCGCTTGCGTGGATTCCTTGCACCGCGTACCAGACGAACGCGGCGACCGCCCCGGCAAGGCACACCGGCACCGCCCATGGCGGGAGACTGAGCAGCCCCAGTCCGATCACCGAGACGCCCGCGACGACGAAGACCACGGACAGCCCCAGGAACACGGAGAACGGGTTGTCCTTCTCCGCCGGGAACACGATGCTGATGCACGTCGTCATGACCGCCCCGCCGGCACAGGACGCGAGCGCCACCCCGCTGGAGATGAGCCGGCCCGGGTGGACCGCCAGCGTGATCGCGAGCGCGGGGACGGCGAACACTGCGAGCAGGACCAGCTGCGCCCGGATGAGCCGTACGTAGACCCGCCAGGCCGGTTCGCGCGCACCGGGCAGCGCCCGCAGGGGCTGAGTGGCGGTGAACTGGTACAGACCGCCGAAGGACAGGGCGGCGAGACTCCAGAGAGGGTTCACCGAAGGCACGGCCGACAGCAGATAGGTGAACAGGGCCACTGTCATGGCGGCGGCGGCCACGGTCTGCGCGCTGCGCAGCAGGCACCAGTCGTAGGGTCCGAGAACTCCTCGCAGCCGCACGCTTCCCGGGAGCTTGAGATAGCGGGACTGGCGTAGGTGCTGGTTGGGGGCGAGTGCGAAGGTCAGGGCCGTGAGCACGGCCGATACGGCGGTCGCTGCGGTCAGGGCCGTCCAGGGCCCGTGTTCGTTCCAGAGCCAGGACACTGACGTGACCCAGGTGTACTCGGTCCGCTCGCTCAGGTACGCGCCGGAGAAGCCCTCGATCATCGGTGTCATCCGCGCGGTGTAGTACGCCAGCACCGCGAACAAGGCGAGCACATTGAGCACGCCTGCCATCCGGCTGAGCCCCATCAGCATCCACAGCCGCGTCAGCGACTGGTAGAGGACGGACAGCACCAGGTAGGTCAGGACGGTCGGGAGGACGACCGAGGCCATGATGTAGCCGATGGCGGACGGTCCGAGGAGCAACAGCGCGCTCGCGACGAGGGAGACGAGTCCTACGGCGGCCACGGTGGCGGTCATCGCCGCCTCGTACATCAGGAACGCCGTCGAGCGTTCGCGGTTGGTGACCGGTAGCTGGTAGCTGAGCCGGAGCATCCCTTCGGCGTTGATGAACAACACCTTCACCAGCAGGAACGCGATCTGCACCCACAGCAGGAGGGACACCGTCGAGGTGTCGAACAGCAGCCGCCACACGGCTGCTTCTCCGGCCAGGGGGCGCAGGAAGAAGTAGGAGGCGGTGCACATGGCGCACAGGAGCAGCACTCCCGACACCATGACGAACACTCTGACCGGCGCGGACTTCAGGGCTCCGGCCCGCATCACCCGGCGGCGGAAGAAGACGAGGAGCATCCGAGCCAGGACCGCGGACTGCCGCAGCCGTGCCGCCGTCATCGCTGGGACGTTTCGAGGTAGTCGAACACCATGGCGGCCAGCGATCCGTGCTCTTCGACCAGGTCCTTCGTCGGCTCGTCGTACACCTTGTGCCCCCGGTCGAGAAAGAGGGTTCTGTCGGACAGGCGCTCCAGCACGGCGAAGTCGTGCGTGCACAGCAGGATCGAGCCGCCTTCGTCGCGGACGCGCCTGAACTCCTTCTCGGCGAGGTGCAGCGCTTCGAGGTCGATGCCGTTGAGGGTCTCGTCGATGACGGTCAGCGGCGGGCGGATCACGAGGGCGGAAACCAGTTGCGTCTTCTTGCGCATGCCGTGCGAGTAGTCCTCGATGAGGTCGTCATAGCGGCCGTCCATCGAGAATTTCCGGAACAGGAGCATGGCTTCGTCGTGGTCGACGTCGAGGCCGAACAGTCTGCCCATCATGGAGAGGTATTCGCGGGCGGTGAGGAACTCGGGAAGGTAATCGTTGCTGGACAGGTATATGCTCAGCCGCTTCGCCCCGGGCCGGTCGTGCTCATGGCCTCCGATCCTGATGGATCCGGACTGCAGGCGCACGAGATCGAAAATGTTCTTGACCAGCGTGGACTTTCCTGAGCCGTTGGGCCCTACGAGTCCGACGATCGTGCCTTCCTCGACCGTGAAGGAAACATCCAACAGGACGTTGGCGATCCCGTCGTAGGAGTAGCTGACGTCGTTGACGTCCAGGAGAGACACTGTCGCGTGGGTCCTTTGCCGAATCCGTGATCAGGGCGGTGCCCAGGAAGCCGGGCCGTTGCCGGGGCTTCCTGGGCGCTTCGCAAGCCGGGCCGTCAGACGGCTACTTGCATTCGGCGCTGACCTTGAGCCCGTAGTCCTTGAAGGACCACGAACCGGTGAACTTCTTGTCCTGCTTCACCACACACCAGACGACCAGCCCGGCATAGATGGTGGCCCCCAGCCCGAGGATGACCGCGGTGAACACCAGGAACCAGGCGTCGTAACGGACGAGCCCCTTGTCGACCTTCGCCCGGATCGACGAGATGGCCCGTGCGGGCGCCGTCGTCGCGGCCACGTAGGCGCCGATCGATGCGGAGGTGTACGAGCTGACCGCCTTCGCGGCCAGCGGTTCGGCGGTGATTTCGTTTTGCGGCACCAGAATTGACGCAGACACAGTCATTCTCCCCTGAGATCAGTGTTGACCCAAAGAAGATGCCACGCCTCTGGAAAGCGGCACAGTGTCCTCAGGGGCACTTCACGGCGCACTTTTTGTAGGTCGCTATCACGGCCGCTTCCGCCCGCGAGGAGATCTCCAGTTTGGTGAAGACCCCGGTGACATGCTTCTTGACCGTCCGCTCCGTGACGAACCAGCGGCCCGCGATGTCGGCGTTCGACAGACAGTCTCCGAGCGCGAAGAGGACTTCACGTTCACGCGCGGTCAGAAGAGACAGGTCAGCGTCCCGAACCCATGCCGGCGCACCGCAGACATGAACGTCGTCGTAACTGCTGTCTCTGTCTGCTGACAGGTTCAACCTGGATCCACCCCCGTGGCGGCAGTAATCTGCTCGCCCCCCGTTCGACGCAACGCAACCGGGCCGCTCGATCCGTACCGCCGGTTACGGCTGCCACCATAGCCACGAGCAAACAAACAGTCAAAGCAGTGCAAAGTCCTTTATCTCAGGACGGCTTCACGCGTCACCGATGCCACGACGGCCGCAACTTACTCATTCAAAATTGGACATCTGCCGAAGAAAGCACGGCCGCCGTACGAGGCGGTTCCGCTTCGACGGCACGGGTCGCGGAGGGGCCACCCCGCTCCTGGCGGACCACGCCATCCACCACAGTCACACGTGAAATCGGCTCGTGGAGCCGTGAGTTGGCCACGCCACTCACCACATTTCCAAGGGAGTGACGAACGTTATCTCCGTACGGTCACCCGGGGAGCGTGATGTCCGACAGCTCCACGACGCGGTCATCGGCGTCGTAGGAGGTTTTCCGGAGCAGGATCACCGCGGTACCGGGCTCCAGCTCCAGCTCGTCCGCCTCTTCCAGGGTCGGCGGGCGGGCGGTGACGTGCTCCTCGATACGGGCCAGTTCGATCCCGACCGTGAACAGCTGGTTCTGAGTGCCCCCGGGCCAGGGCTCGTTGGCGACATCCAGAAGAGCTGGATTCGCCGCCACCATGTCGCGCACGAGATAAGAGGTCACCAGCGCGAAGGGAGCGCGCTCGGCGGCGTACCGCGTCCGGTACGTGCGCTCGATCAGGGCCGTGCCCTCCGGCACCCCGAAAGCATCCGCGATCTCCTTGGCCGCCTTGACCTCGCGGTAGGCGGTACGGAAAACAAGATCCCGCACCTCGAGGCCGGTGTCGTGCTCCGTCGCCCCGGTCGCGGCCCGCTCCGATTCCGGTCGGCGGGCGCGATTCTTCTCCCACTGATACCGGAGATTGCTGCACAGCACAGCCGTACGCGTCTTACGAACGAAGTTGCCACGGCCCTGCTACTTCTCGATCAGCCCCTCGGACCGCAGCAGCCGGAGCGCGTCCCGGATGGTCGGAACGCTCCGTCCGTACCGCTCGGCGAGCGCCGCCTCCGACGGCAGCCGCTCACCCGGCACAAGCCGACCTGAACGAATGGCCTCACGGAGCTCGTCCGCGATCTTTTCGTACGCGTTCGCCATAAGTGCTCACCGATCTGTCGCCGGGCGGCGTCAGCATACGGCCGACGGCACACGCCGCGCTGCCGGCCCACTGCTGAACGCTGAGTCGAAACTCAACGACGAAGGGGCGCCCCCGAATCAGAGGCGCCCCTTCCACCTGGCCGCACGGCCACAAACGCGGAGGCTGAGGGATTTGAACCCTCGGTGACATCGCTGCCACGACGGTTTTCAAGACCGTTCCCTTAGGCCGCTCGGGCAACTCTCCCCTGCCCCGCCCACCTGCTGCGGAGCGGGCTACAGCCTACCGTCTGCCGCTCTCGGACGGAGGTCTGGTCCGCGCCTGGTCCGCGAGCTCCGGGATCACCCCGCGATCAGGTCAGCTGGCGGTGCCCAGCGCGTCTGCAAGCTGGTCCAGGCCGGGGGTATCGCTGGGGAGCGCCCGGTACAGGGCGAGCGCCCTCGTGTGGGTGAGTCCGGTCCGGTACGAGACGGGCAGGCCGCCATACGCCTTGGCGGCGATGTGCGCCGCTTCGGCTCGGTCGCCGTCGCGGGCCCGGCAGGCTGCCTGGTCGATGGCGATCAGTGCCCTGGTCATGTGCGACGGCGCACGCGACAGCTCCAGTGCCCGCGCCTGGGTCTCGTAGGCCCGGTCGGTCTCCCCGAGCAGGGTCAGGGCCTGGCTCATGTGGACGTGATGCTTCTGCATCGGGTAGCCGAACCAGGTGTCGGCATGCTGCTGGGGGGTGAGCCGCTCTGCGAGGGCTTCGACATCGGCCACCGCGTGACGGGCCTTCTCCGTGTGACCACCAATGGCGTAAGCCCTGGAAGCGACGGCCGACGCCAGTGCAGCAGCGGCGCTGGGCTTGTCCCCCGCCAGGTGCCGGGCTTGATCGGCGAGTTGCGCGGCAGCCTGCGGGGCACCGTAGTTGAGCGGCACCATCGCCTCGCGGCCCAGGACCCAGGCATGCAGGAGGTTGTCACCGGACTGTTCCGCGGCCCGGCCCGCGGTGCGGAACCACCGATGGGCTTCGCGGTCCTGACCAAGGTCGTGCAGGACGATTGCGACCATGCCCGCCATCTGTCCGGTCACGTAGCACAGCGTGGCCCGGCCCTTGACTGTCTGCGGCCGGGACAGGAGGGGTTTCAGCTCGCTGAAGTCCTCGGCGAGATTCGACAGCACGTCGGCCGGGGCCTGACCGTGATATCCGTACCCGTACCGCTCGGCGGTGCTTTCCCAGAAGCCGAGATCGGATGTCGTGTGGTCGGCGGCAAGTGCGATGTCGATGTCGTGGCGGGTGGTGGTCAAAGCGGCGAGCCCGGGACCTGCCAGACCGGCAGCGAGCGCGCCGCGCAATACGTCGCGGCGCTTCATGGGGTCTTCTCCATCTTCTTGATGTTGTAGGGGAGTTCGTGAGCCTGCGCTCTCCCATGGCCTCTCGGCCAAGCCTAAGTCCCGGCCCGGAATCCGAAGGCCGTCGGTGACCTTTTCCAGGCCCCGCAAGGACGTGACTGCCCCATTCCCCCGCGCGATCTGGCTCACTCGTTCAGCACGGATGCCACACGCCTCGCTGATGCGGTTGAAGCTGATGCCGGCCTCGTGGGCCAGGGCGAACACGGCGCCGACATCACGGCGGGCCAGCGCATCGGTGACGCGCTGATCATTCAGCAAGGCTGGTGGGAGTGCTGCCGGTGACGCCGGAAGTTCCATGCCTACCCCCTGAGTTGGTGGTACCCCCCACGGAATGTACCCACCGTGGGTGCCCCCTGTATGGGGTTACCGCGCTCGTCGCTCCGTCCTTAACTGGCATCGCCGACTGATCGTCCAAGCCTCGGCATGACATCCCGTACCCGCGGCCCGGCCGCCAGCGCTTCCCCCTGTCTCGGCGGCCCTGGTGAACAGAAGAGACGGTGATCCCACGATGCACGGCACGGGAACAGGCAGAACCGGCGTCCCTCCGGAGGAGGTTACGCACAGCATGGCTGCTGGCCAGACGGCCCAGGGCACCTGCGGATCTGACAATGCCCTCGTGATCGATCGCGTGGTCCTGATGCAGCGGGACGCCCGCTACGACCACGCCTTGGAGGAAGCCCGGCTGCCGGTGGAGGTGCGCCTTCGCGACGGCGGAGCCATCCGTACGGAACTGGTGCTCGACCCGGGTCAGCTGTACGCGGTAGCCATCCAGGTCGAACGGGCTCTGTCCGCCCGCGAACGAGCCCGTTCGATGGTGCCGCGGTGATGGGCCGCCACCGGTCGCGAATCGACTACGAGGTCCCGGGCGTGATCGCCTGGCTGGCCGCTACGGTCGCCGGGTTCTCGCTCCTGGCGGTGATCGTCGATCACGACGTGAACGCCGGTTCCAGACACTCGGGGTTCGCAGTGGCCGCCCCGGATGCCGATCCGGCCGCCGACGCCCCCGCCTAGACCGCCTCCGGCGTCCGGTATCGACCCATGCTGCCGGACGCCGGGGCCTTCAACGCCCGCACACAACAGGCCCTGTGTGCCTGTGCGGCGCGCGGACCTCTCCTCACCTCGGCCCCTTCGACGCTATGGGAGGCATCCCTATGCAGCAGCACCTTCCTGATTCCGCAGCGACGGCGGATGACGTACGGCTCAGCACGGGCTACTACCTCGGCCCCGACGACCTTGGCCCCTACGTCGCGGGGCTGCTGGCCCGCTGCCGGACCGTGTTCGACATCAAGCCGACCATGGTCGCGGACCTGGACGACCCGGTCGCCTGCGGCCTGGACGAGGACCGGGGCGGCACGATCGAGGACGGAGCGCTGTGCCGGGGCGAGGTCATCGTGCAGGCGGGGGCACGCATCGAAGCCGGGGCCCAAGTGACCGGCCCCGTTGTGATCTGCTCCGGCACGGTCATCGGGGCTGGCGCACTGGTGCGCGACTATGCCGTGATCGGCCCCGGTTGCCGGATCGGTTTCGGCGCGGACATCACCCGTAGCCTGCTGGCCGGGCACATCTTCGCCAAGCACCCCTGCTTTATCGGCGACTCCGTGATCGGGCGCCGGGTCAACTTCGGCGCCTTCAGCTCGACCACCGGCCTGCGATGCGACCGCGGACCGGTCGCCGAACCGGCGATCGAGGAAATCACCGTCAATCTGGACGGCCACCGGATCGGCAGCGGCCAGACCAAATTCGGCGCGGTCATCGGGGACGAGGTCGCCTTGCCCGCCGGGACGATGCTGTCGCCGGGCACGCTGATCGGACCCGGCACCGTGCTCTACCCCCGCGACCACATCGGCGGCTTTCTGCCCGCCGGATCACGGGCCAGGTGACCGGCATGGCCACCGTCCCGGACGGGCTCGTACAGGTCACCGGTAACCGGGTCCTGGCTGGCCGGTATCCGGTGCAGGGCAGCAAGAACATCGCCCTGCACCTGTATGCGGCCGCACTCCTGGTCAACGTCCCGCTGGTCCTGGAGCGGGCGCCTGACATCGTGGACACCGGCGTCTGTGCCCGCATCCTCCAGCACACCGGCACGGATGCGACGTTCGACGGCAACCGGTTCATGGTCAGCCCGGCCGACACGTTGAGCCCGGTGATCCATCAGGATCTCGGTCGGCAGATCCGCACGGCGGTCGTACTGGCTGCCGCCGTCCTCGCCAGGGCCGGGGAGGTCGTCTTCCCGTACCCCGGTGGTGACGCGTTCTGCCCTCGGTTGATCGACCGGCATCTAGCGGCAATGCACGCAGCCGGGGCAGAGATCATTCCCACTACGCAGGGCCTCCGGGTTCTGTCCGGGCGGCGCGGCCTGCGCGCATTCACCGTGGACGTGAACACCCCATACGGGCCAAGCCTGGGAGCGACGGTGACCGCGCTGCTGCTGGCTTCGCGTACGCCGGGAACCTCGCTGATCACCAGTGCGAGCACCGAGCCCGAAGTCACCGAGACCTGCCGGTTCCTCGCCGGGCGGGGTGTGGCGATCGGCTGGGACGTGGAAGGGCTGCACGTATCAGGGAGCGACTGGATCGACGGCGGCACCTTCACGGTGGCGGGCGACCGCATCGAGGCAGCCACCGTCGCCATGGCGGCTGCTGCGACTGGCGGAAGCATCGATCTGGACGGCATCACACTCGCCCATCTTCCCGGGGGACTGATCGCCGCGTTCGCCCGCGCGGGCATCGCCCTCACTGCCGACGGCCAAACCGTCCGCGTACGGCTCGCCGGGACGTTGTCAGGGGTGGAGACGGCTACCGGCCCCCACCCCGGCCTGCCCACCGACACAGCCCCGCAGTTGGCGGCCATGCTCACGCAGGCTGCCGGGGCCTCGCTGATCGGCGAACGCGTGTATCCACGACGCGACACCCACGTCGCCCCGCTGCGGGCCTTCGGCGCGGACATCACCACCACCGGGTCAATGATCCGCCTGCGCGGCCCCGAGCGGCTTCACGCTGCGGACGTGCAGGCCGCGGACATCCGGGCGGTGACGGCGTTGCTGATCGCCGCCCTGACGGCCGACGGCACCTCTACGATCCGGGGCCTGCACCATCTCCGGCGCGGCTACGGCCATCTGCTCGCCAACCTGGCCAGGCTGGGCGCCGAGATCACCGTCGAACCGGAGGACTAGATGCCCGTACCGTTCAGCGCCGATGACACCGCCCGCCTCCACGAAACGCTGCGTGAGGTCGTTGCCGACGGCGCGGGCCCTGGCGGTGTCGTCGTCGCCGGAAGCATCGACGGCCAGCAGGAAGTCATGGCGGCCGGCATGGTCGCCCCCGAGTGCGGACCGCAGCCGCCGACCGCGCACACCCTCTACGACATCGCGTCCCTGACGAAGGTCGTCGCCACCTGGCCGCTTATCGGCCGCTCCGTCCGGGACGGTCTGATCGACCTGGACGCCCCTGTTCGCGACAGCCTTCCCGCGATGAACGGCGAGACGCCCAGCGGGGAGACGACCGTACGGCAGTTGATCGCACACACCTCCGGCATCCGGGCCTCCACCCGCCTGGACCACTACCGGGGTGCGGACCTGCCGCTGCACGAACTCCTGTGCCGTGAACCGCTGGAGGACACCCCGGGCACGCACCGCTATATCAACCGCGGTTACATCCTTCTCGGCCTCGCCCTCACCCACATCCACCGTCGGCCGCTCGATGAACTCGCGGCTGCCATGTGGGGCGAACTCGGCATGCACAGCACGTCCTACGGCCCGGTCACCCGCACACCCGACGTCGCGCCCACCGAACAGCGGCTCCTCGGCGCCCCTCGAACCTGGGGAACCGCGCACGACGACAACGCCGCACTCATGGGCGGTGTGGCCGGACACGCCGGGGTGTTCTCCACCCCCGCCGACCTCGCCGCCTACGCCCAAACCCTGCTCTGCGCCGACGAGACCCACCCGCTGGGCACCTGGCTCGACGCCAGCCTCGTCCCGCAAGCCGCGATCGAACCGGGCCTCGATCGCGGCCTGTCGTGGATTCTCGCCGACGGCGGGTCCGTCGCGTATCACCACGGCTTCACCGGCACCAGCCTCTACCTCGCCCCGTCGACCGGCCGCTACCTGGTTGTCTGCACGAACGCCGTCTACAACGGCCCGGCCCGAACCCGCCTCGCACCGCTGAGGTCCCTCGCCCTGAAGACCATCTCCTCAACCTGATCTCAGATTGCCTGCACCGGAGTTACTGGCCGATCACGCTTCCCCTCGTGGTCGGCCACCCCCACCAGTCAGCCACGACGCGCCCGCGCTGTGACGATCACCCGCCACGTGTGCCTCGCTCAGCCGTAGCGGACAGGTACCACGCCATTGATGTCTGAGGCTCTGCCTCCGAGGTCGTGTCACCGCGGGTGTCGGCAGCACATGCACGGCTGGGAGCGTGGTCCTGGAGGTGGGGCTCGGCACGCGACTCGCGGCGGCGGAAGGTGGGGGGCCTGGCCGGATGGTCGGGGGTCGGGACGTGCTCTGTGCGGTGGGCGAAGCGGTATTGCGCGCTGAGCGGCCGGGGGCCGCCGTGTAGCGGGGCGGAGACAGGAGCGGGCGGCGGCCACGGGCCGCCAGCGCGCGCGGGCCGCGTCAGCGGGCCGCCTTGAACAAGTACAGAAACTCTGAACAGCCTGCCCGCCCACCACCATCCGGCGTCGCGAGACGCTCTGCCAGCCCCACCGACCGAGACCGCGTCCCCAGCCCGTTCAGGATGCTCCCGAGGGCTCCACGGCTGTCACCGAATCGGAGGGGGACCCTTCGAATGCATGGTGGCCGTGGTCCGGTTCAGATCACACTGCGGCTGATTCGGATGGGTGGCCTGTGCATGCGATGATCTTCGTACGCTGATCGCCGAAGGGGGTGTGAGAGGCTGCTTAGAGCTGCCTTCCCTGCTGTGCAGGGGACACTGCACGCTGACCAGTGTCGCAATGCGCCCGCAACGGGCCGCCTGAACTCCCGCCCGCCCTGGCTCTTTTGCCCCGTATCGGGGAGCGGTGCCTCTCACGCCTTCCGCTGGAATGCGCGACTTCCTCTGACACTTCGGCCTCCGACGCCTCGACGTTTCTCTTGTCGCCCTTTGGCGTCGCACCTTTTCTGCCGCTCTGGATTTCGGGCGGCCTTTTTCGTTCCTGAAGCCCTGTTGGCCACATCGGGCCTGGTGGTGACGTGCGCGTCCAGCTACCCGGCGGCTCGCAAAAATCTATCCACAGGCACTTACTGCTCTACTGATCAACAGGTCGCGACATGGCGCGCGCTGGTCACGTATTTGAGCTGCGCCGGTCAAGATCGTTAAGTAAGGTGCGGAGACGGGGGGCGGTATGTCTGATTACGAAATCGCGGCACTGGAAGGGCGTTTGGCGGAGCTGTGTGGTGAGGTGGCTGCTTTGTGGGAGGAAATCCAGGCTCTCGCAGACGCTATCGCCGAGACTTCTTCTGAAGCGCTGATGTGAGCTCGCGGACGACCGCTCGGAGGTCATCCACAGTGGCGGTCAACTCGTTGATCTGCTGAGCGAGTTCGTTGTATTCGGCGGAATGCATCCGGGTCGGGGGGAGGGTCTCCGGCCCGGCCTTTCCCGTCCCCTTCTTGGCATCCGCGCCCGGCTCCGCCTCCGCGGCGGCGTCACTGCGGACAAAGTTGCCGCGCCCCTGCACGGTGTAGATCAGACCCTCGCTCTTGATCAGACGAAGGGCGTTCTGGACGGTGGCGCTGGCGATGCTGTAGCGCTCTTGCAGGTCGCGGGAGGTTGGAAGCTTGTCGCCTGGCTTGAGCCGCCCCTGACTGATCTCCTTGCGTAGGACTTCGGCCACCTGCATGTACGGCGGCCTCGAATCGTCTTCGAGCGGCAGTGTCATGCCCGCAGGATACGGCGCTTACCACACAGATGGCACACCTATATCACCCACCAACCACACCTAAGACACATGAACTAGGTGTTGTAGGTGTTGCATGTGATGTAGGTGGTGTGGTTGTCTGTGATCACGCCGGGACGACGCCCCGGGAGTGATGAAAGGACTCAACTGCTATGGCTATGACGCGCATTCGTGTTGCACTGCTGCCTTCTGCGGTGATGATGGCGGGCACGCTGCCCGCTCCGAAGATCAAGGACCCGGCCACGGGTGAGATCGCGACGGACCGGGACAGCGGGGAGAGCCTGTACACGGTGACGGTGATGCTGATGGAGGACGGCCGCGCCGACGTCATGAAGATCACCGTTCCGGCTTCGGGCCTGCCGGAGGGTCTCCAGCCCGGCCGGGCTCTGCGGCCGGTCGACCTCATCGCCACCCCGTGGGCGCGGATCTTCAACGGGTCGCTGTCGGATGGTGTCGCCTACCGGGCGTCGTCTCTGGAGCTGGTCCAGTGAGGCCCGCCGGGCGGATACTCCCGATCGTTCCTGAAGGTGACTACGATCCCCGGTTCACGCTGGGCCTGGTCCTCGACATCGGCGCTCTGATCGAGTCGCGGGGCTACCCGGGCTTGGGCACTGAGGACTTGGTGGACCTGCGGCAGGTGCTCTACCGCTTCCTGTACGTACCCGGGGGCGCCCGGTGAACGTGTCCGATGTTGTGGAGGTCGCCCCGGTCATCGCCGGGGCGGTCCTCGCCCTGATCGCCGCCCTGATCACTCTGTCCCTCGTGCTGGGGATCGTGCGGTACGTGCGGGCGGACGGGATGCTGCGGGCGAGCATGCGGCAGGCGTTCGTCATCCGCCGTCGCTGGCGGCGCCTGGCCCGGCTGACCGGTCTGACGGTGACCGACCGGACGCCCACGTTCATGGACGAGCTGACCACCAAGGAAGGCAAGACCCCCAAACCGCGGGTGCGAACGCCCCGGATCGTGGTCACGGCCGATCACTACGGGGTAGTCGTCCGGGCAACCTGCCTGCCGAAGGTCGGCTTGGAGGAGTTCCAGCGTGCGGCCCCGTACCTGGCGGACGCGTGGCGGTGCACCAGGGTCTCCGTCCTCCCGGACGGTCCCGGCCGGGTGGTGATCCGCGGGGTGCGCGTGGACCCGCTGAGCGCGCCCACCGAGCACGTGCCGACCGGGGAGGAGCCTGCGGACCTGGCCATCTGGGACCTGGGGTTGGACGAGTACGCGGAGCCGATGGACGTCGGTCTCGACGGTGTTCCCGGCGTGACCGTGGCCGGGCTTCCCGGCTACGGGAAGACCAGCCTGATCAACAAGTTCGTCTGCGATATGGCGCCGTCTCCGGCGGTGCAGTTCGCGGTGGCGGACGGCAAGGTATCCGCTGCTCATGAGGGTGATTACGCGGACGTCATCGGGCGGTTGTTCGCCTTCGTCGGTGACGATCTGGCCGAAGCGAACGCGCTCTTCAAGCGGTTGGTGAAGCTGCGCCGGGACCGCTCCGCCTCGATCCGCAGCCTCCTCGGTGCCACGAACATGTGGCACGTCGGCCCCTCGGCGTCGTGGCCGCTGACCGTTCTGGTCATCGATGAAGCCCACACGTACTTCCGTGACTACAAGGGCAGCGACCCGGAGACGAAGAAGCTCGCCGCGCTGGCGGCGGAGAACGCGCGGCTTGTTGAGGACTTGGTGAAGAAGGGCCGTTCCGTCGGCATCCTGGTCATCCTCGCCACGCAGAAGAGCACCGGTGACGCGATCCCGACTTTCATCCGGGACGTGTGCCCGGTCGGGCTCAGCTTCGCGCAGAGGACCGCGGAAGCCTCGGTTGCCGCGCTCGGTGACGACATCCGCAACTGGCCCGATGCCAACCCCGTTTCCTTGCAGAGCCCGGTCTACCGGGGTGTGGCGTCCATGGCCATCCAGGGGCGCCCCGGGTACACCCGCATCCGCACCCCGTTCGTGGACCCGGCCGACGCCGCCCGGGTCGCAGAGGCCACCGCCCACCTCACCCAGGACCCGGCCGGACTCCTCGCCGCCTTCACCGGCCCGCACGGCCTGGAGGCGGAGTTCGACGGCGTAGAAGCCGAAGCGGCCTGACCTGCCCGGCACTCAATCCCCTCGTGAAAGGAGGTGAATCCTCATGGTGGAGAACCGGATCACTCAGCGCACGGTGACCGTGGTCATGGCTGTCATTGCCGGGCTGGCGTTCGTCTTCTCCTTCGGCAACGTCTGGGCCCTGGCCCTGCGCCTCGGCGTCCCGGCCCCGGTGGCTCCGCTGATCGCTCCCATGGTTGACCTGTCCGTCGTCGGCCTCCTGGTCGGCCTGCGCTACCTGTCCCTGCGCGGTGTCCCGGCGGCGGAGCTGAGGGCGGCAACTCGCCTGATGCACCTGTCCGGCCTGCTGACCCTGGCTCTCAATATCGCCGAACCCATCGCCGCCGGGCACTACGGCCGCGCCGCCGTCGACGCGGTCGCCCCGCTGCTCCTCCTCGGCTGGGGTCAGGTCGGCCCGCAGCTCCTGCGCCACTTCCACACCGTCACCACACCCGCCCCCGACCCCGTGCCCGTGCCCGGTCCCGCCGTCGAGACCGCCGTCGGGCTCGCCCCCGCCGCTGAAGCCACGGTGACTGAACCGGTCCTCGACGCCCCGGTGCCTGTCGCAGATCCTTGGCCTTCCCCGGCTCCGGTACAGGCCCCGGGCCCGGCCCCCGTTCCGGTCCCGTCACCCATGCCGGCGTCCCCAGCTCCGGCCCCGGTCCCTGCGGCCGCCGCCCTTGCGGTACCTGAGCCGCTGCTCAAGGCGGCCCGCACCATCGCCGAGTCCCACCAGGCAGAGCACGGGGCACCCATCACCGTGCCCCAGCTCAGGGCCCGCCTCGGTGTCGGCCTCCCGCTGGCCGCCGCGGCACACGCCCAGCTCACCGCCTGACCCTCCCGCCGCCTTTGGCGATCCCTCGTCCGACCCGTCTCGATCCGCCATGCCCTCCGGCAGCAACCCGCCTGTCTCAATGGGCAGTTGCTGCCGGGCGGCGGCCTCAGCACCAGTAAGAAAGGCCCGACGGCATGACCCGCCTCCTCGACCTCCGCCATGTCGCCAGCCCCGCCGTCCGCGACCTGATCGAGTTGCTCCAACTCCCCGACTTCGACCGCGTACAAGAGCAGGTCCGACAGGTCCGCGGCTGCACCCGCCCCGTACAGCTCATGGGCTCGACCGCCACCGTCGACGCCGCCACGCAGGAGATCCTGCGCTCGTACTCGACCGCCGACGAGCCGACCGGGCGCCTGCTGACCACCTGCGGCAACCGCCGCGTCTCCCGCTGCCCGGCCTGCTCCCGCGTCTACGCCGGAGACACCTACCAACTGATCAAAGCCGGGCTGACCGGCGGCAAGAACATCCCCGAGACCGTTCGTGCACACCCCCGCGTCTTCGCCACCCTCACCGCCCCGTCCTTCGGCCCGGTCCACGGCAACCGCCGGGCCAAGACCGGCAAGACCCTGGGCTGCCGCTGCGGCCGGACCCACCCCGACGGCTCCCCCGTCCTCGGCACGCCGCTGGACCCCGACCGGTACGACTACGCGGGCGCCGTCCTGTGGAACGCCCACGCAGGCGAACTGTGGGCGCGCTTCACGACCTACCTCCGGCGCTACGTCGCCCGCGCCCTCGGCCTGCCCCTCAAGGAGTTGAAAGACCACCTGCGGCTCTCCTACGCCAAGGTCGCCGAGTACCAGCGCCGCGGCCTCGTCCACTTCCACGCGGTCATCCGCTTCGACGGCCCCGACGGCAGCACCCAGCCACCCCCGGCCGCCGCCACAACCCAGGTGCTCACCGACGCGATCACCGCGGCCGCCGGGCACGTCACGCTCTCCGTGGACTCCACAGTGACCGGGCCGAAGCTGCTGCGGTGGGGCGAACAGATCGACGTCCGCGAGATCGCCGAAGCCTCCGCCGGCGCCCCGTTGAGCGATGAGGCCGTGGCGGGCTACGTCGCCAAGTACGCCACCAAGGGCGCCGAATCCGCCGGAACCGTTGACCGGCCGCTGCACTGCTACCCCTGCACAGGCACCGGCACCACCGTCACCGAGAAGGGCGCCTCCCGCCCCTGCGGCAAGTGCCACGGCACCGGACAGGCCGAACCCCTCGCCACCCTCAAAATCAGCCGCCATGCCCGCCGCATGATCGAAACCTGCTGGGACCTCGGCGGCCTGGAGGAACTCGCCGAACTCCGCCTCCGCAAATGGGCCCACATGCTCGGCTTCCGCGGCCACTTCTCCACCAAATCCCGCCGCTACTCCACCACCCTCGGCGCCCTCCGCGACATCCGCCGCACCTGGCACCGACCCACCGAGCACGACGCTCCCACCGGCATCGAAGAAACGGTCCTCCTCGTCTCCGACTGGCGCTATCTCGGCTCCGGCTACAGCCCCGGCGAACACCTCCTCGCCGCCCAAGTCCGCCACCACATCGACCAAGAACGACGCGCCACCACCGAAGGGGAGCCCTGGCAATGAGCACCACCCGAACCCCCGCCCTGACCCTCCCCGAGGTCCTCGAAGAACTCCGCATGAGCCGCGCCGCCTTCTACCGCATGCGCGCCCGCGGCAAGGCACCCAAGATCCTGAAGCTCCCCAACGGACAGATACGCGTACGCCGGAACGACCTCGACGCCTGGTTCGTCGCCTGCGAGGAGTCGATGGCGTGCTGACCTACGACGTGAAGTTCTGGGACATCCGGACCAGAAAGGGCCGCGCCAAGCCGCACATGATCCGGTGGGTGGTCGGCGGCCGGGAACACTCCAAGAGCTTCCGGCTCTGGGAACAGGCAGACGGCCGACGATCGGAACTGCTGGCGGCTCTCCGCAAACGCGAGCAGTTCGACACGGAAACCGGTCTCCCTGCCGGGGAACTGCTCGCACGCAACACGCCCACCTGGTTCGAGCACACGAAGGCGTACGTCCTCATGAAGTGGCCGGACACCTCGGCCAAGCACCGGGCCAGCATCGCCGAAGCCCTGGCCATCGTGACGCCTGTCCTGGTCGACACCACCCGGGGTGCACCCGACCCCAAAGTCATGCGACAGGCCCTCTACGCCTGGACGTTCAGGCTCTGCAAGGACGACGAAGGCGAGTGGGTAAGCCGCCTGGAAGTCGAGAGACCGCCCGCCGACGTCATAGCGGCTCTGAGCTGGCTGTCCAAGCACTCACTGGTGATCACCGAGGCAGCCAAGCCTGATCACCTGCGCACGGCTCTCCGAGCGCTGGCCCTGAAGCTCAACGGCGACATGGCCGCCGAGAACACCGAGAAGCGCAAGCGCATGGTCCTGAGCAACGTTCTCGGCTATGCCGTCGAACGCGAGATCTTCACGGTCCACCCAATGAAGCGCATCAACTGGTCTCCGCCGCCGACAGACGACGAGATCGACTTCCGGTACGTCCCGGACCCGCGGCTCGCGAGATCACTGATGCAGGCGGTGAAGGATCAAGGACCACGCGGCGAACACCTCGAAACCTTCTTCGGCTGCCTCTACTACGCCGTCACGCGCCCGAGCGAAGCCGTGGCGGTCAAGGAGTCGGACTTCATCCTGCCGCCCGAGGACGACGAAGACGCCTGGGGGGAACTCCTCCTCGAAGAGAGTCGCCCTGAGGTCGGCTCAGGATGGACGGACGACGGCAAGTCCTACGAGAAACGCGGCCTGAAGCACCGTGCTCGGCGGGCCACCCGATCGGTGCCCATCCCACCGGTGTTCGTAAGGATGGTCCGCGAGCACATCAGGACGTACGGCGTCGCCCCCGACGGCCGACTCTTCCGCGCCGCACGCGGCGGCCGGGTCCGCTCCACCGAATACTGCGAACTGTGGCAGACCGCCCGCGAAAGGGTCCTCGCCCCCGAGGAGTTGAAGACCCCTCTGGCCGAGGTGCCTTATGCCCTTCGCCACGCCGGAATCTCTCTCTGGCTCAAAGCCGGAGTCGAACCGGCCGAGGTGGCCCGACGAGCGGGCCACAGCATCGCCGTCCTGTACCGCTTCTACGCAAAGATCATCCGAGGCGTCCAGCAGAAATCCAACGAGCTCATCGACCAAGCCCTCAACGCCGCTTCCTGAATACCGACTCGCAACAGCTCCTCTCCGACCGTCCCGATACGGTCAGAGGGGAGCTGTTGCGTTGCTGGTGCGACGAGCCGTTCCCCCGCCTCGTCGCTGGGACGTGTCCGAGGGGTCAGCCCTGGATTCGGGTTCGTGCCCCCCACTCCTGTGAGTGATTGCGTTAACTGTCCCACGATCAGATGATTTACCTGGGAGTGCACGCGCACAGCAGCGACCACACTTGGAGGCCACCCATGCCATCCCTGCCCTGGCTCGCCCGCACCAGCAGCGCCATCGGATCACTCGGGGCCGCCCTCATCCTCGCAACCGCCGCCTCAGCCGCCCCTCTTGCCACCTGTTCACTTCAAGTCGACGACGGCACGACCGTCAGCTCTCGGGAAGTCAGCGTCGGGCAATGTGTCAATCCGTCCCTGACCACCCACATCCAAAGCGTCGCGGTTGGCAGCAGGGCGGGTAGCGGGAGCATGACCGTCTTCCAGTTCCGTAACTGCACAGGCAACGTCGTTAGGCAGGGCCCAAGCCCCATGTTTTTCAACCCGTCCGTGACCATCGGCTCGGTCCGCATTGACTCCTGCCCCTGACATCGGCGGATTACAGTAGCCGGGCGGGCCGAAGGCGTGTCCCACGGATCGGTGCCGACCCACCGGACAAGCCCTAAGGCTGAGAGCGGACACACGACCGCCCGGACCTTGGTCCGCGCCTGGTCCGCACGCGCCGGTTAGAGCTGGGAAACAGGCGGTACGAGGTGAGACAGCCCCCAACGCGAAAGAGGTGCCCCACCCAGGGACACCTCTTCTGACCTGCGCTAACGCGCATATGGCGGAGACTGTGGGATTCGAACCCACGGTGACGTTGCCGCCACTACGGTTTTCAAGACCGTTCCCTTAGGCCGCTCGGGCAAGCCTCCCCGCACCCGCCCACCTGCTGCGGAGCGGGTACAGCCTACCGTCTGCTCATTTGGTGCGTGCAGGGTCGGTTGGCCGGGGGATGGCCGTGGGATGTCAGTTCCGGTCGCCCTCGCGCTGGCCCAGGGTGATCTCCGTCGTCGCCTGCTTGCCGTCGCGGGTGTAGGTGACCGTGACCTTGTCGCCGGGGCGGTGGGTCCAGATCTCGCTGATCAGGGTGGCGCCGCTGTCGATCGCCGTGTCGTCGAGCTTGGTGATCACATCGCCGGCCTTCAGGCCCGCCTTGTCGGCCGGGCCGCCCGGCGTGACGGCCGGGGCGCTGCCGTCGCCGCCGGAGGCGATCTTGGCGCCGTTGCCGGACTCCCGCGTGTTCAGGGTGGCCGAGATGACCGGGTAGACCGGCTTGCCGGTCTTGATCAGCTGGTCGGCGACGTTCTTGGCCTGCTTGATCGGGATCGCGAAGCCGAGGCCGATGCTGCCCGCCTGCTGCTGGCCGCCGCCGAAGCCGCCGCCGCTGTTGGCGGACTGGATGGCGGAGTTGATGCCGATGACCGCGCCCTGGGCGTTGAGCAGCGGCCCGCCGGAGTTGCCCGGGTTGATCGACGCGTCGGTCTGGAGGGCGCTCATGTACGAGGCGTTGCCCGTGCCGCCGCCGTCGCTGGAGGCGACCGGCCGCTTCTTCGCGCTCACGATGCCGGTGGTGACCGTGCCGGACAGACCGAAGGGCGCGCCGATCGCGATCGTCGCGTCACCGACCGCCGTCTTGTCGGAGTCGCCGAGCGGGATGGGGTTGAGGGCCGCGCCGGCCGGGTCCTTCAGCTTGATGACGGCCACGTCGTAACCCTGCGCGCGGCCGACCACCTCGGCGTCGTACTGCTTGCCGTTGGAGAACGTCGCCGTCAGCTTGCCGCCACCCTGCGCCGCCGACGCGACGACGTGGTTGTTCGTCAGGATGTGGCCCTGCTTGTCGTAGACGAAGCCGGTGCCCGTGCCGCCCTCGCCGCCGCCGCTCTGCGCCTCGATGGTGACGACGCTGGGCAGCGCCTTGCTCGCGATGTCCGCCACGGAACCGGGCGTACGGCTCTCCGTCTTCGGGTCGCCGGACGCGGTGAGCGTCGTCGACGACTCACCGCTGTTGCGGTCCGCCGCCCAGAAGCCGATGCCGCCGCCGACGCCACCCGCGACGAGGGCCGCCGCCAGGACGGCGGCGACGAGGCCGCCCGCGCGCTTGCGCGGCGGGGGGTAGGCGCCCGGCGCGCCCCACACGCCGGTCGGGCCGCCGGGGGCCGCGGGCGCGCCGCCGTACGGCTGCTGCGGGCCGGGCCCACCGCCGTACCAGCCGCCCTGCGCGCCGGGCTGGTGCTGACCGGGCGCCGCGCCCGGCGCGAAGGCGGCGGTCTGCTGCTGAGGCGCGGCGGCCTGGGCGGGAGCGGGCGCGCTCTCCTCACCCGCACCGGCCGCGGGAAGCTGCGCCGTCTCCGCCGGAGCGGGCGCGTCAGCGGGGGCGGAAGGGGCTGCGGGAGCGGAAGCCGGAGCGGAAGGGGCCGCCCCCTCACCGGCCGCCGGCGGAGCACTCGGCACCGGCGGTACGGAGGGAACGGGGCGCTCCGGCTCGGCTGCCGACGCCGCAGGCGTCGTACCCGGGCCGGGCGCAGGCGGAACGGCAGCGCCCTCGTTCTCGGTGCTCACAGCTCTCTCCTCATCACGTGCATCGTCAGGTGCACATCAGTGTCATGCGCGGCGCCCGGCCTTGGCTACGGGCACACCCCCGTGCTCATGCCATGGATCCGGTCTGCTGCCAGCTTTTCCCATGACACGTCAGACCACCGTAAGCGGAGCCTGTGACCGGACCTGTAGCCCTTTACTCCGGGGCAAACAAGGCAAACAGTGCGCATGCGCGATTGTGCCAGGCGGTGGCACCATAACGCGGTGACCTATGCGCACCCGGCCCGGGACCTCCGCCCCGAGCGCCACCCGCTCGCCGTCATCGCCCACCGCGGAGCGTCCGAGGACGCTCCGGAACACACCCTGTCCGCCTACCGCAAAGCGATCGAGGACGGCGCCGACGCGCTGGAGTGCGATGTGCGCCTCACCGCCGACGGGCATCTGGTCTGCGTCCACGACCGCCGCGTCAACCGCACGTCCAACGGCCGCGGCGCGGTCTCCTCCCTCGAACTGGCCGACCTCTCCACCCTCGACTTCGGCTCGTGGAAGGGCATGGCCACGGACGAGGAGGAGCCCGATCTGGACGCCACCTCCGTCCTCACCCTGGAGCGGCTCCTCGAACTCGTCGTCGACGCGGACCGCCGCGTCGAGCTGGCCATCGAGACCAAGCATCCGACCCGCTGGGCGGGCCAGGTCGAGGCGAAGCTGCTCGACCTGCTGGGCCGCTTCGGCCTCACCGAGCCGCCCGCGGGCGAGCCCTCACCGGTGCGCGTGATGAGCTTCTCGGCGCGCTCCCTGCACCGCGTGCGGGCGGGCGCCCCGAGCATCCCGACCGTCTATCTGATGCAGTTCGTCTCCCCGCGCCACCGCGACGGCCGGCTGCCCGCGGGTGTACGGATCGCGGGGCCGAGCATCCGGATCGTACGGAAGGACCCCGGCTACGTGGCGCGGGTGCACCGCGCGGGGCACCGGGTCCACGTGTGGACGGTGAACGACCCGGCCGACGTCGAACTGTGTGTCCGCGCGGGAGTGGACGCGGTCATCACGAACCGGCCCAAACAGGTGCTTTCACAGCTCGGCCGGCTGTAGCTCCATTACATGGAGTGCACCGGCGCGTTCGGTGCGTGTTCGACCTCGCCGAGTGCCCCACCGTCTCCGGGATGGCCGGTTTCCGGTCCAGTCCATTGGGGCATCCATCCCCTGACGTGGGGCAAAGGAGGTCTCGGGGGTGGCGTTGGTGGTGGCACAGGAGGTGCCCACGTCGTCGATCATGGCCGTACCCCATGGTCCAACCGGTGTGGGCCAGGCAAGACACCGGATGCGTGAGGATCTGCGCATCAGCGGGGTAACGGATTCGGTCATCGACGACGCTGTATTGATCCTTTCGGAGCTGCTCAGCAACGCGTACCGGCACGGGCGCCCGCTGAGTCCGGAGAACGGCGACAGAGACGGGGGGAAGGACGGGGGGATACGTGCCGCCTGGAGACTCGACGCGCACGGCCGGCTCACGGTCGAGGTCACGGACGGGGGAGGCCCGACCCGGCCACTTCCGGCCACACCTTCGGTGACCGCGCGCGGGGGCCGCGGCCTGAACATCATCAGCGCCCTCTCCCAGGACTGGGGCGTACGGGATGCCTGTGGCGAGGTGACCGTATGGGCCCGTCTGTCGGCGCGTGACAGCTTCACGACGCGGATGGAGCTGGCACCCGAGATGGCGTTCACGGATATCGACGAGCTGGCATGACGACGATGCGACGCGCGTAGACCAGCGCGGTCGTCATGAGCGGGCGCGCTCGGAAGCGCCTGCGTACGGCCGGTGTGCCCCGCGGAGCGGACGTCGGAAGTCCGCGGATCCGCGGCACCCCATCACCACACTGGCCGCGTTCACATGGGCGCCGTCGGCGTACGGTCCTCATTCTTCTCCGGCCTGGCGGCTCTGGCCTGGCGGCTCTGTCTCGGCGGCTCCGGCTTGGTGGCGACGCCTGGCTGCTCCGGGGCTGGCTCCGACTCGTGCGCAGCATCGGCGACGGCTCTCCTCCAGTCCGTCGGCGACGTCTCCAGCCCGGCGGCGGCTCATCCGCCGTCCGGCCGCGACACCGTCCTCGCGTCCCGCGGGCCTCGCCCCGCCCTCCGGCTCCGCCACGCGCGGCCGTGCCGCCTCAAGACGGAGTCACGCCCTCCGGAGCCCTGGAGTCACGCGTGCCGCGCCGGACGCGCCCGTCCGGCGGGGACACGGCGCGCGGCGGCCCCGCGGCACGGCCTGCCGCTAGGCTCGCCGCACATATCCGCACCCCAACGGGAGACCCGCTCACCATGGCCAAGAAGCGCCGCCCCCAGACCAAGGCCGCCACGCCGTCGGCCGTCGACGGCCCGATCCCCGTCGTCGGTGCCCGTGAGCCCTGCCCGTGCGGGTCGGGACGGCGCTACAAGGCGTGCCACGGCCGCGAGGCCGCGCACGCGGTGGCCGAGCTCGTCCAGCGCCCCTTCGAGGGCCTGCCGGGCGAGGCCGACTGGGTCGCGCTGCGCGAGCTCGTACCCGCCGCGACCGTGGAGCTCACCCTCAAGGGCGGCCTGCCGGAGGGCGTGCCGTCGGTGACGCTGGCCACCGTGCTGCCCATGGCCTGGCCCGCACTCCGCCGGGACAACGGCGCCGTCCTGCTGGGCCTCCAGAACGACACCGCGTCCGGCGACCTGAGCCGCGACCTGGCCCACACGCTCCAGCGCGCCCTGACGGCGCCTCCCGGCAGCCCCGTGGCCGCCGAGCGCACCGGTACGGACGGGCCGCGTCTGCAGGACCTGCTGGAGACGTCGGCGCCGTTCGAACCCGTCGTGCACAAGGGCTTCGACTTCTGGGTCGAGAACGCCGAGAACGCGACCGGGGAGGTCGCGGCCTCCCTGGACCGCGCCAACGCCGCCGCCATCCCGACGGTCCGGCTGTCCGGCGTCGACGCCGCCTACTGGTGCGAGACCCCGGAGAAGAACCACCTGCGCTGGGTCATGACCCACCCGGAGGAGAAGCTGCTGGACGCCCTGGCCCGGCTGCACGCCGCGGGCACGTCCTCCCTGGGCGAAGGCACCCGCCTGGTGGGCTCGTTCCGCGCGCACGGCCTGACCGTGCCGGTGTGGGATCTGCCGACCGCGGTGCGCGCGGAGGACGTCGAGAAGCCGGCCGCCGCGTTCGCGGAGCGGCTGGCCGCGGCGCTCGCCGACGACGCGCCGCTGACGGCCGAGGAGCGGCGCGCCCGTGGCGGCCTCACCAACCGTCAGATCACCTTGAACTGACCGGGGCTCCGGCCTCGCACGGACGGGGGGGGGGGGGGGGGGGGGGGGGGGGGGGGGGGGGGGGGGGGGGGGGGGGGGGGGGGGGGGGGGGGGGGGGGGGGGGGGGGGGGGGGGGGGG